>CAKMJS010000118.1 GCA_927405585.1 uncultured Desulfosporosinus sp.
GTTTCCGGAGTAATTGTGGAGACCAATCGAAAAACGGAAATAACAGAAGAGGTTAAAAACGATATTTCGAGTCATGCAGAAGCAGAAATTCAGAAAAGGATCGGTAACCTCTTCATCAAACTGCAGTCACTAAATTCCGACACTGTTGGTTTAGGCGAAAAGTTTAGGGTGAAATACCCCGGCGAATGGCAAAAAAACAATTGGCGCCAAATTTATCCCAATTGTCAGATTAATCTGGAGACTAGGTTTGTAATAGACCGTACTGGCCTGTTCAGGTAATAACGGAATCAGGATAAATCCTAGTGATTAGGGGTAATTATATCGGCAGAACTGTAATAATGTATCCTCCGGCAAATAGACTTAGTCAAGTATCTGAAAATTTACCACTCCAAGGCGGTTAATATAAAGAAACTATTTAAAGCGTTGGTTGAGAAGATCGAAATTCTCACACCAACGCTTTATGTTTTTTTAGTTAAAGAGTGGATTGTTAGAATTCCATTGTATTTAGAGAAAATATTTAAAGGGTTTTTCATTTATTATATGGAAAAAGAAGGTTATGGGCTAAGTAGTATCGAGTAAAGTTTCTACTTCATGGTTCTATAAAACAGTATTGTGGCAGATTGGAGAGCGTTATATGGTTATCGCAAGATTCTATAGCATTGAAGATTGGGAACAATATGTAGATATGAAAATGGAATTGATAGACTTTCAAAGTATGATCGATGTTAGAACAAAGGAGCTAAAGCAAGAGATTAAGAAAAGGGAACGAATTGAACTTGAAGTAGATAAATTAGAACGACTTAACATCATAGGCCAATTAGCAGCCGGTCTAGGGCACGAAGTTAGAAATCCTATGACTACAATAAGAGGTTTTCTCCAAATGCTTCAGGTCAAACCTGATTTACATACATACAAAAGCTATTTCGACCTAATGATAGAGGAACTTGATAGAGCCAACACGATAATCACCGATTTTTTATCTCTGGCCAAGATTAAACCGACAAAGTTGAAACGAGAATGCTTAAACAAGTTGTTAGATAACATATTTCCCTTACTACTAGCAGATGCCTATACCCAAGGGAAAAAGTGTATCTTTGAACCAGGTGATATTACTGAACTGGATATTGACACAAATGAGATTACTCAACTGGTGTTAAACCTTGCTCGTAACGGTCTCGATGCAATGCACCCAGATGGCTGCCTTACTATTAAAACATTCTTGGATGGGCATAACATTGTTCTTAGTGTTAGAGATGAAGGAACAGGTATTAATCCAGAGCATATATCGAAACTGGGGACTCCATTTTTCACAACTAAAGAAAGTGGCACTGGTTTGGGTTTGCCAATGTGTTACAGCATTGCTCATAGGCATCGTGGACAAATAGACGTTAAGACGGGCTCAGATGGAACAACTTTTTTAGTTCAATTTCCCCAACCGATAGGAACGAACATCGGGTTTTAAAGGTATTTTCCAGTTATAGACCGTTTGCATTCCTTCAACCCCATCAGATTCCCACTATAAAGAATCTCGCCACCTCGATTTCCACCGTCCGGTCCCATGTCGATAATCCAGTCGGCGCGTCTGATAATATCAAGATTATGCTCAATTACTACTACGGTGTTTCCTTTTTTTACAAGCCGGTCAATAATCAATAGAATATTGGTTATGTCCGACATATGAAGCCCTGTTGTGGGCTCGTCCATAATATAGATGTTGCCTTTTTTGTTTAATTCCTTGGCAAGCTTCAATCGTTGGCACTCGCCACCAGAGAGAGTGTTCAGTGGTTGCCCCAAGGTCATATATTGAAGCCCTACATCAATGATACTTTTCAGTTTTTTCATAATCTCCTTATGCTCAAAAAACTCATTGGCTTCTGTTATGCTCATTTCCATAACATCGACTATATTTTTGCCCTTATATTGATAACTTAAAACGTCCTTCTTATATCGCTTTCCCCCACAATCTTCGCAAACAGTTTTCATGGCGTCCATAAACGAGAGGTCAGTTTCAATAAATCCTGTTCCGCCACAATTAGGGCAACCACCCTCGGAGTTATAGCTGAAAAGCCCAGCGCTTACCTTATTCTCATCGGCAAAGATCTGGCGAATTAAATCCATTATTCCTGTATAGGTGGCTGAATTAGATCGAATGTTAGCACTTACAGCGCCTTGATCAATCACAACTGATTCAGGATAGTCTTTTATAAAAGCCTCATTGACTATAGTACTCTTACCCGAACCAGCGACACCCGTGACTACTGTAAACAAACCTTTAGGTATTTGCAGGCTCACGTTCTTTAGATTGTGAAGACTGCTTTTCTTTGTTTCATAAAATTCATGGCTTATCCTAGGCTTCTCGTTAAGTTCAAGTTTTTTTCCTAGAAAATTTCCTGTCAAGGTATCTGCCTGTTTCAAATCGTCAAAGCTGCCCTCAAACACGATACTTCCGCCCTGTGAGCCGGCCTTTGGGCCGACATCCACAATATGGTCGGCTATTTTTATAACATCGGGGTCATGTTCAACTACGATGACGGTATTTCCCTTATCTCTGATTTTTAGGAGCAACTCGTTTAGCCTATGGACATCTCTTGAGTGAAGCCCAATGCTTGGTTCATCAAAAATATACATAACGTCCGTTAAACTACTCGACAAATGTTTGACCATTTTGACGCGCTGCGATTCACCGCCCGACAACGTAGAGGTTTCTCTGGTAAGGCTCAAATAATCTAGTCCGATATTAATTAAGTTCTCTAGCCGTTCAAGGATGCTTTGCACAATTGGAGCAAATGCTTTATCATCTATTTTCTTCAATAATTCAAGCAATTCATCAATTTGCATCGAGGTCATATCATAAATGCTATATCCCAGTATTTTTGAAGATAGAGCTGTTTCGTTATACCTTTTTCCATGGCAATCGCCACAGGGTTGGATGGACGTAAAGGCTTCAATCTTTTTCTGATTGGCTTGGGATTTTTCCCGATCTGTTTTGATGTTTTGGCGAGTGAACCTTCCTATAAGTCCCTCATAGGTGGAATTCATTTCGCCATCCATGATGTTAATCAGAACCTTTTCAGGTTTTGCGTGAACCAATTTATCATACTCATCTAAAGTATAGTCCTTTATCTTCTTGTCATTGTCGAAGAAGCCGTGATTGGCATACATTTTCCATTGCCACGTGCCTACACCGAATCCCGGAAGTAAAATTGCGCCATCGTTTAATGATTTTTCTGTATTTAAGGCCTTTTCTAGATCCAAGGTCATGATTCGGCCGATGCCTTCACAAGTTGGACACATGCCATGTACGTCATTGAAGGAGAAGTTAAAGGAGAGGCCAATATTTGGCTCACCCATCCTGGAAAAAAGCAACCGCAATAATGAGTTAATGTCCGTAATTGTACCCAGAGTCGAGCGTGAATTCCCCCCTAGTCTTTTTTGATCAACGACAATGGCCGTTGATAAGTTAGAAATCGAATCAACGTCTGGTCGCCCATACTTCGGCAGAAAGGTTCGCACAAAGTTACTAAAGGTTTCATTTAGCTCTCGACCTGCTTCTTGTGCTATCGTATCAAATACAATGGATGATTTTCCTGAACCCGAAACTCCAGTAAAAAGCGTTAGCTTACGTTTGGGTATTTTCAGACTGACATTTTTCAGATTATTTTCTCTAGCACCTAGTATTTCAATAAATTCGGTTTCCATCAGATTTCCTCCATTATAAAGGTATTTATTGATTATTTTCCACGTCTGCTATCTACTCTCGCCTCGCAAAACAAAATATGTTTCTAATATATCATATCTCAACAGGAGTTGTGTTATAAGGTGGAAGCAGTTGGAACTAAATGAAATTTCATAAAGGGATATAATTTATGTTTGGCGAAGTGACTTAATGTGCGACAATAATGGGGAAGATTGAGGGTTAGAAATAGCCATAAATTTCGAAAGAGGCGTAAGCATGAATATAATAATAAGAGAAGCTATCCTTGATGATTATGAGGAATTATGCAAGGTCTATGCTGAACTCGTTCATTTTATGGTAATTTACTCTAATTATAAGCCCCTTTATGGTTGAAATATATGGCAGTAGAAATCTAGTTCAAGATTATTTCTTGAGTCGTTTTCAGGTGCATCATGCAAGAAGTCTAGAAGATTGACACATATTATTAATAAGTATTATGCTACAAGCATATCAAGTTTGCTTAGGTACTTCAAACTGCACAGAAAGTCACCGTGGCTTTTAACATCCCAAAGAGTTTTTCGATTAAATCTAGACTGCGGGTTCATTGGAGGAAAAAAGATGAGCATTTATTTCGCCTATTTAGTAGTTTTCATACTAGCAGCGACTCCCTTTTTCGAAGTCGTAGGAGTTATTCCTCTCGGAGTGGCTGCAGGGCTTTCCGCTTTTCCCGTTACAATCATCGCATTCTCAGGCAATATCCTGACAATTTGGCTCGTAATATTGATGATGGATCATGTAAAAGCTTGGTTGCAAAAGCGTAACGAGAAAAAAGGAAAAGCGGCTTCAGAAAAAAGAGGAAAACGGGCCTCAAGTATTTGGAATCGGTATGGTCTCCCGGGTTTGGCCCTTGTCTCTCCCTTCTTAATCGGGAGTCACCTGGGTGCAATCTTAGCTATGGGCTTCGGAGGGACACGGAAGCAGATTACATTCTGGATGACCTTCAGTGTTCTTGCTTGGGCTGTTGTGATGGGGACTGCTTCATACTACGGGATTGACTTTTTGTTTAGTCAAACAGGCAGTGAAGGGTTTTTGAAGGACTTGCTTGTGATAAAATGATGCGGGAAGGAAACTATGAAAATGTTTGAATTGAGAAGATGCTAACCCTAAAAATTGGCTCTACGATAATTCCTTATTCAATTAGAAAAAGTAAAAGGGCCAAGTACGTTACTATTACTGTCGGTATTGATGGGGTAAAGGTTGTCGCTCCATTAGGTGTTGGTGACCACAAAATTATTCCCGTGGTTGAAAATAAGCGGGAATGGATTTTCAACAAGGTCGAGGGCTTTAAACTACGCCATGAGCAGATAAGCGCAGAACGGGAGCTTGTAAGCGGTCTGAAGCTACCATTCCAAGGGAAGGACTTCACCCTTAGACTGTCAGAGTATAATAGCCGCTACACACGGGTAACTTTTGAGAATGAACAATTTCTAGTCTACATTAACAAAAACCTGCCATTGGACAAACGACAGGGGGAAATCCACAAAGCGTTAGAACGTTGGTACGTAGTTCAGGCAAAGGAACTTTTTCATAGTAGATTAGCGTTTTATAAAGATCGATTGGCTTTGGATTATAATGAGGTAAAACTTAAGGATCAGAAAACTAGGTGGGGAAGTTGCTCAAGAAAAGGCAACATTAATCTGAATTGGAGGCTTGTAATGGCCCCAACGTTGATTGTGGACTATGTCGTGGTTCATGAACTTTGTCACCTGAAAATCATGAACCACTCTAAGGATTTCTGGCAATTGGTTGAAAGCTTCATTCCTGATTACAAGGAGAGGAAAAAGTGGCTAAAACAACACGGAATTGGGCTTCGCCTATGACCTGAGTTGGAGATCAATAGAGGGGTCGGTCGTTCCTAGAAATTTAAGCTGGATTTAAGATTAACAACAGCCTCATTTAAGTATCCTTTGTTATATTAATTGCAAGGGGTACTAAAGGGGGCTGTTCTACGTGTTTGCACCATACCTGAATAATGGAGGTCTTAGACAATGGAGCCGTTAGAAAAAGGAGGAAATATAGGTTGGGGAGCCTTTAGACGCATTAGAAACTAACTAATTTGTATAGAAATTATGATGTATCTCATCTATAGAAAGGGAGAAATGAGAAATGAAAAAGAAAAGTAAAACCAACAAAACATTAATTGTAGTTATCGCAGTCCTTGCTCTTGCTATTATTCAGACACTGCCAGTTTTTTTCCTCAAACCTATAGGAAATAAAACCATTGTTGATAAGAATATTTCACTCTATTATGAGCCAGGTGATGAAAAAGGAGCGAAGGAAGTTTTTGATCTACTCAAAGCTAAGTCGGATGAGATTCGTACTAAAATGGAATATCAAAGCGATATCCCAACAGAAGTATATATCTATAAAACCCAAAAACAACTAGCAATCCGAGAAGCTGGATTTATTACACTGGCCATTGCCCCATCGTGGCATATAGGAGACAGCCATAACGGGAATATCATGATGGTTTCACCCTATACACCGGTTAAAGGTCATACCCATGATACGATCTTAACGGCTACTCTTCACGAATTAGTTCATGCGATTGTTTACCGAATAAATCCTGATTTGTCATATTTCTGGGATAATGGTCTTGCCACTTATCTCGCCCAACAGAAACCTGAACAGAATGAACTTAATTCTCATCCAGTTCCATCCATAAGTGACATGCACACGGAAAATGGATTGAAGTTCGGTGAAATGGGGGGCTATGCCTTTTCTTACAAATATATTGAGTATCTAGATAAAACGTACGGCTGGGAAAAAGTACTTGCTTATGCATCAGGAAAAGGCAATTATGAAGAAATATTTAATAAATCAGAGGAAACTATCTATCAGGAGTGGGGAGAATTTCTTAAATCATGACAGTCCCTTACTGAGCAGAGCGAATTGAGCACTGGCATTTCAGCGAGGAGGGGATAATGTGATGATCAGAAAAATTGTAGACAAATTTAAGGTTGAGTTGATATTCGTCGGGTTATCAGGGTTATTACTCTTAGGTATTAGTTTGTTACCCGAATAAAAAGGTTGGCGGGTGGACTTTAAGCCCCTGATACCATGTGGTATTTGGGGCTTAAAGTTTTGGTGGATGTGCCGTATTAAGTTGGACACGGTACTAAAAAAATATGATAATAAAGGTATGGAAGATTCGCTAACATTTATCATTTAAAGATGCTCTTCAGCTAGGTGGAAGAGCTTTCAGTTTGTGTGAAAAAGGATTATTAGAGATTAAGGAGCTCTGGATTGTCGAGGAAACAGATCATTTAATTGTTGAAAAAGTTCTGGCATTCAGTAACAAGTACTATAGGGATCAAATTATTGCTTTTTTGGATTCCCACTTCGCAAAATAGACAGATTATGCGATCGAATACAATAAGAGACAATTTGAACGGGGAGAGAGTTGTATGATAAGACTCGAGTATATGACACGGGATGACTTCGTTAAAGTGCTTGACTGGAACAAAAGTACCACACCAGAATTTCTGTTGCAATGGGCAGGCCCCATATTTGAATACCCATTAACCGAAGAGCAACTTCATACATATTTTTCTCGTGGAGTAAACGAGCAGACCTCGGACACATTTGTCTACAAGATTGTTGAGGGTGAGAATAATCATAGTATTGGCATGATCGAATTGGGAAAGGTTGATAGAAAAAATAAATCAGGTAGAGTAGGAAGATTTTTGATTGGTGAACGGGATTTTAGGGGAAGGGGAACCGGACAGTTTGTATTACAAACGATAATAGGGATTGGTTTTGAAGAGTTTGGTCTATATAGGATAAGCCTTGGCGTTTTTGACTTTAACCTTCCGGCTATTAGATGTTACGAAAAAGTTGGATTTGTCAAAGAAGGACTTCTGCGGGATGCAAGGAAGGTTGGTAATTGCTACTGGAGTCTATTTGAAATGAGTATTTTAAAAGACTATTAAAGGTTGGTGCAATCTTGCGAACTTCGTTTCAAGGGTTGGCCTCAGCGCAGCGTGAGGTATGCAATTTTTTTGATAACTGGTGTGCTTGTGATGCAGAGTGTGGTTCTTCTGTTAAGTAGCATTAAAGAATTTATACAAAGGATAAACAAAATAAGATATATATGACACAATAGTTTTATTAGGCCTAACATGACAGGATATCAAAGGAGGGATATACACCGTTACTAGGTGCATACCCTCCTTTTTTTGGATAGAGCGCACACTTATTTGATTTATGCTGGATTTAAGAAAACTCTCAGTATCATTTAAGACTGATTTGCTAAGATGAAATCAGCGAGAAAGGAGATGGATTTTAGCATGAGAAAATATTCTAAGTTGATTGTTGCTATACTGAGCCTATCTATTTGCCTGAGTTTTTCACAAACAGTCTATGCTGGTCATTCTACTGAGGGAGTTACTGATCTTGTAGACCGGGAAGTGAGTAGACTTGTCCAGGAAGAAGCGGTAAAAGGTGCGATCGTCTCAATAGTTAAGGAAGGGCAAGTTGTCTTAAGTAAAGGGTATGGGTATGCAGATGAAGAGCTGGGGATTAAGGCAGATGAAGCAAATACCGCCTTTCGAATTGGGTCAATCTCGAAAACGTTTGTAGCTATAGCTGCGATGCAGTTAGTTGAGCAAGGCAAGCTTGAGATGGATGAACCGATCTCCACTTATCTTGACTCTGACTTCCCAAAATTCCTTTACCCCATCACCATGAAGGAGTTATTGACGCATACCGCGGGCTTTGAAGATGTGATTTCTGGAATGATCGTTCGTGAGGCCAACAAGGCTGAGCCACTGAGCAAAGGAGTCAGAACCAATATCCCCGATCAAGTATTCAAGCCTGGAGAAGTTAGATCTTATTCCAATTATGGCATTGCACTAGCAGCGTATGTCATAGAAAGCATCACACTAAAACCATTTTATGATTATGCTGAAGAAGCGATCTTTACTCCGTTGGAAATGCAAAATACGACCTTTAAACTTGACACACTACTGACACCTTCTATTTCAAAAGGTTATGGGCCTGATGGTGCGGAAAGATTGGAACCCTTTATTAATATGTATCCAGAGGGCTCCGTGACCTCAACTGCGGTAGATATGAGCAAGTATATGATCTATTTAATGAACCATTCTTCCACGATCCTTGGGGAAAAGCAAAAGTCAGAGATGTTTAAACAGCACTTTACCATGGATCCAGAATTTCAAGGTATCGGCTATACGTGGAACCGTTATAGTCGGAATGGAAGTTTATATTACGATAAAAAAGGAGAAACAACCAATTTCCATTCTTGGATTATAATCTATCCAGAACAAGAGACCGGGGTTTTTATTTCCATTAATACCCCCCCGCCCAAGAAGAGCTTAGAAGGTATCATCCAAAAAGCAACTGAGCAGCTATTAGGAAGGGAAAAAGACTTAGAAATTTACAGCAGTAAAGCTTCAACTGATATCAGTGGTTACTACGTTTCGACCTGGTCTTCCTTTAATCAGCCTGAGAAATTTATCAATCTTGCCTTGCCAGAGAAGACAATTCATATAACAGGAAATATAGTAGAAGGATTTGAACTGGATGGGGAAGCGCTTATTCCTGTAGGAGAGAATTATTATCGTACTAAGCAACTAGGATATGTAAAACTTATTGAGAAAGAAGGGAAAGCGTACCTTTCTGGGAATAGTTCTGTATCGTATTTACGTACCTCATGGTATGAATATCGAGGATGGCAAACAATCGTCGTAGTGTTGTTTGGTGGTTTTTCTAGCCTTGGATTTATTGTATCGTCAGTGCTACTCATTTGGAGTTGGAAAAAGCGAGAAGACCAGGACGAGAATGGGATCCTTTCTAGGCTTGTAATGTTACCCGGAATTGTACTCTTCGTTCTATTTGCGTTGATGTGTGGTATGATTATTTCATCTATCGGTGTGGATACCATGCTTCTGATGACACAGTTAAAAGTTGTGAGCTGGGCTATGTCAATGGTTGGGTTACTAGGGATATTGGCGACCGTCTACTTCTGGCGCCATAAGAAGAACAGATTCATTCGCTTCTTCTATACGGGTTGGAGTATGGCTTTTATACTGTTTGTGTTCTGGCTTTATCTGGTAAACCTATTGTAAGTATAAATCAACCTTTAAAATCAACCGAACGGTTGATTTTGTTCTTCCTTGAAGGCTACAATAGTATCAAGGAGATGATTTAGAGTGATAGCCTTATTTATTGGATACTACTATGAACCTTATGTACTAGCGATGGTGATGGTTGCTGTCGAGCTGATATTAAAGACTATATCTGCTTCGCCATTGAAACAGCCACAAAATCAACCTTTAAACACAACCAAAAGGTTGATTTCCTTTTTGCTCGTGACGGCACAATAGTATCAGAAGAGATGATTATTGGGACAAGGGACCTGTCCCCCTGTCCCACAGATGAGCCGACCGGTGCATTAATTCCAAAGCGACCACGGAAGTTATGGATAAGAAAGGAATGAAAATAAGACATGCTAGAGATGATAAATTCCTATATTAAGTTAAAACAAAATATAGATCACCATGATTATGCTGATATTAATAAGCTACAAAAGCTTTGCTTTGAAGTAGATAAAACAAGCTTAAAGCTTGAAATTGATTATAAGTTAAGTAGGGCTGAAGGAGAAAAAGGAGCTTTAAAGGATATCAATGAGTTTCTGTATTATAGCAATACTGAACTGATCGGTTATATAGGTATAGGCTACTTCGGTGGAGTTACTTTAGAAGTAAATGGGATGGTGCACCCGGAGTTCCGGAGGAAAGGTGTATTTCGAAGGTTATTTCGGCTAGTGAACGATGAATGGGTTAAAAGAAAAGTTCAAAATATGCTGTTACTTAGTGATAATAATTCTGTTTCAGGGCAAGAATTTATCAAGTCAACGGAAGCCAGGTATGAACTCACGGAGTATGAGATGCTTTTAAGTCGAAATGCAAAACAAGATAGATTACAAAATAAAGTAGCTCTAAGGAAAGCTGACAATAAGGATGCAAGGGAAATTGCGTATCAGGATTCAATATATTCTGAGGTTGAATTTAAAGAAGAAGATATAATAATGCCAGAGGACGATGAAAAGTGCGGCATGGTTACTTACCTAGCTGAAGTCGACATGAAAATCATTGGAAAAGTCCGTTTGGAAGTAAGTAATAGTAATGATGTAGGTGGTATCTTTGGTTTAGGAGTGTTACCTGATTATCGAGGTAAGGGTTATGGAAGAGAAATCTTGATTGGAGCCATAGACAAGCTAAAGAAAACAAATTCAAAGGATATTATGCTTCAAGTTGCAGCTAACAATAGCAATGCTTTAAATCTCTATAAGTCCTGTGGCTTTGTGGAGACTTCCGTTATGGATTATTTCAAAATAAGTAAATAATGAGTACAGATAACAGTGACAAAAAAGAACTCTGACTGTACATAAAGAAGGGCAGATAATCGCTCCAGATTACTGTCCTTTATTAACGTTACACAAGGCGAAATAATGGTAAATCATCTAAAGAGATGGGCGTATCCTTCCCTTAATTTTGGTTACTAAAAATTTAACCTTCAAACTGGTTGTTTATGGAATATGTTCCTTTTCCTAGATTTAGGGGTTGACTTCATCTACCTAAGGAACTATAATACTTCCTTGTGCGAAAATATATAAAACGGAGGATTAATGTCGTAACATGAGAAAAAATGTCACAGGATAACCTGGATAATCGTTGCTATTTTCCTCAATCTTCTTCCCTTGTACATTGAGAATAATACTGGCGAGAGCTTTATAGTTTAGTCTTAAGAAAGATAAAAGAAATCGGGTATTTTATCTTACTCTTTCTACCTGGTCACATGACAGTTGATCTGGCCTACGGTCAATTACTCCGGTGGGGAAACTGGAAAAAGTGCCCTCGGCAAATTCATGAGACACCGTATGATTATTATCAGAGACTTGTAGGTCTTTATCCGGAACTACGTTTAGAGTTAAAGGTAATCACTAGTGAGTATGTTGTTTATCGCTATTCCGCTGAAGGTCCATCTGATCGCATCGTTCCACACTTTAAGCCCATGGTGCGAAAGGTATTTCTATCAGCTTGGCATCGCTTAGTCACGAAGATAAGTGCGTTAAGGGGACGGTTGTTTTAACACATCAATGTGTGATAAAAGGACCGTCCCCTCAACACGCCTCAACACGCACGCTTAATTTAACCACTGAGGAAAATCATAAGATATTTAAGGAAGTCAATGCTGATAAAATCACCCAGATTAGAGCTAATTTGATTAAAGAGGCACTTAATGACTATAATTTGACGATACAAAGGTTAGCTAAATATCAAGGCCTCATTTATTTTGCAAATAATGGTGAAAAAGAATTCACGAATAGTCCTAACAAAGATAAAGCCTATTTCAAATCCTATCCCTCCTATATGATATTTGAAGGCATAGAACAAGAGGTTTTTCCGCAAGAAATTAAGGAAAATCCTAAGCTTTACTGGGTTACATCAAATAGTAATCAATTGGGACAACAAGACATTATGTACTTGCTTTTGCAGAGCAGTATTTGAATCCTAGAATCGAAGAATGGAAAGCAAACAAACTACTGGTTACGAATAGTCTCTATCGAATAGCGGCTTTTCTTTCAGTACTGGTAATAGCTTTTATATATTTAGTATTAGTCGTAGGTAGAAAGCCCCAGGATAATCAAGAGGTTCATTTAAACTCTATGGACAGAATCTATAATGATTTCAACCTTAGTATGTGTGTTTTGCTGATGGTCTTATGGGTTGGAGTCATAGAACAATTAGACCATTCCAAAATCTATCAACTCATATTCCCAATCACTATGCTAATAGCGACTCTCGGGTTAATATTGGTGTTATCCTTAGTAAAACATCTTAAAAACAAGACCTTGATTCAACATACCTTTATCTATACCATCTTTTATAAACTGTTTAAATTCATTAACGATATCTATAATAGTGGAAGAGTGGGAGTAAAGGTCGTCTTAATTGTCATCGGCTATCCTATAGTTGTAGCTATCACATTCTTCATGTTCCCAATAACTCTTGGAGTAGCAGCATGGATAACCCTTAAATAAAGTAAAGGAATTTAAGGCTATAAAAGAAGGGGTAAAGCAGGTAAAAGATGGAGATGTTCACTACACGATCAATGTATCGGGAGATGGGGAATTTGCCAAACTTGCTAAGGATATTAATAGCATCACTGACGGCTTATCTAAAGCAGTTGAGAGTGAGACCAAAAGTGAACGGTTAAAAGCAGAATTAATTACTAATGTCTCTCACGATATTAGAACCCCCTTGACCTCGATTATCACGTATGTTGATTTATTGAAGCAGGAGAGGGATCAGACTAAGATCGAAGGATATCTAGAAATAATCGATCAGAAGTCGCAACGGTTAAAAGTATTAACTGAGAATTTGTTTGAAGCAGCAAAGGCCTCGAGTGGAACTATACCTGTAAACTTCGAAACAATTGATCTTGTATCGTTAATAACCCAGGGGTTAGGCGAACTAGATGATAAAATTCAAGAACGTAAATTAGAATTTAAGCTTAGTAATCCTAACGATAAAGTAACTATTAAGGCTGACGGGAAACTATTGTGGAGAGCTCTGGAGAATTTATTATCAAATATATTTAAATATGCTCTTGAAGGGTCGAGAGTCTATGTTGACATCCTGGATATAGGCACTGAGGTAACGCTTACAATTAAAAATATCTCGGCCTATGAACTAAATATTTCTTCTGATGAACTCATGGAGCGATTTAAAAGAGGAGATGAATCCAGAAGTAGCCAAGGGAGTGGATTAGGATTATCGATTGCTAAAAGTCTGATAGAGATTCAAAAAGGCAGTTTTAACATTGAAATAGATGGAGATTTATTTAAAGTTGTCATTCGATTGATCAAAGGAGAGAGATCGTCGAATTAAATTGTAACCAAGGGACTATGTTCACCTTGGGAAATCAAAAAGGGGTCAATTTTCCTTGTTAGGGAGTAACAAGGAAAATTGACCCCTTAATTGATTATTGTTTCTTAAGGCCATTGAGTAGTATTTTGAAGTGAATGAGAACTTCACTTTTTAAGTCAAAGTCTGGGTATCGGATACACCATTCATACGTAATTCCTCTTATGGCCATAATACAGTGTTTTGTAATCGTATCAATCGTCATTTCTGTTTGGAATTCCTGTTGGTCAATACCTTTTTTAATGATTTCATTAAACATTTTGTAAAGTTCTCTATCGTATCCAACTATTGGATCTGTGTTTATAGTCCTTGTTATTAAAGCTTCATATATTATTTTCATTGAGTTATAACCTATTGTAAGGGTTAGAACATCAACGATTTTACCTACTATTGACAGAAGAATCTCAGATGCCATTGCATTAGGAGGAAATGATTCTAGAAAGGATTTATAGTCTAAATCCAATCGAGCAACAAAATCAGTAGCAAGCGCAGAAATCAGAGAATTCTTTGAATCAAAGTGAACGTAGAAGGACCCCTTAGAAACTCCTGCTTTTTCTACTATAGAATCTACACTTACGTGATCAAAACCATATGTTCTGAACAACTGGTCAGCACTATCATAGATTTTCGCTTTCGTTTCAATGGCTTTTGCTTGCCTGTTGTTCAATTTTAAATTTTTCAAAATTTTCTCTCCTATCTTGACAATAAATAATAAACGCAAGTATAATGACCATAGTCAGTGACTTAAAGTCACACATGCGATTATATCACAAAAATTTATTTTGTTGTAGCTTCCTAGAGTAAGTAATTGCGCTAAGAGAGAGTGTGATCATCATGAAGCATCGAAAAGCAATTGCTTTTGGAATAGCCCTATTTTTTCTTCTTGGCACCCTAGTGACTCCTTCTTTAGGTTTATTTAATAATTCTACTACTACTAATGACTCGGAGCAGGAATCTGTCAAACAGAGCCAGACAAAGAAGGAGGAACTGATTAATCAGAATCAGACTATGGCTAAGATTGACGATCTTGGTCTACCGCCTTTTACTAATGATTTAATTAATAAAACCGGAACCACTGATATTGCGCGAGCACTGCAGGAGAAAACGTTACTAAAGGTTGACAATAGCTCTTTATCCTCCAATGTATTGGGTTATGTGGACTCTGGAAGAAGGTTATTCAATCTGAGTAACTATGCCGAGGCCTTAGTGGAATATAATCGAGCCGTTGAACTTGCCCCTGAGGTAGCTCCCTTATACTTCGAAAGGGGGCAGGTGCACCTTGGACTAAATAACGTCGACGAAGCCCTAAAGGATTTTGAACAAACTATTCGGTTAGATTCAGAGCTAACAGATACTTATCTCTTGCGAGGTAAATTGAGGAATCTGCTTGGCAAACCAGAAGCTGCTATTGATGATTTTAACATAGTGTTAAAGAAACAGCCAGAAAACACCTCGGCTTTCTTGGAAAGAGGGAGTGCTTATACTCTGCTCAAAAAGTGGTCCCAAGTGGTAACGGATAGCACTTCGGTAATAGTACTTGACTCGGGGAATGCGCAGGCTCGGAGGATGCGGGCCTTGGCCTATCAGAATATGGGAGAAGATAATAAAGCCTTGGCGGACTGGGTCGCGGTCGAACGGCTTGACGGTCATTCAATCGAGATCTATGCTAACCTTGGAAATATCTATTTTAATAATGGCGATCTAGAAAGTGCTGTTACTCAATGGTCCCTGGCCTTGAAACTAGATAATAGCATGGCTTTTCTAAACGTTAACCGAGGCATAGCCCTTAGTCGTTTAGGTGAACTTGACTCGGCCATCGCTGACTTTAAACAAGCTATCCGGCTAAGTCCTAATGAATACTCTATTTATAACAGTCTGGGCTATGTGTATTATCTGAAAAAAGAAAATCAGCAAGCGATTGAGAACTACACCCAGGCACTGATACTTAATTCTCAAGATCCCAAAGTATACTTTAACCGCGGTAATGCCTATCGAGACATAAATAAGTTACAGGAAGCCCTAGCAGATATGAATGAAGCCATTCGTATAGCCCCAGCATATCCGGAGGCCTACACCAACCGGGGTAGTATTAATCTCTCCTTATTGAATTATGCATCTGCTCTTTCGGACTTTACCCAAGCGATTAACCTTAACTCGGATTATACGATTGCCTATTATAATAGAGCGCTTGCTGGCCTGCAAACAGGTGATTATCAGTTGGCAGAGCAGGATTTAAACTTTGTAATCCAGAGTGATCCGGAGCTAGTTGCCAGTTATGAGCTACGGGGCCTGGTTTATTTTCAGACTGAGCAATATGAACAGGCTATTAAGAATTGGCAGACTTATCTGCAACAGGTCCCGAACGATGCTGAAGTGAATTATAGAATTGGGCTCGCACAGTTCAAACTTGAAGCGTACGATCAGGCCATTCAAGCTTTTAATAAAACGATTGCCTTAAATGCCCAGCATGGTCTCGCTTATTACCAACGAGGTAATATTTACTCCCTACAGAAGAAGTATCAAGAGGCGGGAGAAGATTACACCCGAGCCATAGAGTATCAAATCAGCATAGATATATCCCACTTTAATCGGGGAATTGCCTATCTGAATCTTAACAAAATTCAAGAGGCTACTGCTGATTTTGAAAAGGTCTTGGTGATCTCAACTAATGACACGCTGATTGAGGAATCCCAGAAAGTTCTTAAGCTGTTGGCCACGGGCAGATAGGTATAAAGAACAACTTGAAGAGATTGAGACAAGAGGAAATAAGCAGAAACGGGGAATGAAAGTGTCGATAGTAAACAATGTGAAAAAAGGGATATTGATACGAAGTCTAATTGCCTTGGGGGCTTTTTTCCTGTTGTTTCTTTCTCCTGTTCAAGTAGTATACGCTGCCGATGAGGCTCCGGTATCTCAATCTTCTCCTGCTGAGATTGATGAAGGAACGGAATCCACTGAGGAAGATGTAATAGATAGTGAAAGCAACGAACCTTCTAATGAAGGAACGGAATTGTCTGAAGAAATTACGATGAGTACTGATGACAGTGGATCTTCTGAGCCAAACAGTGGTGCTGATTTGATCGAAGATGAAGAAAGCCTACGTGAAGAAGAGTTACTAAATGAAGAAATAATTGCAGAGTTAGAACAAGCCTCGTTAACATCTATTCAAGAGGCCATTAATGCAGCTATACAAAATAGCGACACCAACATTAATAACACCATCTATATTGACGGTGGTTTTTATTATGAAGACTTAGAGCTCAACGCTGAGTTAAATGGCATGGAGCTGGTGGCTTCCGGCAACGGTGGAATTCCCACCATCCAAGGAAACGTTTACTTAAATAACCTTACTGATTTTTTATTTCAGGGCTTTACTATTCTCGGTCTGATCACGGTCAAGGATTCTGAGGATGTCACTATAGTAGGAACTGATCAAAATGATACACTGCAGGTAACTCTTGAGGGTATTGTTAATAACATTGTCGTAGACGGCGGTGACGGGAATGACACCATAGATATATCCGGTTCAGTGGGTTCTCATGATCCCCCGGATTCATCTAGTTCTCCTGGTCCAGAAGGTACGGGTGGAGAGCATGGTGTTATAGTAGCTGGAGGTAGCGGCGACGATTGGTTAACGGTGGATTTTAGCGATGGTAATCCCATTCCTTACCAAGGCCTTCATTACGACGGTGGCGATGATTATGATGTGATATCTTTTCAGGGAGGATCTTTCAACCACGTAGAATATCAAGCGATTAATGGACATTCCGGAACGATAGAGTTTGATGGCTCTTTGGTCAGTTACGAGAACATCGAACCCATCTATCATTATGCGGCAACAGAAAATCTCTTAATTGGGACTATTGATAAAACAGTCACTGACTGGTCTTCAGGGGACGAAATAACCATTAGCTATGCCGGAGTCGACATAGAAGACTCTGTAGGAACAATTCATCCTGAAGCCACGATCAAAATTGCAAGTGATAATCTGGGTTTCGAGACTGTATACTTCGCTAATATCAAAAATGTGACGATTGATGCTTTGGGCGGAAATGACATCATCAATATAAACCTAACTGAAGCCTCAACCCTACTTGAGTCATTAACTATCCAAGGTGGTTCTGGCAACGACTTGATTAAGATTCATAACTTACGCTTGCCTAATCTAGACCTTAATTTAAATGCCGAAACAATTACTGTTAATGACAACTTAACTGTAGATCCAACTAAAGATCCGGAAATCAAAGGCAAAAATGTTAATCTGATTGCCGAGGCAACCAAAGCGACCTATGGGGGCGATTTGGAGTTAGACAATGCCCAAGCGATTATCGATATTAAGAGCGGGGTTGTCATCGAAGGTCTAACCATTAACATCAGAGCGAAAGCTGAGGCCTTAAGTCCAGCGTTAATTGGAGCCGATGGATTACAGCCCCAGGACGATGTTGTGATTGATGTCTTGGCGAATATCTTGAAAGATCCTGTGACAGGCACTTCCACTAATATACTGGATTTATTTGCGCACCGGAAATTAGCCCTGGCTCGTATTGCCATAGCAGACAATGTGAGAATTAATGCCACCACTGGCGATATTAATATAGAAGCGGAAGCGAAAGCCGATGCTACGGTCAATACGGGTACCAATTACATAAGTGCCGGATTAAGCGAAGCCAATGCTACTGCTGACGTTCAAATCGGAAGCACTCCTGAAGGCAGCACTGCAAAGGACATTCAAATTACTGCTGGGGGCAGTGTAACCATAAAATCGAATGCAACGTCCATTGCTGAGATTGCTGCCAGAACCAACGGTGACTTAGGCGATTATCCTGTGAACACTCCAGACATATTGGTCGCTTTTGCCGTAGCAGACACAGACCTGCATTCCCTTGTAAATATTCTACAACAAGCCACCATCACGGCAACCAATGGTAACATTAACATATATGCTCTTGGTACGAGCAAGAATAAAGCCCTTGCTGATTCCGGACTCTACAAGAACGGGATATTTGCACCTGCGACAGCTCTTAGTTTCAAGAAAGGGAATGTCCTGGCACAGATTAACGGGACTCTTCAGGCCACGGGAGAGGAAGTCGATACGTCTGCTGAACCGGAACTCACAAAAGGCATTGGAATTCTGGCTCTCCTAAATACAGAGGACAACGCGACCTCTTTGGCAGCTAGGGATACTACAGGAGTTAACATCACAACGTCAATTGGAAATGCCACGATGGGTTCCCTCCAGTTTAACAAGATAATGGCCTATTTGATTGGGATAATAGTCAATAATGATTCTGTAGATGACTATTTGGATAAACAGATAGAACATAACGAAGACGGAAGTGAAGTACAGAACCCTGACGGAACAACCAAAACCAGTAGTCTGCTTGATGACATGAGTAAAGCTGCAGTCGCTGCTTTTCTGAACGTAGACAATGAGGTTAATGCCTCAGTAGGTAGCACCGGCACGCTGACATCAGCAAGCGATGTTAAGATTCAGTCTGTTCTAATCGAAAAATTTAAGATTTTCAGTGAAAGCTTAAATAGATATGAAAGTTCAAGTAGTGATGGTGAAAATGATCCATCCGTTAGCTTAGCAATAGGGATAGGTGTTCTGGAAAACAACGCCAAAGCAGCCGTAGAAAGCGGGGCATCTATTGATGCTACCCGCAATACTGTTGTTAAGGCTCAAGTAAGCTATCCTTACCTTGTCGACCTGCAGGAGTTGGGAACTTCCTTAGATAATATAGGGGATAAGCTTAATCTGATTCGGCAAGAACTTGGGGATTTAGATCTGGAAACTTTTGAAGGACTTCAGGCTGTAAAGGCTCAACTGGATAAAGCCTTGAAAGATACCCTGGTTCTCGTCAGTGACCTCTTAAACAGTTGGGTACGCAGTACTAATTCTGTTGCTGGTGATGATTCAGTAGGCCTTGCTGGCGCGGTAAATTACCTCGATCTAACGAATACTGCGGAAGCAGTTATTGAATCCGGAGCCCTGATTAATCAGAAACCTGCTTACAGGACAGATACTAATCAGTCGGTTACCGTAGAGGGAGATATTCTCCTGCAACTGGTCAATGTTGCCGGGCTGTTTGATTTTGATCTGCCAGTGGATTCAACGAGCGACCTCCGTCTACCGAAGCCCATTGGCCAAGTAGGCGGTAAAGCCGGTGTCGGCGGTACCGCACTCGTGGTGTTTATAGATAATAACGCGCTGGCTCTCATTAAGGAAGGAGCAATACTACATTCCGGTACGGATGGAACAGTGGCCATCAAGGCCAATTCCAGAACGGAAAACTTTACCTTTGCCCAATCAGGCGGTCAGGCTAAAAAGCTGGCCATTGGCGGGACATTTACTCTCAATAAACAAGACAACCTTACAAAGGCCATTATGGAAAGCGGAGTCATAATCACCGGAGGCAACTTAAGTATTTTAGCAGATGATCAAACTAGCCACATTAATTTTGCCGGCAGTATTCTAAAAGGAAACAACACAGGCATTGGAGCAACTGTCTCCATCAACGAGCTTACTCGCGTGGTCTTGGCAGGTATCGGCAATCCCGATCTTACAGTAACACCTGTTATTTCTTCTCCGGATACTAATATTGTTATGACCGGAGATATAGATATAGAGGCGAATGCAGCCGGTTCCATCTACACCTTCTCCCTAGCAAGTACACAAATCACCAAAGCACAAGCGAAAAAAGAAGAAACCACTTACGACAAGACAAAAAATGCTCCAGCTTCTGGAGACACCGGAAAAGATGATACTCAGCGCCAAGGTTCATATGGAATTGGCATCTCAGGGGATGTGGCCCTAAATACTTTAAATGACCAGGCTATAGCCTACATCAATGATATAGGCAGTATTACGGCTCATAATCTGAATGTCACAAGTACGAATAAGACCAGCTTGATCTCTGCTTCCGGCTCCGCCGCTCAGGTGAAGAAGGATGGCAGCTCGGTTGGATTAGCCGGTTCCTATAGCCAGAATACACTTACAGGCATTACAACAACCGCTGTCAAGTGGGCCACACTTGATCTGGGAAATCTAACGCTTATAGCCGACAGGTACGGCAATATCTGGGCAATTAGTGCCGGAGGCAGCGGAGCAAGCGGTAAACAAGGGATTGCTATTGCAGGTTCCATTTCTGTCAATGAGGTTAATAATCAGACAGAGGCCCTACTTGCAGGAGTAAACGGAAAAATAGACCAATCCGGGCTAACAGCTAGAATCAAAGCTAAGGACAATACCTTATTGCAAGTCATTGCTGGGGCTGCCGGTTACGGTGGTAAAGCAGGAGTAGGCGCATCTGTGGCCTACAACCAAATTGCCAGTGATGTCAGGGCGATAGTAACAGATGCGGATATATTTATTAACAATAACCTGCAACTGGATGCCCAAAATTCCAGTTACATTCTGGCTGTGGCGGCCTCCTTTGGGGTCAGTACTAGTGGAAGTCTGGGAGCGGCTGGTACAGTTGCCATTAACTCTATCGATAATCTGGTAGAAGCTTACCTTTTAAGAACGTTGAACAGTGATAGTGAAATCACAGGACCAAGTAATGGCGATATTACACTTTCTGCTACAGAAAAATCAAAAATCTATGCGATTGCCGGCTCTCTCGGTGCTTCTAAAAGTACAGGGCTAGGGGCAGCTGTAAGCTGGAATCAAATTGACAGCTGGGTTAAAGCATTTGTGCAAGACTCTGAGATCGATACTCGGGGTGCGCTTACTATTATTGCTCGAAATGACGATCTGATCCAAAGCATCTCAGTCGGGATTGCTGGATCCAAGAATCTGAGCTTAGCTGGCTCGGTCAGTTTGAATAGCATTAACCCCAGAACAGAAGCCTATATCAAGGATTCAACCGTCAAGGCAAACAAAGGGGTTAGCATTTCTGCTTATAATAATGCAGAAATTGCTGCGATCGCCGGTGCTGTAGGAGCTTCGAAAAGTACAGCCATCGGGGCTGCAGTAGGAGTAAATAACATTGGCAATTCCCTGACCGTAGGCCCAGCAATAACCAAGAGCTATATTGATAGTTCCAGAGTGATTGCTGATGGATCCGAAGCGCTTCCTGCGGAGGGCGCTATTACCCTTATTGCCGAATTCAACGCTATCATTAAGAGTATCACAGCAGCCGGCGGATTTTCCGGTCAAACCACTGCTAACGGGTCAGTTTCCATCAACTTTATTTATAGCTTAATTGAGGCCTGTATCATTAATTCCCGAGGGGATTCCAGCGATCCGGAGAGATACTTGGTTCGCTCTAAAAAGGATCTCATCTTGAGTGCAACTGACAATTCTGCCATAAGCGTGATTGCCGGTAATATCTCCGGTGCGGGCAAAGTAGGGGGCGGGGCGGCAGTAGCGATTGTCTATCTGGGGAAAGCTTCGCCAGAGAAGCAGACTGAACCCTTCAATGTGGTTGTGCTAGCAGAGGATGAAGGAAGCGGGGATGAAGACGTACCCCCTGCAGAATACGAATACGATGCCCCTGGATTTACAGCGAGTGGCGGGGTCCGGGCGTACATTGATAATTCCGTGGCGCAATCTACTCGCGGTTCCCTTAGGCTAATAGCTACTTCCAATAATGTGATCTTCAATATTTCGGCTGGCGTAGCCGTTGGTAAGACAGGTGGCCTTCAAGGTTCGGTTTCCTTGAATTTTATTAATAGTTTATTAGAAGCAACAATTCTAAATTCCAATGTGATTGCCCAGGGAGATATAAGGCTGGACGCTCTCTCGGTTAAGAGAACTACGATTCCTCTCGCAGCTATTCAGCCAGGAACGGATAGTACAGGTACTAATGTCAGTGTATTTGATGGTCAAAATCCTGCTGACGAAGAATACAATAACGGTTCAAGTTCTCTGACTTCGATTCAGTCTCTGGCCGGTGCTATAGCCGGCGGCGGCAAGGCTGGCGTAGGAGTTGCTCTGGCAGTAAACTATCTGACCAATAACTATCAGGTCAGCATAGTTGATTCCACAGTGATCTCAACAGCAGGAGACATCATCCTCAATGCCCAGTCGAACGCCAGTATTCAGACGGTCTCCGGAGCTGTGGCCGGTAGCGGCAAATTAGCTTTTGCCGGTGCTGTTTCCATTAACCATATTGACAACCAGATTTTAGCCTTTATTGTCAACAGTACGGTCACTTCAAATAATTCGAATACTACAGCGGTCGATCAATATTATCCGGGAGTAAGTCTGACCGCAAAGGATACTTCCAGTATCCAATCCCTTTCCGGCCAGATCAATATCTCCGGCAAAGCAGGTATTGGTGCCGCTGCTGCTTATAACGAAATAAGCAACGACGTTAAAGCTTATATTGACCAGGGGTCTATAGTAACGGCCTTGGCCTGGACGACGATCACTGCTTTATCCGAATCACAAATTATGAGCATCTCAGCAGGCGCAGGTTTTTCCGGCAAAGTGTCTGCCAACGGGTCTGTAAGCATCAATACCATCAGTAATTGTGTGGCAACCTATATCTTAAGTTCGACTGTCAAGGCCGATACCGGAGTATTACTCAAGGCTATTGATAAATCAGAGATTGGTGCTATTGCCGGAGCCATCGGTGGTGCCGGAGCTGTAGCCATTGGTGCTTCCGTAGCGGTAAACTATATCGGCGGGTTTGGCGGGTCAGGCGACCCTCACCGGGTGTACAGCTTTATCCAAGATTCCCGGGTTGTAGCGGATAACGGACCAGTTCAGCTCCTGGCTCAGGCCGATACTATTATTAAAAGTATCAGCGCAGCCGGTGGATTCTCTGGCAAGGTGGCCGTAAACGGTGCTATTTCCCTGAACTTTATTAATACAGATGTTGCTGCCTATATTCTCGGCTGCACCAGTCCGACCGATACGGCGGACGACGTAAGCAAACTAGTGAGTGCAAAAGATGATATTACTCTGGATGCGGTTGACAACGCTGCTATCAGTGTCATAGCAGGTTCCGTTTCAGGTGCGGGCAATGCCGGAATAGGAGCGGCTGTTGCCATTGTCTTCATAGGCAATAGCGCTCTAAATGTTAACAAGTATACAAATAATAGTATCATTACTGACGGTAGTACATCCGGAAGTCGGGATCTGACCGAAAATGATTATAAATACGATAACCCTGCCTTTACGGCTACGAGCAAAGTCAGAGTCGATATTGACAACTCTGTGGTCGAGTCAGGCAATGGCTCGATAAACCTTAAAGCTACCTCCAATAAAGTAATTTTTAATATCGCTGCTGGAATTGCCATTGGCGGGACAGCCGGTGTCCAGGGTTCTGTTTCGGTTAATTATATATATAGCAATGTTTTGGCTCAGATTCTCAATAATTCCAAGGTTATGGCCGCCCAAGACGTAACTTTAGAAGCTCTTTCCCTTAAGAGAATCACTATTCCCCTGGGTGCATTGCAAGCAGGATCAAGCGACACTGCCGTTGGCGTCTTTGATGGTGCGGCCAGTGCTAATGGTACCTGTGATTTGACTTCTATCCAGTCCCTGGCCGGATCGGTAGGCGGTGGCGGTACTGCTGGTGCCGGTATCGCCATAGCCGTTAATTATCTAGCCAATACATACGAAGCAAGTATTATTAACTCCGAAGTTACGGCTCAAGGCGATATCATTCTTTATGCCAATAATGCTTCAAGCATCCAGACAATCTCTGCTGCCATAGTTGGTGCTGGCACGCTTGCTGCTGCCGGTGCGGTATCGATCAATTTTATCGACAATAATATTGTTGCTTATATTCAAAACAGTACGGTTACTTCTAATAATACCGATACCACCGTGACCGACGGGCTGTATCCGGGAGTAAGGTTAACCGCCGAGGATAAGTCGAGTATCGAATCGATTAGCGGCCAGGTAAACTTCAGTGGGGCGTTAGGTATTGGAGCAGCGGCCGGATACAACGAGATCAGCAATTCGATCAAAGCATATATCGGTGGCAGCTCCACTGTATCAAGTAAAAAATATACTAGAATTATAGCTTTATCGGAATCAAAAATCATGACAATCGTAGCCGGCGGCGGGATCGGTCAGGTTTCCATTAACGGTTCGGTGGCTATCAATACAGTGGGCAACGATATTGCAGCCTACATTGATGGGGCCACAGTTCAAAGTGATAAAGGCGTATCCCTTTTGGCTACGGATCGTTCGGAGATTGGTTCGATAGCCGGCAGTGTCGGCGGGTCGGTCTATGCTTCGATTGGGGCTTCCGTTGCAGTCAACTACATCGGGACGGCAGGCAATCCTCATAAGGTTCAGGCCTATATCCAAAATGCCAAAGTCGTTTCCAGTCTGGGACCGGTGGAAATTGTGGCTAAGTCAGATGCCATCATCAAGAGTATCAGTGCAGCTGGCGGAGCTTCCGGATTTGTCGCAGCTAACGGTGCGGTTTCGGTTAACTGGATCTATACAGAAATCGCTGCTTTTATCAAAGGATGTACGAGCACAGACGAGACAAAGCTCGTTCGTGGTGCTGGTAATATTTCTCTGGATGCCATCGATAATACGGCAATCAGCGTTATTGCCGGTACGATTTCCGGCGCAGGGATAGCGGGGGCTGGGGCAGCAGTAGCCATTGTCTATATTGGCAGTGGAACCTTGGCAGGCGGCGATCCTGCCAACAGCAACTATAAAGTTAATGATTCTGGTACAGCATCGGAATCTGAGGACTTCAGCTATAACCAGCCGACGTTTGTCAACACCAGCAAAGTCAGGGCTTATGTCGAAAACTCCCTGGTGGGATCAACCAGTGGTTCCGTAACCATAACAGCGACAACTAATACCGTCATTTTCAACATCAGCGCCGGAGCTGGGGTTGGCGGAGCCGCGGGATTACAAGGTTCTGTTTCGGTCAATTACCTCCATAATGAAATGGCCGCATTTATCAATACGTCGATAGTCGAAGCGGCTCAAGATGTCTCTATAAGCGTGCTTACGCTCCAAAGGACTTCAATTCCCAAGAGTGCAATTCAGGTCGCATCTGAAGCTGGGAATGCAACTGCCTTCGACGGCGGATCTGCTGACACGGGTTCAACCAACACATTAAATACGACACCGAACAGCCCTAGCAGCTTATCCTCTATTCAGTCGATAGCTGGTGCAGTTGCCGGCGGTGGAGCCGCTGGGGTCGGAGCAGCGGTAGCAGTCAATCATCTGGAAAACATTTACACAGCATACATCGCTGCTTCAACCGTAACAGCAGGCGGTGATGTGATCATCGTTGCCAGAAGTCAAGCAGGAATTCAAACTGTTTCGGGAGCGGCGGCAGCTTCGGGCACCTTTGCAGCAGCTGGTTCAGTTTCCTTAAACTTTATTGAAAATATCATATTAGCATATATTTCGGCGAGTACGATAACTGCAGCCAATCTTTCGCTCCAAACCGAAGATGTTTCTGCGATCAAATCAGTTTCTGGCCAGATCAACTTTTCAGGCGGAGCAGGCTTAGGGGCGGCGGCAGCCTACAATGAAATTGCTAATATAGTCAAAGCATATGTGGAGAAAGATTTTTCAGGAAATAAATCTATTTTAAACATCAGCGGTGACGTCAAAATAGAAAGCAACTCCGCTTCGACCATCAGTACGATCGCGGCAAGCGGCAGTTTCGGTGGAGTGCTTGGCGGATCGGCGACAGTGGTTATCAATCTGATCACCAATGAAATTGATGCTTACATTACAGGTTCGGATGTTATAGCGGATGGTAATATCTATATCCTTGCTCAGTCAGTCAATGCCACCAACAGTTATGGCGGTTCCATCGGCGGCGGTGGATTAGCAGGTATAGGCGCAGCGGTAGTAGTCAATATTATTACCAATACGACCAAGGCCTACATCAGCCAGTCGGAAGTCACTGCCCGTGGGAACGGTACAGCTGTTACGGTCAACCAATGGGACGATGATGGCAACAAGACTACCGAGGATGTCAATGGACTTGTGATTATTGCCAATAATTACGAAGCAATCACCATTTACTCCGGTTCTGCCGGTGTTGGTACGGCGGGTGTAAGCGGTCAAATTTCTACCAATATAATAAAAAATGTGACGGAAGCGTATATCGATTCCGCCAATATCAACAGCGATACAACTAAAGGCAAATGGGTAATTATCAGGGCCAATCAAAATACCGGAATCCGGATCTATGCAGGCAGTTTGGCCGCGGGTGGCGTAGCCATAGGCGGTGCTGTCGATGCTACTAATATTACTAATCAGACCAAAGCCTATATTTACAATTCATCGGTCTATACCGGCAGCGGGGTCGAGGTCAAGGCGCTCACAGGACTTAAACCCCTTACTGACGGGGCACCTTCGGTTATTATTGCCGGTGCTTCACTTTCGGGAATGGTATCCTTAGCCGGTGCTGTTTCCGTCGTGGTGACCAACAATATCAATGAGGCTTATATACAGGACTCGGATATCTACTCTCTGGGTTCAATCAGCGTGGTTTCAAGTCATAATATTAAAATTGATATTTATGCAGGTACAATTGCCGGCTCTTTACTAGTTGGAGCAGGCGGTTCGGTAGTGACGAGTTCCATTCAAGATACTTCCCGGGCCCAGGTTATTGACTCCGGACTTAATGCGCTTGGTGCTATCGAAGTCAGAGCCCGATCGAGAGATAGTGTATCTGTCATAGTAGGTACAGCTGGACTTGGACTTGGTGTCGGCGTTGCTGGCTCGGTTTCGGTTACTTTGGTGGAAACCACGACCGAAGCTATGATTGCTGGGGATGCAGACGGGAACTCGGAGCTCAATCAAGACATGCGTTATCGTCCAGGTGGTCTCTACGCACCAAGTCCTACCCAGACTGTGTTGATTAAAGCAGATAACCAGACCACTGTTGATACTCTCGGGGGTGCCTTGGCGGCAGGATTATATGCAGGTGTCGGAGCAACTCTTGACTATATAAGTATTCAAAATAGAACGGTCGCCCTGGTCGGTACCGGTACTAAACTATATGCCCGGGGCAATATCTCGTTGGAGGCGGTATCTGAGAAAATAGCAAATTCTGAAGTATATTCAATGGGCGGTGGACTCTTAGGTCTCTCTGGAGCCATTTCCATCATTAGCGTTGGTACTCCTATTTCCAGCGAAGGTGGAGCAGAGTTCAAGGATAGTTTAAAGAGTCAGTTAAATAATGACCTCTCTCCTAATAGTCGTCTTTATTATAAAGATGCAAATGGTAATAATCAGAGCAGACTATCCGGTGACAGCTTTGGCACAAGGGTCACTCTGGCCATATCCGCTGCCAGGGCACCGGATATAACTGGCTCACTGGATCCAGATTTGGACACTAGTACCAAAATTACCGCTGCTTTTATCCAAAACGCTGGTAGCTCTGCTTCCCGGGTTGAGATCCTTTCCGATGGGAATGTGGTCATTAAGGCGGATAATGAGTACAGCATCTCGTCTAATCCCAATAACGCAGCGGTGGGCTTAGCTGGCCTAGGTGCGGCTATAGGTATAGTAAACACCCATGAAAATACTCTGGCCTATGTTGGGGACTACGGGTACATCAGAGCAGCAAGCCTGACAGTCAAGGCCGAGTCCTTGGAGAAGGCCTCTGTAGATGCTTCGGCTGCAACAGGAGGTTTGTTGGCAGGGGTTTCAGCTAACATCGCTTTAGTTAAGGTTAATCCCTTTGTCGAGGCTTTCCTGGGGAATTATAGCAAAGTATATGTAACAAATGATATATCCGTATATGCTGAGGTTACCCCTCAGGCGACAGCAGAAGTATGGGGAGTGACTGTTGCAGGCGGCATAGGGGCAGGGGCTTCAATTGCGGATGCCCAGGTTTCCTCTACGGTCAATGCCTATATCGGCAGTACCAGTGAGATTGCCAGCGGCTTCCAGTCCCTGACCGGTAATCCGACACTGATCTTCTCCAGCGACGCGGTGTTTAACGGCGGTGGCATTTCTTTTGTCAAGATTTCGGCTTCTCTAATCAACGATGGCAACGTCAATTTAACGTTTACTCCCGGAACAAGTGGTGGCCATGATACGATTACACGCGATACTGGCAGTTGGATAGCTGACGGTTTCGTTGCCGAGTATCCCATTACGATTACAGTCAGTGCAACCCCTGAAAATATCTTTAACTCTTACCGGGTTATATCAATAACTGATAAGATCCTTACCCTTCAGTATCAAGGAGATACTGCCCCGGATGATGCTCTGACTGATGACAAAATTGTTTCAGTGATTAGCGGTAAACCACCCAGTGAAATAAGACGTGAATCTGGAAACTGGCGGGACGAGGGCTTCTTCCCCGACCAATTGATTGAGGTTTCCGGGGCACCTAACGTTGATGGCAAAAACAATAATGGTTATTACCAAATTGAGTTCATCTCCGCCGATGGCAAAACTCTGTATCTCGATGTCAGCGAGGAAATCCAAGTTAACCAAACGATTGGTAGTGGACAGCAGATTACGATCAGCGGGGATGCACCTGACCAAATTAGAAGGGACAGCGGCAGCTGGGCTACAGATGGATTTGCGGCTGGCCAGTTCATTAGGGCAACTGGAACCGCTCATAACAATGGGATGTACCAGATCAAGTCCATTTCCGAAGATGGCAAGCTGCTTACCCTGGAAACATACAGCTCCATGCAAAGGGAAACCACCGGGGATGCCCTGTTTGCGCGCAGTTTCCAACCCCTACCTAACAAGCCAACCGTCATCTTCTCTAGTGATTCAGTATTTAACGGCAGTGGCCTTACCTTTGTCTATGTTACGGCTACTCCTCAGCTAGATGCTACCCTGTCTTTCAAACCGGAAGTTAACGGGGGTTACGATATTATCACCCGGGCTATCGGTAGCTGGATTACGGACGGCTTTGTAGCAGGTTATGGTATTACAGTGACGATAGGGGAAGCTATCTCGACTTATCAGATTCGGTCGGTATCCGACTTGGTGCTTACTCTGGAAACTCAGGGTGCATTTGTTGACCGGGAAAATGTCACCGGCGTATCGGTCAAAAGCAGCCAATCCTTCGGCAAAATCACACGCGACTCAGGTAGCTGGCTCGATGATGGCTTCCTCCCTGAGCAGTGGATTCAAATCTCAGGAACAGCTTCCAATAATCAAAACGTCCAAATCAAATCCATCTCTGATGATGGCAAAACACTTTATCTCGATGTCAGCGCTGTTATCACAAACGAGACGACCGGCAGTGCGCAGCAGATTGCGATTAGCGGGGATGCCCCGGACCGGATCAGAAGAGACAGCGGCAGTTGGAGCGATGACGGTTTTGCGGTCGGCAGCCTAATTAATATCAATGGCTCAGAGTATAACAACGGCATCTACCAGATTAAGTCTATTTCTGAAGACGGGCAGTTCCTAACCCTTGAAACTAACAGCTCATTCCAACGGGAGACCACTAAAGAAGCCCTTT
>CAKMJS010000119.1 GCA_927405585.1 uncultured Desulfosporosinus sp.
AGGATATATTCTGGACCGCCAGCAAGCAAGGTGGAGTGGTTTTACTTCTAATATAATAGTTGGAGCGTCTGGGGAATATGGCATCTGCCATTGTTCTATATACCCGGCGATACCATCTATTATCAAAAGCCCTTTTGGGGATTTTTACTCACAACCGTTTTAATAAGTGTGTTATTTACCTGGATATACAACAATACCAATAAGAGTATTATGGCGGTTTTAATCTTTCATACAATGTTCAATCTTTCTCATTATCTGTTTCCGATTCTGGAATCAGACTTGGGGGTCAAATCCTTTTTGTATTGCAAATCATGGCAGTGCTTGTTGTTTTGAAAATTTATGGTTTTAGGAAGTTGCAAATATTAGTTAAGTAATTTTTAACATTCTACGTATGAAACTTCCCTTCAGTTTTGCAACGGTATTGGAACTCTTGATTGTTACATCTTCCAGTTCTAGTTGGGACTTCGTTAATAATTCATATCCATCCTTAGTAATTAGGATGGTATCTGAATGTCTATATCCACCGACTCCTTCGATATAGATACCAGGTTCAACGGTTACCACCATGCCTTCTTTAAGCACTTCCTCACTACCTTCGGCTAAGAAAGGGGCTTCATGATTTCCTAGACCAACTCCATGACCTGTACGGTGAAGAAGATTAGATAAAAGGCCATTTTTAGAAAGGTAATTTCGTGCTTCGGAATCAACATCTGCTGCCCGAACGCCGGCTTTTAACACGCTCAACGCCTTTGTTCGAGCTTCCATCATATGATGGAATAACTCTTCATCATCTTTGCTCGGTGAATCTAGAAACAATGTCCGTTCACATTCAGCGGCATAGCCGTTGATTCGATAGTAAGACATGGCAACATTTGGTCCTTTGCCAAATCTATCATCCAAATTCGGAATGCTATGCGGCATCGCACTTCCTGGAGCGGGCCATACCACCGTTAGAAGGGACGTCGTCATTGGGTCGAATTGCTTTGTCTTGATTAAATCGGTCTGGATATTACGTGATAATGTGAAAGGCTCGATCACACATGCTCCAGGATAGATGGATTTGAAAATATCCCCCATGGCTTTATCCGTGATTTTTGCGCTCCATTTTATTTTATCTATTTCATAGAGACTTTTCACTTTTCTTTGCTCTGCAACTAAACTACTTGATGTAAGTTCCTGAGCTTCAATATTTATAAATACTTCTATTTTTGCATTGTTTTCGATTCCAATTTTTCCTAGCTTTGGAATGAACTCATTTAAAATATCATGCCAGTTCGCTCCATGCGGAGAAGGGTATTCCCAATAAGCAGTGATATTGGCTTCAAGTATTCCTTTTTGCACATGAATTTCTTCAAGCTTTGGAACTATGAAAATTGGCTCCTGATCAAGTGTTATGATTAAGATGAAAGGCCTTTCTTCAGGTTTATAAGTTATGTTTGTAAAATACCATATATCTTCTTCCGATGTTATGATGTAAGAATCAAAGGAGTGTTCTTGCATGGTGAGGCGTAGCTTATTCATTCGGCTTAGTAACTCTTGTTTCATCTTCATTCCTCCTTGAAAATGGAATAACCTTGAATTTATAACAATTAACCTGCTCCTTATTTGCCAACCAATTTTTTCTTATAAAGAATCCTGCTTGCCCAGATCGAAAGGACAAAACTAAAAGGTAATAAGTAAGGTGTCGTTAAGCCAAACAAAAATACTCCGACCACTCCGACAATTAATGGTGTTATCGATTGTTTCCAATAAAAAACCATCCAACTTCCTGCTAAACCTCCGTAAAGAGCAGGCATGATGTTATTGAACGCAGGAGCTAATGCTTCAGAAGTTAAAATAGGTGTTAAAGGAACAATGAGAATGATCCCAAGTAAAATGATGACCATGGATACTACCGTGGACACACCCACTGCAATCATGGATACAGCATTTCCTTCTGGAGTACCTTGATTGATGTTTGCGACCTTTAGAGAAGAAACGGCACATGGTATCTTTAAGTTGGAAACATTTCCGGTAACATAGGACATATACAGACCGCCAGTCCCAATAATCGGCTGATATGCCACCAGTTCCGTGAAGGTGAATGTGGCCATGACAAGGCTAATTAAGATAATTGGCTGCCAGACTAGTAAAAAGTCGGGGGTGATTCCAAAGACAACAGAGATGAACAATGGGAATAGTAGCATTAAAATAAATGCAATGAATCCTGTTACTCTACCAAACCTGTGAATCGATTCATCAAAGTTTGATAGTTGAATTTTTTCTTGTTTTAGTCCCATGAAACCATAGGCCTCCTTTATTTACTAACATAAAAAAATGACGTTCTAACTAAAAATAGATGTGTAAAAAATGGCGGATATCATACCAAAAATAATACTCAATGCCAAGGAAAAGTTTTTTAACCAGGATAAATGTTCTTTCTGTCCAAGCACAGAAATGAGTAATGCAAAAATACAGCTGGTTAAAACCGTTAAAGCCGCAATGATTCCATGCCCGAGATACTCTATCATTAGTGTTGCAATTAAAGCCATTAATGAAGCACCGCTCAATACTTGCATCCAGTTAGCATCACGCGCTTTAAATTTTTCATAAGTTGAACTAATATGTTTATTGAACAAAACGCACAACAGTAAAGGTAAAGATCCACCTATCGTCATCAGCAATAAAGCTGCCGCAAAAGCAGTTCCGTCAAATCCTGCTCCGCCAAGGCTTTCTGCACCAACCGCTTTTGCCCCCATATCTGCTGCTAACATTTCAAACGGAGCGGACCCGATTACTGAAAGTCGTAACCATGGAGTGGGCAAGCCTAAAACTGGAACTAAAACAAATAAGGCTAACACAATTGGAATCGAAGGCAGGATGGAAATACTAATACTCGTTTTGACTGTATTGATTAGTGTATCCCTTGATACCCCAAGGCTGAGCGCCTGTTTCCAAGCTTTCTTCATAAACCAGAATGTTTGAATGAAAATAAATAAAATAATTGCACCAGCAAAGATAAACAGTAAATAGTGATTAGCTATTTCCAAGTAATTCAATAAGCTCACCTCTCCCATTTAAATGAAGGTGTAGTTCACCCAATAATTGAAACTATTTTCTTATCCCATGTAATAGG
>CAKMJS010000120.1 GCA_927405585.1 uncultured Desulfosporosinus sp.
GGTTTCCGTTGCGGGTTCCTGGGGATGTTGCATCTCGAGGTCGTCCAGGAAAGGATTGAGCGCGAATTCGACCTTTCCATCGTCTTCACCATAGAAGAGGACGTTATTGTCGATATCAACACCAAGCACCAGAATTCCAAATACTTCCCCGGTCGTCATATCCACGGCGACATCGTCGCCACAGGCGATATCCGTTGCACCTACCAAGTGGACATGCTGTTCCTTGCCATTCCCTCGAAAGCCATCGAGTCGTTCTGCAAGGACATCTACGACCATACCCGAAAAGATATCCGTATCGTGAACCTTTCCAAGGGACTGGCCGAGGTTGTTTGCCTGGCCTTAAACGCAGCCAAGGTTACCAACGGTATCTTTGATCCTACGATCCTTAGAGAACTAGAAAAGGCTGGTTATCGTCTTTATCATGGTCCTTCTCATTGTCTTTTTCATCGTCTTTTTCATCGTCTTTTTCATCGTCTTTTTCATCGTCAAAGTCATACTCATACATAATGCCTGTGCTCGCTACTTTACCCTGATAAAGACGATAACAAACACAATAAAAAAGGTAAGAACTATGGGAGAAATAATCAGCCCTTGCCTTCTAAAGCCGTTCCTTCACCTTCAATTCCCTCGACAAATTCGATTATAGATTCCACTCAAATCCAGCAGAATCCCCGGCAATCCACTACGCAAGCTTCGTAGGGAGGTTGATTTATGAAGAAGGTCGTAGGTATAACGTTTGAGGCCATGAATACAACCATAAATGTACGGGTAATTAGTTCGTCTGAATGGGTGGAAAAGCTAAGGAAATTTCTGAATTTGCTGCCGTCATGGTTCGTAGAGGTAGAGGCGGTCTTGAGTAGGTTTGATCCCCAAAGTGAATTGACTCGTATAAACACTGGGGTCGACGGTACCTATCAAGTTTCAAATATACTGGCCGAGGTTGTTTGCCTGGCCTTAAACGCAGCCAAGGTTACCAACGGTATCTTTGATCCTACGATCCTTAGAGAACTAGAAAAGGCTGGTTATGACCATACGTTTCAGAAGGTTATGGGTAGAACGGAAACAGGGTTACCTCTGTGTATTATAGAAAACGTTCAAAAAGCCACTTGTGGAAGAAGTGTACAAAGTAATATGGGTTATAAGAAAATTGATATAGATCGGCACACGGGCAGCCTCGTTAAGTTAAATGGGACAGGGCTGGATTTAGGAGGAATTGCTAAGGGGTGGGCGGTAGACCAAATATTTGATCAATTGAGAGGTCTAAGCGAACAAACTGAGATTTGTGTTAATGCAGGGGGAGATCTGCGACTAGTAAATCCATCTGGAGGAAAACCATGGTCTATCGAGGTGGAAAACCCTTTGAAGAAAGGAGGGAATCTTCTATTGTTGAGGTTAAATAGCGGGGCGGTAGCCACTTCAAATGTTCTAAAGCGACGTTGGAAATATGGAGGGCAGTGGCAACATCATTTAATTGATCCCCGTACGGGTTCTCCAAGTCAGAGCACAACCGTGGCCGCTACGGTAGTAGCTGGGACTACTGTTGAAGCAGAAGTGTGGGCTAAAACTTTATGCATTTTAGGCATGGAGAAGGGGTTGGCACTTTTGCGTAGACAAGCTAATTTAGCAGCAATGGTTCTTTCATATGAAGGTGAACTAATAATAAACGAGAAGATGAGGGGGGTAATAGATGCTAGAATATCTACACCTGCATTTTCTATCCGTTTTTGAAGTGAATTTTTGGAATTATTGTCGAGCTACGGGGATTATTGCTTATCTTTTTTTATGGCTTGCAATATTCTCTGGCCTGCTATCAAAAACAAAAGTACTGCTTTCTGTAGGTTTAGCCTCCCTATTTTCGGATGTGCATCGTAAAAGCTCTTGCGTAAGTCTCTGCTTTGTTGTTTTTCATGCCTTAATATTAATTTATGACGATTACATAGAGTTGAACCGTATTGATTTGTTTATTCCTTTCCAGTCAACATATCAGCCTATTAATATTAGTATAGGGATCTTGGCCTTTTATGGGATCATACTTGTGATTGTGAGTATGTTTTTTCTTGGTGGCAAGGCCTTCGCCTATTGGCACTTTTTAACCTATCCAGTGTATTTCCTAGCCCTATGGCATGGGATAAATATTGGGACAGACAGTCTCACAGAGTGGATGCAAATGATATACTGGAGTACAGGGAGTCTAATCGTTGTTGCTTCTATATACAGGATTATTGTGAGCATTGAGGGGTTTTATAGAAGCAATGAAACTTAATTTGTATACTCCTTTCCAACTTTCAGGGCGAATGCTGAGAAGTTATTTGCAATAAAGGAGGACGATGGTGCGGATCTTGCTGGTAGAAGACGATGTACACTTGGGAGAAATTATAGTTCGTGGTTTACGTGAGGAAGGTTATCAGATTGACCGCGCTATGGATGGGAATGAAGCGGAGCTTTTTCATCTCACTCGTACTTATGGAGTAATTATTTTAGATCGCATGTTACCAGATATGCGGGGCGAAGAGTTGCTGCAAAAATGGAAGCAGGGAAACTGTAATACGCCCGTACTTATGCTAACAGCCTTGGATGCGGTTTCCGACCGAGTAACTTGCCTAAAGGCGGGAGCGGATGATTACCTTGGCAAGCCCTTTGCCTTTGCTGAATTATTAGCAAGGCTTGAGGCTTTGCAACGCCGTGGAAGTCTTAACACTATCTCGGTCATTAAAGCTGGAAAATTGGAACTTAACCCACAGACCAGGCTTCTTACAGTCGGGGAGCGTTCAGTCCTGTTGAACAGGCTAGAATATGATCTGATGGATATCTTCTTACGCCATCCGGGCCAGATACTGGGTAAGGAAACTCTGGCAGAACAGTGTTGGAAAGAACCCTGGGATGCATCAGATAACACGATTGAAGCGCAGATAAAAAATCTGCGCAAAAAACTACGGTTAATTGATGATCGCGTATGGCTCAAAACCATGCGTGGCGTGGGCTATCGTTTGGAGGTAGAATGATTGCGCCTGTGGAAAAATAGCTTGCCTTTGCGTCTTGCGGTGATAACGGGCACCGTATTTATAACGGTACTTTTCACGGCCCTACTTGCGGCATATGTTACGACTGATTACTTACTGAAAAGCGGTGTAGACTCGGCCCTAACCTCCTTGGCCCGCTCGACGGCAGAAGGTTGGCCCACTAAAGATGGGTCTCAAGAATTATCGGTAGGGAAAGACGAGGAGCATAGGTCGTACATACAAGTGGTAGACAGACAGGGGAAGTTGGTCTATGCATCGAATCAAGAGATTCTTCCAGTGGACGCTAATCTGTTACAAAAGGCTTTACATGGAGAAGAAATTTTCACTGATGTAGTGGGACACGACGGACATTTTTCGGTTTCAACCCTTCCGGAATGGGCACGTTCTTTTTGGCCCGAAAAGGGAGGGGTACGCATTATATATTGGCCTTTGTCCGCGGATGGAGACGGAGATTATGTAATTCAGGTTGGCTTGCCCGTAACAGGAAATGCTAAAATGCTGCTTAACTTAGGGAAAATATTGCTCACCATGTCTTTGGTAGCTGTCATAGTTGTGGTTGCCCTTTCTGCCTTTCTGGTATGGAGCACCTTCAAACCATTACGCAAAATTATTGCCGTCGCGAAGGAAATAGACGGTAGCACGTTAACTTCTAGGATTGAGGTACCTGTTAGGGATGCCACACTAAACCATCTGGTGGAGGTTTTAAATGCGATGCTAAATCGGCTGGAAACAGCCTTTGCAACTCAAACTAGGTTCGTGAATGATGCTGCCCACGACTTACGCACTCCCTTAAGCGCTCTTCGTTCCGAGTTGGAGATAACACTACGCCAACGAAGAAGCGAAGAGGACTATATTCAGGCTCTAAAGGGATGTTTGACAGAGGCGGAATACATGGGCTCTTTGACAGACAATCTTCTTGCTTTGGCTAGGTTTGATAGCGGATTGCGAATGGAGATAGAACAAGCAATCCCCTTGGGACCCTTGTTGCAAAGGGTAAACTGTGAATTCGGTGAATTAGCAGAACAAAATGAAGTCTCGGTAATTATGAACTTGGAAAAAGACGTACGGGTAGACTGTGATCAATTGGCAATTGAACGGTTGTTGAGAAACCTTTTGCATAACGCTATTCGCTATACACCTGCTGGAGGGCAAATAGAATTGCAGTTACGGGACAGAAGTGATTCGGGAGGCCGTGGAGGTGCGGAAATAACGATCAGAGACGCTGGTATCGGCATCAACTCCCAGGATTTGCCGCATATTTTTGAACGGTTTTACAGGTCTGATGGCGCCCGCAGTCGTGACGGAGGAGGGAGCGGATTAGGATTATCTATTTGTCAGTCCATTATTAAGAACCATGGAGGGACAATAGATATTCAAAGCGAGCGGGGGAAAGGGACATGTGTTACTACCTGGCTGCCTTACCGCCAGCGTTAGGTGCTTTTGCTGAACAAATATTTAATGCATAGGTTGGCTTCACGCATTAAATGTGGTATATATTTTTGAATTCAAAAAATGGATTTGATTAGATGTTTCTAACAGAGGAAGAGCATCTAACATTCAATTCGAACTTTCAGGACAAACCAAGGCATCCCATCCATGACCTCGGTTCTAAAAACGTGGGATATATAATGTGCATGGGGTAACCGTTTGTCCACGTCTTGGTATATGTCGCCAGCAAGGAATCCGATAAACTTATCTTATCGGCGGCCGCCTCGAAGCGGCACTTTTTGTTGCCATTGCAGCTGGGCCCGCTCCGCGGGAACCGCTCACTCCTTCGCGGTACCCGCTCCGCTCGGACATTCTCATCCTGCAGCTGCCGCTCGCGTGATCTACCCTAGCCGGGCAGCTCCCGCTCGCTGAGCGGCATTTGTGGTCCTGGCAGCCCGCACTCGGGCAGTCTCCCCTCGTTTCCTCGGGAAGCCGGCCCTCGCTTAGCGCACGGTTGCCGGTCTTTGCTTTGGTCACTTACTCCGGGCGGCTGGATCAAGATGCTCACTCGTACCTCGTTGCGCTCTCGAGCCAGCCTACTCCGTAAATAGCTTATCCTGTCCACATCCGCTTCCCAGCACTTGTTTTCTGTCTTGGTTTGCTGGCCCTCGTACTTTCACGTCTTTGCTAACCCGTGCGAAGACAGTGCTGCAAGAAGGTTAACCCGTGCGAAGGCAGTGCCTTCGTCGTGGAGCCTGACAAAGCCTGCGCCAGAAAAAAGCGCTCGAAGGCGGGGTGCATGTCAAAGTTTATGTCCGCTATGTTAGCGGGCCGATGTAATTCTCCCTGGCTTTGCTTTACCCGCTAATCAAGCTAGGCCCGCGGTTATCCTGCCAAGGATACGAGGCCCTCGGCCGCTCGCGGGAACCGCTCCTCGTACGTCGTCGCGGTACCCGTTCGCTTTGATTGCTTATCCGGGCTTACCCGCTGACTTCGTCCCTCGCCACCTCGGGCCGCTGCCGGCTAGGCATTTTTTTGTCCTAGCTTGCCCGCGCGCGGTGGATCTCCCCTCCTAACCTCGGGGAGCTAACCGCGCTTAGATCGTTTCTATGGTCTTTGCCGCGCGGAAATTTCTCCTCGTGTCTCGGAGTAATACCCGCGCTGGGTCGCATTATGCTGCCGGGAGCCTCCCTGCAACCGCGTTCCTAGCTAGGTGAGCGGCAAGATTAGACTTAAGAAATAGCTAAGCCGCTCACCTAGTGAAGATAAGCCCTAACCCGCAACTCGGCTGCTTACAAAATACAACCGATTTTTACGTTAAGTAGGGGCACTGCAACGATTCGTGCAAAAAACAGCCACAAGACAGTAAGTCATTTTTGATGAGATATAAAGGGGAAATGGACTTACTATTTTGTGGCCGTTATGACATGGAAAATGAACATTGTGACATAACTGGGAATGGAGATTAGGTTCATAAGTTCCTATATTTCTGCTACAACCTTACCTATCTCGCTTGTATCGTACCCACCGATATGTCCAAATTCATTTTTAAATGCCTCAGAACGGATGATTTTTAATAACGTCTCTATTTCATTTGTGTGAAAATCTTCTTTCCGAATAACAAGGTCATATCGTTCTTTTTGTAGTGAGATGAACTCTATATTATCTACCTGCCTTGCTATCTTTTCATTTCCTACTGCCACATCAGCAGTTCCCCTGTTTACAGCACTTGCAACTGCAAGATGTGACTGTGTTTCGTTCTCATATCCTTTAATTGAGCTTCCATGTATTTTAAGGAGTCTAAGATGCTCATCTAGAAGCACTCTTGAACCAGCTCCTTTTTCCCTATTAATCATAGCAATGTCTTCTCGTCCAAAATCCGCCCATGTAGTAATGCCTTTTGGATTACCTTTTGCAACATACAATCCTTGCATACGACAGGTTAGATGAACGATAACCGTAGGAATTCCAGGGAGTAATCTCCTGACATAAGGAATATTATAGGAATTAGTGTCGCTATCCCACATATGTGCAGATGCGACATTTATCTTCTTTCTGTATAACGAAATAAGGCTGTCGTAGCTTCCAATATAAGCTCGGAGCGCAGGCACGCCGTGCAAGCTCATATAATTTGAAAGAACATCCAATATTAGATCCTGACCACAGATGATAAATCCATCTGTTTTCATATCATTTTTTGAAAGGTTAAAACCTAATGCATCAGATGATGAACTTATGGCAGACTGATTATTTTTTGAATGTGAAATATATTGTTTTACATCTTCTTCTGTAAATCTTACTTTCCTTCCTACCTTATAAGAACAAATTTCACCTTTTTTAATCAAATCATAAATTGTACTCTTGCTTACGTGAAGCATGTCTGCAACTTCCTGTGTGGATAATGCATTCCTTTCGTCCATTATATGCCCTCCTGTATGCTTATAATTAGATTTATAGTTGGATTTATGTTCGAAACGATATATAATAAGACCTATAAACCAATATTTTCACATTTATATATTATTTCGTATTATATCACACATTTTTGTTTGCTTCAAATGCAAAATAATACGAAAAGAAATATAAAAATACTGATTGGAGGTGAACAAAATAGATTTATATTATTATTTCTAACTCTGGTAGTAGGAAGTATTTTCGGACTTGCTGTAGCTAAAATCAAAATACCAGGCGGACTATTGGTCGGTGCCATAGTCGGAGTTGCTGCACTTAACATCTTATTTGGCACTACATATATGCCAACACAAACCAAACTGTTTGTACAGATAATTGCCGGTGCTTTCATCGGATGCATCATGGAAAAAAGTGACGTAAAGAGACTTCCCAAAATTCAAAACCGACCATTATCATGCTATCAGGTTTATTGGTATTAAATATAACTGCCGGATTTCTCATTTATGCTGTGAGTCCATTGGATTTGGTTACTTCACTTATGGCTGTTGTTCCGGGAGGCATCAGTGATACACCTATTATAGCTGCAACTATGGGAGCTGATGCAGCAAAGGTCGCTATTATGCAGGTAGTAAGACAGATATTGGGAATCGGTACTTTTCCTGCGTTAATCCTTGCCTATGATAATACAAAGAAAGCTACAGAAAAAGACGGAGATAGGGAAGCAAATACTGAAAAAAGGGAAAAGCAAAGACAAAATCCTGGCAGGCATTTGTTTTTTGCTACATAGACAGAATTCTAATTGAAAATGGGTAGCCAGAAAGAACAACGATATTAGCTGTAAGAGTAGCTTCTTCTAAAGACGACTTAATAGAATACTAACTGATACTTGTAAGAAAGTAGGTTTATTTTATGTTCAAGAGTATCAATGGCATTTTAAGTTTTTTTGTGCTTTCATTAATTAGCCTTTTCGTTTTAACGGCGTGCGCAGTGCAAGGCCAAAATACACCCCAGCCTGAAAAGCAGCCCACTTCCGCAGCATCGGCAACAACCCCAAAACTTCGGATTGCTGCCGCGGCCGATCTAACATTGGCCTTTAAGGAAATCGCTACGCAATTCGAGCAGGAGACTAAAATCCCTACCGAGATAACCTTTGGTTCCACGGGAACAACCGCCATGCAGATCGAAAACGGAGCCCCATATGATGTTTTTGCAGCTGCCGATGTTTCGTATATTGAAGGGCTTAACAAAAAGGGCTTAATTCTAGAGGGCACTCAACAGCTCTATGCCCAAGGAAGGATCGGCATCGCTACTCTGAAAGAAAGCAAGTTAAGCATCAAGGATTTACAAGCTCTAGCCGACAATCCTGGCGTCAAGAAAATTGCCATTGCTGAACCATCACACGCCCCTTACGGCAAAGCAGCCAAACAAGCTCTAGAATACAGCAACCTGTGGGCCAAAGTAGAAAGTAAAATGGTTTATGGACAGAATATACAGGACACTCTAGCTACCCTCAAATCCGGTAATGTGGATGCCGCGATTATTGCCCTTTCCATCTACAAACCTGATGAAGTGAACTTCACTCTGATTGACGGTTCTTGGCACGCTCCTCTCAACCAAACGATTGCTATTTTAAAATCGACGAAGCAGGAAGAAAATGCCCGTAACTTTGTGGCCTATGTCAACGGGGAAAAAGGTCGTGTCATCATGAAAAAATATGGATTCTTACTTCCAAGCGAATTCGTAAAGAAATAAGATGACCTAGAAAGCGGTTACAAACTATGATGATATCTGAGTTGATGCCTCTTTACCTCTCTTTGCGTTTAGCTTTAACCGCTACTTTCATCGGGTTGCTGATCGGTTTGCCTATTGCCTGGTTCTTAGGAAACACTCGCTGGAAAGGGCGGGAAGTACTTGATTCGCTGATCAGTATCCCTATGGTGTTGCCGCCAACTGTTCTTGGATACTACTTATTGGTCATCCTAGGTCGGAATAGTTGGGTCGGAAATCTGGCGGAAAGACTCGGAACCCCTCTTGTGTTTACAACCCGGGGAGCAATTATCGCGGCGACCGTTGTTTCAATTCCTTTTTTCATTAAGACAGCCCGTTCAGCGATTGAAGGGATCCCATCCAATCTATTGGATGCTGCCCGCGTTCTCGGAAGAACAGAACTTAATATTTTTTTCAGCGTTGTCATCCCTAACGCTTGGAAAGGGATTGCTGCCGGACTTGTGCTCATGTTTGCTCGGGCTCTGGGGGATTTTGGAACGACGCTCATGGTCTCAGGTGGCATTCCCGGTCAAACGTTGACCATGCCAATTGCAATTTATAATGCCATGCTAGCCGGAGATCAGGCGACTGCCAATCGTTTGGCTTTAATTATGGCGAGCACTGCACTGCTGGTGTTGATTCTCATCAATGTACTGAATCGCCAGGTCGGAAGGAAGAGGAAACGATGATAGACCTCCAGATTTCTAAAGCCTTGGAACTCTTCTCCCTTCATGTGGATATTAGACTGTCGGAAGGGTCCTCATTAGCCTTAGTGGGTCCTTCGGGATGCGGAAAAACTATGACTTTGCGTATAATCGCTGGCCTAGAACAACCAGACGAGGGTTATATAAAAGCAGGGGACACCGTTTTCTATGATTCCAACGAACACATCTTTGTCCCTGCTAATAAACGCCATGTGGGATTCCTTTTTCAAAATTATGCTCTTTTCCCTCATCTTACGGTGGAGCAAAACATCGCGTTTGGTCTAAATCACCTACCAAAATTAGAAAGACAGGGCAGAGTTCATTCCATCATGGAACGGCTAAGGATTAAAGGGTTGGAAAAGAGTTATCCCCAGTTCATTTCTGGTGGGCAGCAACAGCGAGTGGCTTTGGCTAGGACACTCGTCACAGACCCAGAGTTACTCCTCTTGGATGAACCCTTTTCCGCTTTAGATAGCCAGGTGAAAAAGAAGATGGAAAAAGAAGTCATCGATGTGAGAAATGCTTTCTCCGGTACGATGATGCTTGTTACGCACAGCCTAGAAGAAGCGTTCCGGCTGTGCTCTAATATTGCCGTTATGGACAATGGTAATATTATTCAGTTAGGTACCCAAGACGAGATTATTCACCAGCCGGCTAACAGCACTGTGGCCAGACTTACCGGGACAGAAAACATTTTTGACGGAACGGTCATCGAACGACACGGCGAAACGGCCCGACTTTGGGTAGAAGAGTTACACGTACATCTCACCATTCCCAATACTCTAAAGC
>CAKMJS010000121.1 GCA_927405585.1 uncultured Desulfosporosinus sp.
AGGCCCCAGTGTACCGTTCATATTTTTTGGGTACCCAATCACGATCTCCATCACCTCATACTCGCGAATGAGTTCACGCAACTCCTCGATTTCCTTCTTCGAGCGTCTGATCGTTTTAACGCCTTGAGCCGTCCAAAAAAACGCATCACTCATCGCCACACCAATCGTCTTCGAGCCAAAATCCAACCCCATTATCCGCATGATATTTCCTCCAAACTACCCTGATCAGAGCATTCAAACCCAGTGGGCGAAGCGGAGCCCACCAACTCCCCCCAGCATGCACACCTCGTCGACGGACCTCCGGTCCCATCCTCCCGCCACCTAGCAAGACCCGAGGCAAACTGCATCCCGAGCACCTTCACCTCCGAGACCCTCAAGCAAGGGGGAGCTTGCGTGGCCGGAGCTGAGCATCAAACGCAGTGGGCGAAGCGGAGCCCACCAACTCCACCTAGCATGCACACTCCGTCGGGCCTCGGTCTTCCTACCTACACGATTTTCAGGCAGAAATGTGGACAGACTCTGCCACAATACCCGCACAGTATACACGCCTCAGGATCCACCGCTACCAGATTTCCACGAAGGTGCAATGCACCCTGCGGACAAGCTTCCAAACAACGTCCACACCCCTGGCACCAATCCGCAACATATAATTTCCGCTCTCTGTGCCTTACTTTATCTCGTAAGGTTGGGGGTATATCTTTGCCAGAGAGCAAGAGTAAATTATAATCCACTTCTTCCCGGCTAGACATTCCTAGGGCCATCGCCTGCACGCCCTGAACACTTCTAACAAAGTCCACTGCTTTTCCTGGGTCATGGGTTAAATGCCCACCCCCAAAAATCTTCATAGCGTAAATCCCAACCCCTATTTCAGCAGCGAACGAAATGGCTTCGAGCATCTCTTGCAAGTTTCCATCGATAATCCCTAGCCCTTGATAATTCAAGATGGGATGAATCACATCTAGACCAGGTTGGAGTGCCCCTGCACGAACTCCGGCAACTGCATGGGTTGAAATGCCGATCCAACGTACGATACCCTTTTCCTTAGCACGCCTCAGTTCTTCCCAAGCCTCCGAATGTCCTTTTAAGGTTAAAGCACTTTCCTGTTCATGGAGAAGGAAAAAATCCAGGGTTTCTCGGTTGAGGGCAGTTCGCGCTTTTTCCAGACTCTGGCGCATCTCTAAGGCGGTGACAGAGTACGCTTTGCTGATAATTTGGACCTCTGGATAAGCCTTGGTAGCTGCAGCAAGCTGAGCATAATTGTCATAGATCTCCGCTGTGTCAATCCAATTAACCCCTTGCTCGAGAGCATACTCAAGTACGGACGCTCCTTCTTCTTCCGTTACACGTCCTTGTAACGGGGATATCGCCAAACTTCCAAAACACACCTCTGAAACCACGGGTCCCCATAAACCAAGCTTCACCTGCCGCATCTCATCTCATATTCTCCTTTCGAGGCGAGAGCGAGACGCGAGGTTGGAAGCTCGAGACTCGAGGCCCTTGGCTCGATATCATAGTTCGAGGTTCGATACATAAAATATCGAACCTCGAATATTTGAGTTTCTGCACCATATTTCGTGTGTACCGTACTCAGTGCCTTCGTAGTCGCAGCTCGTCCATCGCACCTCTTGAATCAATTTTAGCTTCGTGTGTCATGAACTGTACATCCCACTTCGCAGCCCTACTTCTCTTTTAAGTAGGATCTGACCAGTTCTTCGATCAGCTCAAAGCGTTCAAGTTTACGAATCATCGCGCGCGCCTGATTGTGACTAGTAATATATACAGGGTCGCCAGACATAAGATATCCAACCATTTGGTTAATAGGATCATACCCTTTTTCCTGCAAAGCTGCATAGACATTCTGCAATATATCTTGGGCAGAAATGTCTTCTTCTCCCACAGCTTTAAACATCATGGTTTCTTCCATTCGATCCATTTTCCTGACCCCCTTCCGCCATCATCCGCTATGCTTGCTACTTGCTACCTATAACTATTCTAGGTATCCTCACTATTTTCCTCTATTTAACGAAGCATAGACTCCACTTCTATAAGAAGACGAGTTCACTTCAGAAATCCGCGCAGAATCGTCGGAACACGATCAATAGCTTCTCCTAGTTTACTAGGATCTTTCCCTCCGGCCTGAGCCATATCGGGTCGACCACCACCGCTGCCGCCGGTTATTTTAGCAACTTCCTTAATAATCTGTCCGGCATGCAGCCCACTTAAACCTGTTGGACTCACAACTGTTACTAAATTAACCTTTCCCTCGCTGACGGCGCCTAGGACGATGACCCCCGTTTTGAGTTTACCCCGCAATAGATCCGCCATTTGACGCAGACCTTCCATATCGGGCACCTGCACCTGAGCCGCTAATACCTGAACTCCTTCGATCTCCTGAACTCGCTTCAGTAACCCTTCAGCCTCATTCCTGCCGAGTTTTGCCTGGAGTTGTCCAATTTCTCGTTCAAGGTCTTTGACCTGGGCCATCAACCCGCTCACACGTTTACCCACATCAGAAGGCTGGGCTTTCAGGATCTGAGCAACCTCCATGACCTGTTCATCAAGGGAACGCAGATAGGCTAAGGCTTCTAGTCCTGCCACGGCTTCTATCCGGCGCAGACCAGCTCCAATGCCGCCCTCGCTGAGAATCTTAACCAGCCCGATTTCCCCTGTGCCCATGACATGAGTCCCACCGCACAATTCTTGATTGAACAAACCCATCCGCACGACCCGGACTGTCTCTCCATATTTCTCACCAAAAAGTGCTGTAGCTCCGCTGAATTTAGCCTCTTTTAATGACATTTCCGAAACATGTACAGACATATTCTTTAACACCGCTTCATTGATAAGACTCTCTACCGCCCTTAATTCGTCTGCTGTCAACGGAGAGAAATGAGTAAAGTCAAAACGCAAACGATCCGGCGTCACTAAGGACCCTGCTTGCTGTACATGCTCTCCTAACACAGTTCGTAGGGCCGTGTGGAGGAGGTGAGTCGCACTGTGATGACGTGAAATAGCCTGTCGCTCATCACCATTAATTTCTGCTTCCACTGTTTCTCCGACATGTAATACCCCGGTCGTAACCCGGACATGATGATAAAGGGTACCGGTCACACCTTTCCTGACTTCAAGCACTCGAGCCTCCGCCCGGGACGTTTTGAGGACTCCAACATCGGAGACTTGACCGCCGCTTTCCGCATAAAACGGAGTGTCTGAAAGGAAGACAACCGCCTCTTCCCCTTCTCCAGCATCCTGCGCTTCTTCCCCGCCAACAAATAGCCCTTCAATTCGAGCCGTCGCCGAACCCTGCTCATATCCGATAAACGGTGTCACGCCTAAAAGTTTTGCTTTTTTAATCAATGACGGGCTTTCTACCACAGCTCGCATCTGCAGAGATTGATCTTTAGCTCGGAGACGATGCTCTTCGACGGCCGTTTGAAAGGTTGTCATATCCACTGTTAAACCTTGTTCTTCGAGGATTTCTTCTGTCAACTCCACTGGGAAGCCATAGGTTTCATAAAGATAGAAGGCATCGGGTCCGGTGAGTACCGTCTCGCCTTGCTTAATGAGATCCTTGACTTTTTCCTGAAGCAGCAGAGTGCCTTGCTCGAGAGTAGCTTGGAAGTTCTTTTCTTCTAAACTTAAATGATTTACGATAAAGTTTTCATTTTCCAGAAGTTCCGGATAAGCCTGAGCATAGTCCCTTTGGACAATTCGAAAAACTGATTCCAAGAACGGTTTGTCAATACCCAGAAGTTTTGCATACCGGACAGCGCGCCGTAAGATTCGACGCAAAACATAGCCACGACCTTCATTATTCGGTCGAATTCCGTCTGCCAGCATAAAGGATACCGCCCTTACATGATCCGAGACCACTTTGAGAGCCAGATCATTTTTAGCGTTTTCCTTATACTTGACCCCTCCCAGCGAGGCCACAAAGTCAATAATCGGACGGAACAAATCGGTGTCAAAATTAGTCTCTACCCCTTGCATGACTGAAGCGATTCGTTCTAACCCCATCCCTGTATCAATATTTTGTTTGGGCAGTGATGTCAATACCCCTGCTTCATCGCGATTAAACTGCATGAAAACCAAATTCCAGATCTCTAAAAAGCGATCACATTCACAGCTACCTGCACCACAATCAGGCTTGCCACACCCTCTGGTTTCTCCGAGATCGACATAAATCTCCGAGCAAGGACCACAAGGACCCGTAGGCCCGGCCGCCCAAAAGTTAGAAGGGTCACCAAGAATCCTCTCAGTCTTGACCCCAGCTTTTTCCATCCAGATCCTTTTAGCATCGTCATCCTCAGGATAAATGGTTACCCATAACTTCTCCACTGGAATTTTCAATACTTCTGTAATATACTCCCAGGCCCATGGAATCGCATCCTCTTTAAAGTAGTCCCCAAACGAAAAATTCCCTAACATTTCAAAATAAGTATGATGGCGAGCCGTTTTACCCACTACTTCAAGATCAGGGGTACGGACACATTTCTGGGCGGTCGTCGCTCTTGGAAAGGGGGGTTCAACTAATCGTTGGAAATATGGTTTAAAGGGTACCATGCCCGCGACCGTTAACAATAGAGTCGGATCATCTTTAGGAATGAGCGAGGCACTGGGTATAATTCGATGCCCTTTTGCCTCAAAATACTTAAGAAACATGTCCCTTAATTCATTTCCTGTAACCATGCATGAACACTCCTTTAAACGTTAAAAAAATAATCTCGCCCAATTTCGTATCAGGGACGAGATTTTCTCATGGGACCACCCTGCTTAGCTTATGGGCAAACGATGCGATTATCCTCATTATTCCATATTTCAAGTGTATTTCTAAAGTATATACAGGGGAAGTCTAATTTGTCAACTACTCTACACCTTTGAGGAAACCAATCTAAAATAGACATGATTTAAGACGACTCTGATCATAGCTGCAACGGGGACTGCCAATAACATACCCCAAAAACCTGCAAGCTCTCCACCTGCTAAGAGGGCAAAGATTACCCAGAGAGGATGAAGCCCTACACTCTCCCCCATAAGCTTGGGGGAAATGACGTTTCCTTCCAACTGTTGTACGACAAAGATAACCAAGGCAACCTTAAAGGCCATGACAGGGGACTTCGTTAAGGCCAGTAATACAGCAGGCACTGCCCCGATTATCGGACCAAAATAGGGAATCAGGTCAAATACCCCACAAATCAGACCAATCAACAAAGCATACTCCATCCCGACTAGTTTGACGCCAATTCCAACCAATATCCCTACAATCACAGCGATGACTATATCCCCTCGCACAAATTGGTGGATTACATGGTTAATGTCTTGCCACAATCGTCGCCATTCCATCCGCCAACGTTGCGGAATAACTCGGAAAAAGTGACCCCCTAAGCCTTTCCAATCGGTCAGTAAATAGATGGCAATCACCGGGGATAGTAGATACAGTGTGGCCGTGGATAACACCTTGGGCAAATTGTCCAGAAAGAGATTAAGGCGATCGGCTATGATTGCTTCTCCCTGCCCTAAATGTTGATCGAAGACGAGCGCAACACGACCGGGCAAACCGGTTGCTTTAAATTGCGTTCGAAACCCATCGACCCATTCGGTGAACACCTGAATTGCATTGGGCAGTATGACAGCCAATTTAATGAGTTCATTATAAAGTGTTGGCAGCATGAGAAAAATAATCGTCAACATAACCCCAATAATCAAGCTGAAAACAATCAGAATTGACTTCTTTCGACTAATCCGACGCCGTTCCAAGGCTTCAACCAAGGGATTTAACAGATAAGCAAGAACAAACGCTAGGAAAAACGGACCCAAAATTGTCCTTACCTTGAAAAGAAGGAGGATCGCCAAGAGTAGACAAGTTCCTGCAAAAATCCAACGCCAAGCTTTGTGCTTCATCTTATACCCCCTTATATAAAAAAAAGCGCGCCCTGCGCGCTTTACTTAAGCCCTTCATCGTTCTATATCAATAGGCATAGATTACTCCATAACAACGCAGGAAAGATCCCCTTCACCCACTTGAAGAGTGACGTCCTCTAAGGCTGGATCATCCCAGGCCACCAGAGAACCATCTTCCGCTAGGTCATAAATAACGACTTTGTCAGTTTGAGTAGCGAATTCTACGCAACAATCCCAACAATAGAACTGCCCTACTCCCACTTTACCAATGGCACGCCCACTACAAACTGGACAATTCATGATAGTAAACCCCCTTCATTTGCTTGGTCCAAGGGGGATACTTGATTATCAACGATCAAAATATCCTTGCCATCAATCATGACACGGGGTCTGAGTATTGTTCCCCTGCCATGAAGTAGGTCTGCGAAGAGCCCGTCAGAAACTTCAAATCCTACCATTTTCTCTACGGAATCATCAAGGAACACATCTTCAATCGTACCTCTTGCTTCTCCACCTTGGGTATAGACTTCATTTCCCACTTTGTCCGTCCATCGAGTCCCCTTAAGTACTTCAACAGCTTTGTCGCAAACGGTTAAGGCATCCTTGCCAACGGATATGATGGCTTTTCGAGGAATTCCTTTTTCCGAACGGAAGAAGTGCCCGCCTTCTAAGAGAATACCAACAACCTCGTCTTTATCATTATCTAAGACCAGATCCTGTACCCACCCAATTGAGTTCCCACTTTTTAGATCTAAGACGGGTAGGCCGACAATCTCTCGAGTTCGTCGCATGCGTCTTCCACCTCGCAACAAAGTTCTATCTATACTCTGCCCTGCAGTATTACTATTTATGCATGCGCTGTCCACGACGATAAGCGGACGAGCTTATCGCCACACTGCAACTCATTACGCATACTCCTGCAGTGTGGATCGGACGAGTGTCCCTGTAGCCCGAAGACACTGTCTTCGCACGGATTACCCTTCTTGCAGGATGGCGAGAAGGGACCGCTGTCCACGACTCGTACAGGACGTACGAGATTAGCGTGACGCTGTTTCGATATTCGAACCACGAACCACGAACTTCGAACCTCGATTTCGACCTCGCGGATCGGAACTAATGATCCCCCCGCCCACGACAAGGCTTCCTTGATAAAAAACGACGGCTTGTCCTGGAGTCACTGCACGTTGAGGTTCGTCGAATCGGACTACGACTTCATGGTCTTCAGCTCTATCCCCGGGATAAATGGTCGCCGGAACACCCTTGGAATTATAACGAATCTTAGCTTCGACTTTGAGCGGTTCCTCTAAAGACGGAATGGATATCCAGTTTAGATCGCTTGCCCAAAGCGTATCCGTGAACACATCTGGGTTTTCCCCTAACACTACCTCGTTGCTTTTAGGATTCAGACCCACGACAAACATCGGTTTACCGAAGGTTACTCCTAAGCCCTTCCGCTGCCCAACTGTGTAATGAATAATCCCTTGGTGCTTGCCAAGATTATTGCCCAAAAGATCCACAAAATTTCCTGGTTTAATCAGCTCACTCGAGCGCTCCCGGACAAACGAAGCATAATCATCGTTTGGAACGAAACAAATCTCCTGGCTGTCGGGTTTGTTTCCTACCCCGAGCCCCCGTTCATTCGCCATTTTTCGAATTTGCTCTTTTGGGTATTCTGCTAAGGGAAAAAGAGTCTGGGCTAACTGTTCCTGGGTTAACATGTAGAGTGCATAGGTCTGATCTTTTTTTGTATCAGCACTCTTACTTAATAAGAACCGTTCACTATCTGGATCTCTCAAGACTTGCGCATAATGACCAGTGGCTATGTACTCAGCTCCCAGCCCACGGGCTTTACGGAGCATCTCACCAAATTTAACATGCTGATTACATGCCAAACAAGGGTTTGGCGTTTCTCCAGCCAAATAAGACTGTGTGAAATAATCCACCACAGTCTTCTCAAAGTACGAACGAAAGTTCATAACGTAATGAGGAATTCCCAAGAGAAAGGCAACCCGTCTAGCGTCATCTATCGCAGAATTGGAGCAGCAGCCTCCTTCGACTTCAGGCCCCGCCGATTCCCAAATCTGCAAGGTAATCCCGATCACGTCATAGCCTTCTTCTTGGAGCAAAGCGGCGGCCATGGAACTATCCACACCACCGCTCATCCCTACAACTACTTTTGGTTTCGTTGTTAGACCCATATTTCATCTATTCCTTTTTTGTCTGTTTATCACGATAATTCCCAATTGCCTTATGGAGGGCATCCGCAGCCAAGTTCGAACAGTGCATTTTCGTTTCAGGAAGTCCTCCTAAGGCCTCAGCGACTGAAGCATTAGAGATAACCATGGCTTCCTCGATCGTTTTTCCTTTGACCATTTCCGTGACCATACTACTGGTCGCTACAGCCGCACCACAACCAAATGTTTTAAACTTAACGTCCTTAATAATGTCTCCCTCAATATCTAAATAAATACGCATAATATCTCCGCACTTGGCATTCCCTACTTCACCCACACCATTGGCATTTTCAAGTTCACCAACGTTACGAGGATTTGTAAAATGGTCCATTACTTTTTCTGTATACATCTTATATGTCCACTCCTTTACCTATTCTGCTTGATTGCATTTAGTAACTTGATCATATAGCGGGGACATCATCCGCAAACGCTCAACAATCTTCGGTAATTGTTCTAGAACGTAGTCAATATCTTCCTCCGTGTTTTGACTTCCTAATGAAAATCGTAGAGAGCCGTGGGCGATCTCATGGACGAGCCCCATGGCAAGTAAGACGTGAGAGGGATCAAGGGAACCAGACGTGCAAGCCGATCCACTGGAAGCGGCAATCCCCAGCATATCGAGTGAAAGTAACAAGGACTCTCCTTCAACAAACTGAATACTGACATTCACATTGTTAGGTAAACGCTTTTCACCGAGTGGCCCATTCACTTTCACGTGTTCAATGCGCTCTAGAATTCCGTTCATCAGTTTGTCGCGCAGTTTCCTTTGAAGCTCAGCTTCTTCGTCCATCTGTTTTCCGATCAGTTCGCAAGCTTTACCAAACCCAATAATTCCAGGCGTGTTCTCTGTCCCCGAACGGCGACGCTTCTCTTGACTTCCCCCATGAGCCAACGGCACTATACGTACCCCTTTACGAATATAAAGGGCGCCAACCCCTTTAGGCCCATAAATTTTATGACTAGACACCGTCATCAAGTCGATATTCATTTCTTGGACATTAATCGGCAGTTTTCCAAAGGACTGAACTGCATCTACATGAAACGTGACACCGTGTTCTTTCGCCAGATTACCTATCTCAGCAATCGGTTGGATTGAACCGACTTCGTTATTGGCATGCATCACACTAATTAAGATAGTATCTGGTCGGATAGCCTTGCGAACGTCTTCAACTGCGACAATCCCTTCCGAATCAACTGGGATGACGGTTAACTCAAAACCTTTTTTCTCTAAGAATTCAAAGGTTTCTAGGACTGCATGGTGTTCTATGGCCGAAGTTATAAGATGCTTACCTTTTTTTTGTAACGCTTCAACTGTGCCCAGAATGGCTAGATTATCCGCTTCCGTTCCACCGCTAGTAAAGGTTATTTCCTTAGGGGTGGCTCCGAGCAGCTCTGCCACTTGGCGTCGAGCCTCCTCTAAAGCTTGTTTAGCCTCTCTACCAAAACCATGGACACTTGAAGGATTACCATATTTTTCAGTATAATACGTCATCATTAAAGCGGCAACTTCCAGGTCAACTGGAGTCGTCGCACTGTGGTCTAGATAAATACGCCGCATTGGGCTCCCTCCCTAGTACATTTAAAATTAACAAGGGTCTAAATATAGTACATATATAAGCTTCTGTCCGCTTCACGCTTTTTGGCATCTTCCAGCATAGTTTCAAGGGTGATGGAATCGAGCACGTCCACGATGGAGTTTCGAACTTTCTCCCAGATTGTCCGGGTCACGCAATAGTCTGCTTTAGCGCAACATTCCGGGTCCTCCTCGGATACACAATCGGCGGGAGCTATCGGCCCTTCTAAGACGCGAATGATATCCCCGATTCTTATCTTACTGGGTTCTCTGCCCAATAGATAACCGCCCTGCGCCCCACGCACACTCTTTACAAGACCTGCCTTACGCAACCCAGAAACGAGTTGCTCCAGATAATGCTCAGAGATACCTTGTCTCTCTGCAATGCTTTTCAAAGAGGTCGGGCCTTCCCCTACATGTTGGGCTAAATCAAACATGGCTTTAACACCATACCGCCCTTTGGTCGAGAGTTTCATTACCCTCACCTCCTCCTTTCCGGAGTTTAAACCCTACTAATCATCTACAAGATTTTATGTTTATATCTTATAAAAACACTCGGAATTTGTCAAGAGTATACCCAACTAATTTACTATTGTTTAATTATTCTGTAATTTGCCTAACTCCTCCCTATTAAACAGAACAATAGCTCTCATGGTATAATCATGAGGACTTGGCTAGCCAATTGACCACAATTATCAGCCAAACAACAGAAATCCCAAGTAACAACCGTTCCGTTAAACCGGTTAAATTATGAAGCGATAATAAGACACCCTTCACATGATAATGATATTTCAGCGCAAAATCGCCAATAAGACCTAGGTATAATAAAATTGCCAAAACCAAGGCTACTATAGCAATTATTTGTACTGCTAAAGCAAAGGATTGAGACAAAACAATCATACCTAATACAGAAACTGCTACTCCAATAACAGAAGAAATTGAGTGCAGGGTACCGATTAATGTCATTTGCTCACCTTTTAAATCGACTTTGAAAAAACCAGTAAAAGCCTTAGCTACACCCCAAATAGCCATTAGGGTCAGTCCGATGTTCGTAGAGGCTCTAGCTGGCAATACAGCCTGCAAGCACCAATAAATTGCCAAGATGGCTAAACCGTAAACAACAAAACTACTTGCAGCAAGCGTTCCATACTTACCAACAGCATATTCGCTGATATACCGACTTAGGGGATTATAGTCTGGGCGTAATTTGTGCATGGCTATTATAATGACCGTAACGTATCCCAATCCTATTATGGAAATCCAAATAATCAATTCACTATTTAGATTGTTCATATTTGCACCTCAATGAATTTGCACAAATTTGTGCGCTCACCTGAAAGGAACGTGAAGCTAATATGGATCTTTTTTCTGCATCGTTTGATCAACATTCAGTCGCCCCTCTAGCAGAGCGGATGCGTCCTAGAACGCTCGATGAATATATCGGGCAAAGTCACATTCTCGGTCGCGGAAAGCTCCTCCGTCGGGCCATCGAAGCAGACCGAGTTTCTTCTCTAATCCTCTATGGCCCGCCAGGCACCGGTAAAACCTCTTTGGCACAAGTCATCGCAGCCAAAACTACCTCACGCTTTATCCGCATAAATGCTGTCACCTCAGGCGTTAAAGACATCCGTGAAATCAATTCTCAGGCTACAGATGACCTTCATCTTTATGGAAAACGTACCTTAGTTTTCTGCGATGAAGTTCACCGCTTTAATAAAGGACAGCAAGATGCACTCCTTCCTGCCGTCGAAAACGGTACAATTACCTTTATCGGAGCCACAACGGAGAACCCCTTTTTCGAACTTAATTCTGCGCTCCTAAGTCGTTCAACTCTTTTCCGTTTAGAACTTCTCATTCCTTCAGAAATTCGCCTTGGCCTTGAAAACGCTTTGAAAAACTCTGAACGTGGCCTTGGCCAATATCTGGTTGAGATTACCCCGGAAGCTTGGGAGCATTGGATCAATTATGCTAACGGGGATTTACGGCGCGCCCTTAATGCCTTGGAATTGGCCGTGCTCACCACCTTACCGGAAAATGGAACTCGATATATTACCCTTGATATAGCGGAAGAATCAATACAGCAAAGGGCCATGCGGTTCGATAAAACAGGGGATAACCATTATGACATCATCTCCGCATTTATTAAAAGTATGCGCGGCTCAGATCCAGATGCTGCACTCTACTGGCTGGCAGTCCTCCTTGAGTCTGGAGAAGACCCCCGTTTCATCATACGTCGAATTATTGTCCATGCCTCTGAAGACGTTGGACTCGCCGATCCCTCGGTCATGCTCCAAGCACATGCCGCCGCCAACGCCCTCGAATGGCTTGGCTTACCTGAGGCGAGGATTCCCATAGCTCAAGCTGTGCTAGCTATCACCACTGCCCCAAAAAGCAATAGCGCCGCCGAAAGCATCGACCGCGCCCTTACTTATGTAAAACAACAACCCACTGGGGAAGTTCCGTCTCACCTGAAAGATAGCAGCTACCCTGGTGCAAGTAAATTGGAGCACGGTAAAGGGTATCTCTATCCGCACGCCTACCCCAACCACTGGGTCGAACAAACCTACCTCCCTAAAAACGTCCAAGGTCAAACCTTTTATGTCTCCTCAGAAATGGGAAAAGAGCGTTCAAAACCTAAAGGGAGCTAAAGTTTCTCACACAGAACATTGGCTATTGGCTTATTGGCTTAACCCCTCATGATCCGAGTGAGTGTTTCCACTAGCTTAAGGCCATCGAGTTCACCGACATCCTTGTGCGTCACAAACCGCACGGTCTGAGGTCCGGAGCCTGCAGCGAGGACTTCAGCCATCTGCAAAGCCTCGACGAGTTTATCCGCTGTGCCCCAAGCCGAGTCAACTTCAACTAGGACGATGTTAGTCTTTAATCGCTCTAAATCCACTTTTAGATGTGGGATGACCGAAATGGCCTGCCCTATTTTCCAGGCTAAAGCATGGTCATCCACCAGTCTCTCGGTCATTCTTTCTAGGGCAACAACCCCTGCAGCAGCAATTACTCCCGCTTGGCGCATACCTCCGCCCAGCATTTTACGGCACTTTCTGGCTTGACGAATGAATTCCTTACTCCCAGCGAGGATGGACCCTACTGGGGCTCCTAGTCCTTTCGATAGGCAAAACATCACAGAATCAACCGGGGCCACAAGTTCGGAAACGTCACAGTTCTGGGCTATAGCCGCATTAAACACTCGGGCGCCATCCATATGGACCATTAGTCCCCGTTCATGGGCGACCTCAGCAACCGCTTTTACCTGCTCTGGGCTCCAGATCGTCCCCCCTGCCCGATTGTGAGTGTTTTCGATACAAAGTAGTGATGGCGTAGGGTAGTGAATATTTTCTACTCGCAAGGCTTTTCGCAAAGCATCTGGAGTAATAATTCCTGCACTCCCCGGAATTAGTCGAGGTATAACGCCGCCTAAAGCGGCCATGCCTCCAACTTCGTAATAATAAATGTGTGCTTCTGACTCCATAAGCACTTCATCTCCACGTTTGGTATGGGTTAAGACGGCAATCAGATTTCCTTGCGTCCCGCTCGTCACGAAAAGCGCTGCCTCTTTGCCAACTTTTTCGGCCGCTAAGCGCTCCAAACGCTGGATAGTCGGATCTTCACCTAAGACATCATCTCCCACTTCAGCGGTATACATCGCCTCGCGCATTTCCTGTGTCGGCACAGTGACTGTATCACTTCGAAAATCAAATGATTTGTTAAGTAGCTCCACGTTACTTTCCCCTCTCACCGAACGAATTAAACTCTAACTCTTTGGCCCGTTTTATAGCCACCCTTTATCTTTATAAAGCGAATATCCTATATCAAGCGCTGCTATTATTTGTTTCTCTAAGTCTTCATTGAGCTTCTTTATATGAAAACAAGATTTCCCTTTCAATAACTTTAGCAACTCTGGCCCAAATACACTTTTAAGTTCAACATCGGTATAAACTGGCATGTAATAAAAACCGACATAATTACTTTGTATGATCAGTGCTGCAAAAGAAATTTCTTTCCGCTTTCGACCTTCGATGACCAGGTTTTTCACTGACCATAGATCATATTTACTGTCAAGATCAAATTTAGGGGTGAGCGGATTTTCATATTTCTTAAGGATTTCTTTAAGTCTTTGGTACACTTCTATTAGTTCGTTATTCACTATTTCACCTTCCTTCCTAATCTAAGAAAGCGATGCCCACGTACGTTTGGGCATCGCATTTTGTTTATCTTCAGTTGGAACGAGTTTTACTCTCTGGAATTAGAGGTGTGAATTGAGCATTTTGACAAGATCAGGTTTTCCACGGAAGCCAGTGATTTTGTCAACCATCTTGCCCCCTTTAAAAATTCCCAATGTGGGGATACTCATAACTCCATACTGCTGAGAAATTGGACCATTTTCATCGACGTTGAGCTTCCCTATGACAATTCGCCCGACATACTCATCGCCAAGTTCATCAATAACGGGAGCTACCATGCGGCATGGGCTACACCAAGGCGCCCAAAAATCTACCAAGACCGCTTGCTCAGACTTTAGAACATCCGACTCAAAGTTTGCAGTAGTAAAAGTTTTTACATTTGCACCAGCCATTAAAATTCCCTCCTATTTAGTCTAATCCGACTTATTTAATAAATTTGTTTAGCACCCCGATAAGCTCTTCAATCGCTGCTTCCTGGTCACTGTTTTCAACCGCATTTCGCATACATCCTCGCGAATGATGTTCAAAGACAATCGTACCAACTCGGTTAATCGCGGCCCGAACAGCCGCCACTTGGATCAACACGTCAACACAATACTTGTCTCCTTCAACCATGCGTTGAATTCCCTTAACTTGACCTTCGATTTTTTTCAGCCTACGAATGAGATCCTCCTTGGATTCTGTATAAGGGGTTATATTCGCCATGCCACGCATTCCTCCGATACCCTAAGGGGGTAACTATACAGATATTATAGCTAATAACCCCCCCCACTGTCAAACGGTTCCAACAAAAAAAACTAATGAATTTTATTATATACTCATCTACTCCAGAACTATCCCAGACGTCACCAGGGCGTTTAGAATTTAGCTAGCCTGCAAACATGCAAGTCTAGCGCACTGCTTACAAACATACTCTTCCCAGCTTGAGAACATACAAATCTCATTGCGTTACTGAGTTCAAACAGCAAACCAACCAAATTTTTATTAATTTGTATTAACTTTCCATAATCAAAGTTGAAGAAATTTTCTTTTGTGGACAATCCCCTAACTTTATAATGTCGCCAGTTAAGAGTATCGCCGAAGCCGGGATTCCTAGGGCATGTCCTTCAGAACCGTTTTAATATGCAACTCCTGCAATTGTTTGTCCGCTACATTCGAGGGGGCCTGAACCATTAGATCTGAGGCACTTTGCGTCTTTGGAAAGGCGATTACGTCGCGAATATTATCTTTTCCAGTTAAGAGCATAATCATTCGATCCAGACCAAACGCCACACCACCATGGGGTGGAGTTCCAAATTCAAAAGCTTCTAGAAGATACCCGAATTTGTCCTCCGCTTCCTCCTTGGATAGCCCTAATAAATTGAATAACCTCTCCTGAGTGCCACGACGATGAATTCGAATACTCCCTCCACCAAGTTCAGTGCCATTGAGTACCATATCATACGCTTTTGCTCGAACACTCAGCGTTTCGGTCTCAAGAAGCGGTAAATCTTCATCCATGGGTGCAGTAAATGGATGATGAATTGCAATGTAACGTTGTTGCTCCTCATCGTATTCCAAAAGCGGGAATTCTGTCACCCATAAGAAATTCAGAGCATCTTCTGGAATAAGCCCTAAACGTTTTGCCAATTCCAAACGGAGATGACCAAGGGCATCTGTGACGATCGAGTAGGTGTCTGCAACAAAGAATACAATGTCGCCAGTCTCAGCACCCGTGCGTTCAAGTAATGCACTCATTTCGAGTTCAGTGAAAAATTTGGCAATTGGTGATTTGATACCTTCTTCACCCAAAACAATCCATGCCAATCCCTTCGCGCGATATGTGCTGACAAACTTTCCAAGGTCATCAATTTCGCGACGTGGTAGGGAAGAGCACCCTTTGGCACAAATGCATTTTACGCTCCCTCCGCTCGCCACTGCATTGGCAAATACCTTAAATCCTGTCTTTCCGACGAGATCTCCCACATCAATCAGTTCCATGCCAAAGCGTGTATCCGGCTTATCCGACCCATAACGTTCCATCGCTTCTTTATAGGTTAGGCGAGGGAAAGGCAGGGCTATTTGCTTGCCAATCGTTTCTGAGAAAATCCTCACCATTAATTGTTCCATCATCGGTAAGATGTCTTCCACTTCCACAAAGGACATCTCCACATCAAGCTGTGTAAATTCCGGCTGGCGATCCGCTCTGAGATCTTCATCCCTGAAACATCGAACGATTTGAAAATACTTCTCCATTCCTCCAACCATCAGGAGTTGTTTGTAGATTTGTGGGGACTGGGGCAAGGCATAAAATTCACCCGGTCGAACACGACTAGGAACGAGGTAGTCTCGAGCTCCTTCAGGTGAGGATTTCGTCAGCATTGGAGTTTCAATTTCATAGAAGCCTTGACTGTCGAAGAAATTACGCATAATTTGCGTGACACGATGTCGAATCTTAAACACAGCCTGCATTTCAGGACGACGCAAATCTAGATAACGGTATTTTAAGCGCACCGTTTCATCGACATCCACCTGATCAACAAGATAATAAGGAGGTGTTTTCGAGCCGTTCAATACTTCTAAGGACTCAGCAATAACCTCGATTTTTCCAGACGCTAAGTTTGGATTAATCATCCCCTGAGGCCTTGCGATCACTTTGCCTAGGATGGAGACGACAAATTCGGAACGAAGGCTTTCTGCAAGGGCAAAGCCCACTCCCATGTTCTCCGGACCAAAGACTACCTGAACCATGCCTGAGCGATCCCGTAAATCAACGAAAATCAACCCTCCATGGTCCCGACGTCTCTGAACCCAGCCCAGCAAACGAACGACCTCACCAACTTTTTCTAATCCTAACTTCTCATTTTCTACTCGTTCTGAAAATATCGTCATGCGTTAACACCCCTCTGATACATCTTGTGAATTTCTTCGACTGCTTGATTGAGTGGTACCTCGATTTGTTCTCCTAAGGTTAAATCCCGTATGACTAGCACTTTTTTCTCCAATTCTTCTTCCCCAAGAATAAGCGCATATCGAGCGCCTAGGCGATCAGCCGCTTTGAGTTGAGCTTTCAAACTTCGACTAAGCAGATCCATACTTACGGGTAACTCATGTGTTCTTAAGGCACTAAGGAGCGAAAATCCCTCTGTCTGAGCTTTCTCACCTAGAGCCACCAGCATAGCGAACAGCTTAGGTTTTTCCTCTGGAAGTAGATGTTTAACTTGGAGCGCCGCTAAGATTCGCTCTAACCCCATGGCAAAACCAAAGCCGGGCGTTGGGGGTCCACCGATTTCTTCCACTAACCCATCATATCGACCGCCTCCACAGATGGCACTCTGGGCTCCGATTTCCTCTACCATGACTTCAAAGGCCGTTTTTGTATAATAATCCAGTCCCCGTACCAAGCGTGGATTTACGCGATAAACCACACCAGCAACGCCTAATAAGCCAAGAACTCTCCCGAAATGAGTGCTACAGTCCTCGCAAAGGGTATCACGAGTTGTCGGCGCCCCGATCGTTACCGCTTGACAAGTAGCGTTCTTACAATCTAAGATACGCAACGGATTGCGGTCATATCGGTCACCACAGTCTTTACAAAGCTCTTCACGACGTGTGCTCAAAAATTCTTGAAGTAGTGCCCGATGCTTAGTCCGACAGACCGGACAACCCACTGAATTAACATGGACTTCTAGTTGGGTAAGCCCCAGTCGACGATATAAGTCCCACACTAAGCTAATCACTTCTGCATCAACAACGGCTTGGTCTGCACCCAACACTTCAACACCAAATTGGTGAAACTGACGAAAACGTCCACTTTGCGGTCGTTCATAGCGAAACATTGGGCCAATATAGAACAGCTTAACAGGTTGGGGTTGTCCGTACAGTTTGTTCTCAACATAAGCTCTGCAAACAGAGGCTGTCAATTCCGGACGAAGGGTCATCGAACGATCCCCTTTATCTAAAAAGGTGTACATTTCTTTATTGACGATATCCGTAGTTTGACCGACACCCCTCTGAAATAGTTCTGTTGCTTCAAACATCGGTGTCCGTATCTCGTCATACCCATAATCGCGGCAAACGCTCCGCATAGTTTCTTCGAGATATTGCCATTGCTCTACCGTACCTGGCAACAAATCCTGGGTCCCTTTGGGACGTTGAATTGTCATAGATCATACCTCCTAGATCAATATTTTTTGCTCGACTCAAACAGGGACATTCTGGATTAGAACACCGCCTTGGATGGCAAGGTGTCGTGATGGCTAGATGCAGTGATGGATATTTGCCGTGGTGGCTAGAAAAGACCTTCCTGGCATTTTTGCTTATTGGTCAGTCGAAAAAAAGCCCTCGTTCCTTGCTTTGCGCAAGGGACGAGAACTTCTCGTGGTGCCACCCTAATTGACGGAATTATTCCGCCCACTTTCCAGTCTTTAACGAGACCACCCGTTGTAAAAAATATTCCCTTTTAGGTGTCCTACCGGGTATCTCTCAGGCTAGTTTCAGTCTTGTTAGCCCTCCCTGGAGAAAGAGTGACCCGGGATCTTTCAAAAAGGTATCGTGAATATCTTACATATTATATATTTAGTTATTTTACAAAGATAATTGTCGTTTGTCAAACCGTTTTCCCGATTGCCTCGCAGAATTTTCATAGAGAGGACCACTCTCCGCACTTTCTGTAATACCAGTGAACGTTATCAAATCAAATAAGGATTATCCCGCTTTTCTTCTCCAATGCTGGTCTCTTCACCATGTCCGGGGAAAACCCGAGTATCTTCCGGAAGAACTAGAAGTTTATCCTTCACGCCTTTCAAGAGTTGCTCCAAGGATCCACCCGGAAAATCGGTTCGGCCAATTGACCCGGCAAAAAGCGTATCTCCGCTAAACAGCCCTTCATTCGTTAAAAAACAAACGCAGCCTGGGGAATGACCGGGGGTAAAAAGCACTTTGAGTGTTTCGTTACCAATCTTTATTTCCTGTCCGTCAGTAAGCAAGATATCCGCGCTTTGAAGTTCAAGTCCGGGCCCAAAATAACTGGAAAGGTTCTTTTTCCCATTCGTCAGCATCCCTGCATCGCCAGTATGGATCCCAACTAAGACATCTCCTAAAAGCGCTCTGAGTTCATCCACCGCACCGATGTGATCCACATGTCCGTGGGTCAGGAGAATATACTCTACCTTGAGGCCCTTTTCTAGAACCCACCGATATATCCTTTTTCCATCGGCACCTGGGTCAATGATCACTGCTTTCTTGCTTTCCATACAGGCGTACAGGTAACAATTTGCCCCCATAGCACCCATCGCTCTCCCATCAATCATTTACGATTCCTCCTTCTCCTAGAATTTCTTCTCACTATCCAAAAGTAAGGTTACCGGGCCATCATTAACCAGCTCCACATCCATCTCCGCTTGAAAAACTCCGGTCTTCACCTTCATTCCTCGGCTACGCAAGGCCCCCACGCTGCGCTCATACAAAGCATTAGCCAACTCCGGCGGTGCAGCACTTGTAAAGCTGGGGCGTTTTCCACTACGACAATCACCATAGAGCGTAAACTGAGAGACGACTAGAATTTCACCACCTACATCCAGGACGGATCGATTCATTTTTCCTTCTTCATCTTCAAAGATCCGCAGACCCACAAGTTTATCCACCATCCAGTTGAGATCTTTTTCTCCGTCCTCTGGCCTGAAACCAAGCAGGACCAAAAGCCCGGTGGAAATCTCCCCTACAATTACTTCATTCACCGTAACTACAGCCCGTTTAACACGTTGAACAACACTGCGCATGCTTACTTTCCTCCTGAATGAACTCGCTCGACATCTGTAATGTCTTTAACTTTACGGATCTTATGCATCACCATTTTAAGATGTTCAACGTTGCGTATCTCGACACGCAACTGAATATGAGCAGTATTATCCTTTCCTACACGAGCGTTAATCGCCATAATATGAGTTCTAGTATCTAAGACGGTGTTCATGACCTCGGTAACCAAGCGAGGCTTGTCCTTCCCGTAGATTTGAATATCTACAGGATAGGTAGAATCAATCTGTTCCGCCCACATTACTTCGACAACCCGTTCGCGCTCTTCTTCAGAGTGAGTGAGGATATTGCTACAGTCCCCACGGTGTATAGAAACCCCACGACCCCTGGTAATATAACCAATTATGGCGTCTCCTGGTAGAGGATTACAGCACCGTGAAAAACGCACCAACACGTTATCGACCCCTTTAACCCGGACCCCGTGGGAGGCTTTACCGTAAGGACTCGGCTTCTTCCCCTCCCCTTGTTGGAGTGCCGCAAGGTGCAGCTTTTCCCGTTCTTCCTTAGACAGCTCTTCACGTAAGCGCATCAGGACTTTATTGGGAGTGATTACTCCGTCTCCGATGGCAGCGTATAAATCATCTATCCCAACAAAATTTTGGCTCTTCCCAATGGCTACGAGGCTTTCAATCTTAAGGACATTTCCCGGTTCAAGTCCAAGTTTGCGTACTTCTCGCTCTAAACTTTCACGACCACGGGCAATATTATCTTCGCGTTGCTCCTTCTTAAACCATTGACGAATCCGATTCTTTGCTTGAGAGGTTTTAACAAAAGCTAACCAATCCCGGCTAGGTGCTCCGCCTTGCTTCGAGGTAAGGATCTCTAAAATGTCCCCATTCGCTAATTTTGTCTCGAGTGGTACGATCCGTCCGTTAATCTTCGCGCCAACACAACGATGCCCTACATCCGTATGAACACGATAAGCAAAATCGACCGGACACGAATCAGCGGGTAGTTCTACCACATCCCCTTTAGGGGTAAACACAAAGACGGTATCCGTAAATAAATCAATCTTTAGAGATTCCATAAATTCTCCGGCATCCCGAGAATCATGTTGCCACTCCAGCAGTTGGCGCAACCAAGAAAGCTTTTGATCAAAGTTTACACTCGTTGTTTTGTTAGCACCTTCTTTACTATTGCCTTCTTTACTATTGCCTTCTTTACTACCACCTTCTTTGTACTTCCAATGGGCAGCAATACCGTATTCTGACGTGCGGTGCATTTCACACGTCCGAATTTGAATTTCAAAGGGTTCGCCATGGACTCCGATCAGCGTGGTATGTAAAGACTGGTACATATTAGGTTTTGGCATAGCAATATAGTCTTTGAATCGCCCAGGAATCGGCTTCCATAAAGTGTGAATAATTCCCAGAGCTCCGTAACAATCATTGACCGATTCGACAACTACTCGAATCGCCATGAGATCGTAGATTTCGCTCAATTCTTTGTTTTGTGTCACCATCTTACGATAAATGCTGTAAAAGTGCTTAGGACGACCGGCTATGTCCGCATATATTTCAACTTCATTCAATTTTTGTCGCATTTGAATAATGACTTCACTGATATATGCTTCTCTTTCTCGTCGTTTGAAAGCGATCCCTTCAACCAAATCATAGTATTCCTCAGGTTTTAGATATCGAAAGGAAAGGTCTTCCAACTCCCATTTAATCCTAAAAATTCCGAGTCGGTTAGCCAACGGTGCAAAAATTTCAAGTGTTTCTTGAGCAATTTCTTTTTGTTTTTGGATCGAATGATATTTCAAGGTACGCATGTTATGGAGGCGATCAGCTAGTTTAATCAGAATAACTCGAATATCCTTGGCCATAGCCAAGAACATCTTGCGCAAATTCTCAACTTGTTGCTCCATCTTACTCTTGTATTCAATTCGTCCCAGCTTAGTCACTCCATCGACAAGTAACGCAATTTCCGAACCAAATTCTTTCTCAATATCTGCAATGGTATACGATGTATCTTCCACAACATCATGAAGCAGGGATGCTGCAATAGTTGCCTCATCCAGTTCCAGTTCCACTAAAATCTGCGCAACTTCAAGGGGATGGAGAATATAGTCTTCCCCGGAGTTTCGAAGTTGGTTCCGATGTGCCACTTCAGCAAATTGATAAGCCTTGTCTATTAAGTCTAGACGTGCCTGTGGGGACTTCTTTTGCAGTTTTACCCTTAACTCAGCGAAGGACATGGCGAACTCCTCTCAACGCGCGATCTAACCTTTACTCCAAGTTCTTACTTTAGCTGAATTAGCTGAACTGAACTCAACTGAGCCCAACTGAGCTTAATATTGGACCAAAGAAAAAACGGGATAATCGGCCAACTTTTCTCTTCCATTCAAAAAGGTTAATTCAATTAGAAAGCCCATCCCGAGCATATCCGCGCCAATTTTTTTCATTAAGTTTGCCGTCGCCAGCATGGTTCCACCGGTTGCTAACAGGTCATCGACGATGACGACCCGTGTACCTGGATAAATAGCATCTGCATGGACTTCTAAAGTATCGAATCCATATTCTAAGGCATAGGTTTCGCTGATGGTTTTCCCAGGTAATTTACCTGGTTTTCGAACTGGGACAAAACCGATTTCTAAGGCGTAGGCAAGCGGTGCGCCCAGTAAAAAGCCACGAGCTTCAGGTCCGACGATTACCTCTGGCTGCCAAGGCTTAATTTTTTCTACTAAAGCATCAATCGATGCTCGGAACACTTGACCATTTTTGAGCAAAGTGGTTATATCCTTGTACGAAATCCCTTCCTTAGGGAAATCGTTGATCACTCGAATATGCTCTTTAAAGTCCATCACTGCTCCACCTTCTTCCTATTACACTTTTCCGCTTCTAGCCATTTTTATCCAGTATAGCTTTTAATAATTCCGTTTGAAACTTTAATGCCCTAGTCACACGCTCTCGCGAATTACGATAACGTAAAGAGGAGTCGAGATCTAACTTGCTTTGGGCAGGAATCCATTCTAAAGCAAGCTCATTGGTTCCACCAACACAACGTATAAGCCCCAATTCTTCAAAAATTTTCAGAGCGATGCGTTCAGAAGACGAAATTTTTGAATCTCGTCCTAAGAGGAAAGGGTTCATGAGTTTCGCCTTGGCCAACAAATCTCGGTATATCTGGATGAGTTCTTCACGTGCTATGGATCCACATCGCTTACGAACCTTTTCTTCATCGGCACTTCGAAACCCTGCAAGGGCAATACGATGTATTCCCAATTGTCTCAGTTTCTCTATCCCTTCCCTGAAATCCTCTTCTGTCAGTGGGAGTCCAAGCATCAAGCCAAGCTCCGTCCCCTGACTTAGACGGGTTAGCCCTGCTTGATCATTTTCGTCGGAGGTATGTACACTATCATCACCATCGTTCCAGTGCCGAAGGCTCGGTTCACTTCCCGTGGCATCCCAAACCCATGTTAGCTCGCAGTTATCAGATAAGGGCAACATTTCTAGGGTAAATTTTCGCCAGTCCAACCACTCTATCTCCGGTTGATCGAGTGTCACAGCTATCTCCTGACAAACACGGCTAGTGTCTTCTTCTCCGACTACAGCACGATCCTGCCAATCTGCTTTAGCGTGGAGATCTTTAATCATTAATTGTACAGTATCTACCCCGCGAAAGGAATTCCAATCTAAGGAAAATGCTACATCCAAGCTGTTTTCACGATTCAACTCATTCATACGTTCACCTAAGCGGAAAGCAATCCCTTCTTGTTCTCCCTGAGGACCGAAACGAAATTTAAGATGGCTGCGCTCCTTGCCCACCGCACTGACAGAATGCACAGGAACTTCTTTACACGCAAGGATCGGGCCTGGGTTTCCAAAACCAAACGGAGCCAGCTGTTCGAGTTCGCGAAGCAAATCTCCTGTCACAGCGTCAAGGGCAACTTGGCGATCAATTTTTAATTCCTGTTGAAATACAGTTTCAGGGAAAACTAATGCTTGTTGATTCAAGCCCACTCTAAATCGTTCAATAGTCTCTGTAGGTATGGAAAAACCTGCCGCTGCCCGATGCCCGCCAAACTTAGTTAATAGATGGGCTTGCGTTGTCAATTGCTCTAAGACTGGGTAGCCAGAAATCCCACGAGCTGAGCCCTTAGCTTCCTCCCCTTCTTCAGCAATCATAAAAACAGGCCGATAATAACGTTCTACCAAACGAGATGCAACGATCCCAATCACCCCATGATGCCATTGGTTTGATGAAAGCACGATCACCCTAGGTAAGGGTTTCTGCTCCACCATAGCAATTGCTTCAGCAAGGATGTCTTTCTCTGTCTCCTGACGCGACTGGTTTTCTCGAGTTAAGAGCCGAGCAAGCTCACTCGCACGCTCCGAGTCCTCCGTTAGGAGAAGCTCCAGACCTGCTCGAGCACTGTCCATTCGTCCTGCAGCGTTAATCCGTGGTGCAACCATAAAGCCAATTTGACCGGCTTTGAGAGGTTTACCACTAAGGCCGCACTCCTCTAGAAGCGCCTTAAGCCCGGTGTGAAGCGTCTTTTCCATCTGCAGAAGTCCATGATGGACAATAATCCGGTTTTCACCAACCAGAGGAACTAAATCCGCAATCGTCCCTAACGCTACCAAATCTAGGAGTTCAAGTTCAGAGTGTATGCCCACTTCAGCAGTTCCTAAAGATTGTAACAAGGCTTGGGCTAATTTAAACGCCACACCAACCCCTGCTAAATCGTAAAATGGATACCCTGACTCCTTAACTTTGGGGTTTAAGATTGCCAGCGCCTTCGGTAAAATCCCGGTTGGTTCATGGTGATCCGTGATAATGACATCAATATTCAAAGTCTGAGCAAGTGCTACTTCAGCGACCGCAGTAACTCCACAGTCGACGGTAATCAGAACACCCACACCTGCTTTAGCGGCACGTTCGATGGCTTCGGAATTTAGTCCATACCCTTCGTCTTGGCGGTGGGGAATATAGGCCACAGCATTAACACCGAGATCAGTAAGGACTTTGTATAACAAAGCGGTACTTGTCACGCCGTCTACATCGTAGTCTCCATAGACAAGTACTTTTTCCTTTTGCTTTAGGGCCACTGACAATCGATTGATTGCAGGCGCCATATCGTGAAAACAAAAAGGTGAAGGTAAATTCAAAAGGGTAGGGCGCAAAAATTCGATAGCCTCTTCAGGCTGCAGAAAGCCCCTTTGGGCCAAAATATCGGCCACAACCTCTGAAATCCCAAGCGAATCGCTCAGGGCTACTGACGTTTGTCCGTATAAGTGTTGCCTTGACCATATTCGTCTCACAATTTACTCCCCCTACCGTAGTACCTCATGAGGCCTCTGGCTTCCGATCTCTGGCTTCTGATCTCCGACCTCTATAACCCTACACCGCTGACAGGAGGGAGCTAATCCTTCTTCAACAGGACATTCCTCATCCCTAGAACTGCAAGGTTCTGCGTGAATCAGGACATGAGTCCCCTGTAATCTCAGATTAATTTCTTGTTCAATCAAATCGCACAGTTCATGAACGTCTAGGACTGAAGTGAATTTAGCAACAACTAGATGTAAATCAATATGCCTTTCTGCTCCAGCCTTCCGAGTGCGAAGTTTATGAAATTCCAGAAATTCATCCGCATGTTGTAGAAGGACGACTGAAATAATTTCACATTCCTCATCCGGTAAACTGACATCAACCAATGGCAATAACGCTTTCTTGGTAAGATCATAGGCAGCTTTAACGATCATAAGTGCAACGCCTAGCGCAATAATAGGATCTAAGATGACCCAACCCGTATATTGAATGATCAGTAGACCCATAAAAACTCCTGTTGACGTATAGACGTCTGTACGTAAATGCAGTGCATCCGCTTCGAGTGCCACAGAATCAGTCCGTTTGGCTACCCTCATGAGTCGAGACGAAACGATCAGATTTATGATCGCCGAAGCTCCCATGACAACCAAGCCCAAACTTAGATTTTCGACATGACCTCCAACACCGTTCATTATTTCCTGGATCTTCAGAACTGCCTCTCGAATAATGACCAGGGCAGCGACAAATATCAAGACAGCCTCTATTGTCCCGGAAACATTCTCAATCTTACCATGCCCGTAAGCATGTTGTGAATCGGCAGGTTTTTCCGATTCTCGAACCGCGAAAAGAGCTATAAAGGAAGCCAGAAGATCGATTCCAGAGTGAATACCCTCAGACAGGATACTAACTGACCCACTTGCTAACCCAACCACCACTTTGACAAGCGTTAAAAATGTATTCGAGGCGACAGATAATGAGGCCACCTGGATCTTCTCCTCCATGATTGACTCTCCTCACTTCTATAAAATCTATTTTACTCTCTGATAACACATAAAAATAGGACTCCTTCTAAAAAGGAAGTCCCGCGGATTACTCCGCTGCCTCATAACTTTGAAGCCCAGCTATCGCCTGACAAAATAGTTTATGTTTAAGATACCAAAGATTGCACCTTAAAGCAAGGGTTTTCTCTATCAGGTTTATCTCCGGGTGATAGAGGGTTACCATAGCGTGGCCGAAAGCCCCTGACTTCTGTCACGGGAATGAAGGCGGCCTCGTCGTTCAATAAAAAAATCATTAAACAGAACACATGTACTATATAATATGGTATAATTAGGTTAAATGAACTATTTAATAACCTATAAGTACACGCATAAAGAAAGAATTTGTATATCTCTATCCTAAGAAACAATACAACACTATTTAGTAAACAAAAACCACGTATAAGGTGGTGACTGTCATGGCTAAACGAACGAAAAAAACCAAAGAGAAACTAAAGCCGAATTTTGTGCTAACTCTTAAGCTCGATCCTGAACTATATCAAGAGGATATCCTAGATAAGCGCTTAGATATCGGTAGAAGAATCTATAATGCCTGTCTTAATGAACTTAATAAGCGGTATCGTTTAATGGTTGAGAGTAAAGAGTACCAAAGTGCACAAAAAATGCCAAAAACGGAGACATCCCGCAATCTAGTACTGCAAGAGTTAAACAGGAAGTACCGATTGACCGAGTATTCAATACACCAGTTTGTTAAGCCAATGCAACATCACTTTAAGAAAAATTTAGATTCTCACACTGTCCAAAAAATTGCCACGCGCTGCTTTGAGGCCTTTAAGGGGAAGATCTATCATACTGCCAAAACGATACACTTCAAAAAGTATGGCGAATTGCAAAGCTTGGAAGGTAAAACGAATGCAGCCGGTATTAAGTTCCGAAATAAGACCTTAGTCTGGAATGGACTCTCGATTAGAGTGTTAATTGATCCCACGGATGTCTACGCACAGATGGCACTACTGCAACCAATTAAATACTGTCGGGTATTAAAGAGTGGCACAAACTACTACTTGCAGTTAGTCCTAGGAGGCTTCCCTCCAGTTAAGCTCGATAAAAACGGTGAGTTCAGGCACAAGGTAGGCAGCTCGAAGGTTGGAATCGATATTGGCCCGCAGACAGCAGGGATCACCTCCGAAGAAACGGTCAGTTTATTAGAACTGGCCCCTGTGATAGAGACTCCTTATCGGAAAATCAGGCAATTGCAGCGGAAAATGGATCGAAGTCGCCGAGCAACTAATCCGAACAAGTATAAGGCGAATGGGACGTTTAATCGGAGTAATAACGATCGTTGGGTAAAGTCGAAGCACTATCAGTTGGATCAACTCAAACTGCAAAGAATCCAAGGTAAGTTAAAGAGCCTCCGCAAGCAATCGCATAATCGATTGGCTAACGAGATAATTAGCCTTGGTACAGAGGTTAATGTAGAAACAATGTCGTTTAAAGGTCTCCAGAAGAGAGCTAAAAAGACGACTAAAAATGAAAAAGGCAAGATCAATCGCAAGAAACGATTTGGTAAATCCTTAGCGAATAAGGCCCCAGCCATGTTTTTAAACATCTTGGATAATAAATTGAAGCATCTTGGGACAGAATTGCACAGGATCAAAACCGCTGAAGTAAAGGCCTCTCAATATAATCATGTAGAAGATGACTATGTGAAAAAAGAGCTTAGTGAACGGTGGTCAATGATTGGAAACGATAAAATTCAACGAGACTTATATAGTAGTTTTCTGATCCTGCATGTAAACCCTGATTTAAGCACAATTAATCGCCAACAGTGCCTTGAAACCTACTCGAGATTCAAGACACTTCACGATAGAGAGATTGAACGACTGAAAACCTCAACGAACCGTAAACTAGTCAGCATGGGAATTTAACTAAAACCCAAAAAAGCGTCATGATACGGGCGTCATACTACCGCTAATATAGTCAATGGACTGTTTGGTAGTAAAGTCTTAGGGAAGTAGACCAGTCCTTATGTGTTGTACCTTGCCGATGAAATACCATGCCAGTGAGCGAGAGTATATCGGAAGTCTATATGTACCTAAGAACCCGCCGACTTTAGTCGCGCGGAGTATCAGAGGGTTAAGATGTTTCCGTAGATGATCCATCCTATACCTAAAATTAGACGCAGAATTGTTGGTGCGAAGCTCCAAAGAACCTCACTATTTTTATCCCTAGGAATTATGCCGGTTCCGACGACCAAAGCCCACAAAATAATGGCTACAATAGGAGTAATGAAGGCACCAAAGAGAACCAAACTAATCAGTCCACCGACCAAACCACTTACAACTTGGGTCTTGTTAGCAATTCTTCCCACTATCAGCAGGAGTATTATGCCAATAATACCTCCTAAAAGAAGAGGGGTCTGCCAACGCCAAAACTGCTCAATATCATGGACTAGATAGTTAATTCCGCTTAATAGAACCGTTGCCGCAACAATTCCTCGAATCCCGCCCATAAAGATTAATCCCGCGGAAAGAAGCAGCGCCCCCTCAAGTAATACGAGAAAAACAAATCCCAAGCAGCCTCCCTCCCCCGCCACACTTTTCTGTTAGTATAGCCCAAAAATATTTAAGCTAATCTTAGTGGAGCATTCCTGCCTTGTCATATTGCCACCCTGAATCAAGTGAACTTGTCTCACTAAAGTTAAACATTAGAGTATTTTCCATCAATGGAACAATAATTCCATACTTTTCATATTCTATTTTAGGTAAGTTAAGAAGCATTGCAACAAACCTAAATGATAAGAAAATGAATTATATTTGAAGGAGGTTTTCTCTATGTGGTGGGGTCGTTGGGGCTGGGGTTTCCCTTGGTGGCTTGGCTTTGGTGGTTTTGGATTTGGCCCATGGTGGGGTCTTCGTCGCCGCTTCTGGTGGTAACCCATAGGTTCTAATTTCGAAACGCTTAATCATATTCTGTTTCTTTTGAAAAGCATCAAAAGGGTCGCTGCATATGCCAGCGCCCTTTTCTTTCATGACTTCCCAAAGCTTAAAGAGGACCCCTTCTCAAAGGGATCCTCTAACTGATTTCACTATATTTCAGATTGATCCAATCGTGAGACTCCCACTTCTACAAGTGGGAGTGGGACTCCGTACTCCGCTTCACGATAGTCTCCGGTACGATAGTCTCCGGTGGAGAGTATCGCCGAAGCCGTGATCCCTAGAGGAATACCTACCGGCGTAGGATAGAGCCGCCCTCCCCATAGAAATACTTAGCGGCGAAGGTGGGGGTAGACTCCCCCACCGAAGTCTCGATGTTCAACTTTAGTTGGACGAGTTCACTAGAAGATGACTCCCAACGCGATCAGAATTAACACGGCAATAGCAATAACCCCTGCCCCTGCCCCTGCACATCCTGCAACTCCAGCACCATACCCGTACATGAACTCACCTCCAAAAAAGTCGCACTTACGGTCGTTTCTTAAAAAACAATACCCAAGGCGATGAGCAATAGAATAATCACGACAACAATTGCAATTCCTGCACCGACTCCAGTTCCACACCCGACTCCAGCTGCTCCAAACATAAGATTAACCTCCCTTTTCTTCAATTATCTCTTTCAATTAAAAAATAACGGCTAAAGCAATTAAGATCAGAATAGCGATAGCAATAATGCCAGCCCCTACACCCGTTGCAACAGGTGCACCACAGCCCATTCCATATCCGTACATGGTAGACCCTCCTTCACTTTTTTATAAGATTTTGAGAACTAAACTTTAGAATACTATTCCCATTGCGATTAACAGAAGAATAATCACAACTACGATTGCAATCCCTGGTAAAAAGTTAGGTTTACATACACATTCTACGCCGTCAACAGCACCTACTCCAAATGCCATATTTAACAACCTCCCTAATTTTAACTATATATTTCTGGGCTCATAGTAAGATATGTAATATTTCCATAATTGTTAATAATTTCTATATTTATATTGCCGAACGAAAAGCCGCTCTCCGGTTAGTCCGAAGAGCGGCTTTATCGTTAAGAGCTAATAGTTTGGATTGTGCATGCGTCTCGTAAACTCGTCCATTCCCATTGATGCATAACAATAAACGCGTTCTACTTGCCAGGCATCCGTACTGACATCTGCCCATCCCCGTTCTGTGGTAACGGCCATCAAATACCCGGTATCCTTCAACGCCTGCACGACGGTGGCATTGAAGTCTCCATAAGGATAAGCGAAAAAGTCCACCACAAGCCCTAACTCCTTTTCTAAGAGTTCCTTAGAAAGTTGTAGTTCACCCAACACGGCTGAAACATCCAGTTTGGTCAAATGCGGGTGACTAGTCGTGTGTCCTTCGATTTCCCACCCGTTTGTGACAAGCTCTTTAAGCTGAGTCAGTGACAAAAATCCTTCTCCATTAATATAGCTTGTTACCATAAAGACCGTGGCTGTAAACCCATACTTCGATAAAATGGGAAAAGCGTTCGTATAATTATCGACGTATCCGTCATCAAACGTAATTACAAAAGGGTTTTCAGGGAGAGCCCCCCCTGCATAGGTAGCTTGGTATAACTGATCTAAGGAGATGCTTTGATACCCTTTGTCGTGCAAATAAGCCATTTGGGCCTCAAACTGTTCCGGGGGCATTCTTAATTCATTGCCAGTCTCCTGCATCACGGAGTGGTAGTACAGGATGGGTACAGTTTGGGCTTTTGGTACGTTAGCTTGCCCATCACTTGGAGGATTAGGCAAATCCCTTGGTAGTTTAACTGTATCATTTGAAGGTTTAACTTGATCGTTCGATAATTCAACTTGATCGTTTACAGATTCGGGCTGGTCTGGTCCACTCGCTGGAATAAGCGTAGTTATTTGAGTTTGAGAAGTAGGGCTTGACAGTGGTCTAGCGCACCCACTGCTTCCAAAAACAAGGAAAACGAAGAGGAGCGCTCCTATTATTTTCTTTTCCATCGTTTCCTCCTTTAAGCAACAACGGCGATAACCAAAGAGTTGCTACTTGATTTATAATTCACTATAACATGAAAAGATCTTGAGCATAATACCCAAGATCTTTTCACGCCACTACTTGAAACTAGGCGCGGGCTGGCTTGCCGCCTTTACGTTTGGGCTTCATACGGTTCTTAATCTCCAAGAGGATTTGACTAGCGATAAAGATGGAGGAATAGGCTCCGATAGATACCCCTATCAGCATAGCCAAAGCGAAATATCGAGTGGATTCTCCACCAAAGATAAATATTGAGAGCAAGGCGATCAGGACCGTGATCGTTGTGTTAATGGAACGCCGCATGGTCTGCCAAATGGATTTATCAACCATATCTTCATAGGCATCTGTACGTTTCATTTTGTTTTGGTTCTCACGAATCCGGTCAAAGATAATCACTGTATCATTAATGGAATAACCGAAGATTGTTAAAATAGCCGCCACAAACCAGGAATTGATTTCCCATTGGAACAACGAGAAAACCCCTACAACTATCAAGACATCGTGTAATAGGGCAATAATCCCGGAGATAGCAAAGACGAACTGAAACCTGAACGTGATATAGGCGATCATTAGTCCCATAGCAATAATCAGAGCTAAGAAAGCATCTCTAGTAAGTTCTTCTCCGATCGCTGGACCCACTTTGTCCTCTTGAAGAGACGCTTTGTCATACTCCCCTACCTTGCTTAAGGCAGCGAGTAATTCATTGCGTTTATCTTCTTCAAGGGCTACAGTTCGGATTAACGCACCAGTATCTCCATTAGACAACTGCACCACAGAATCTTCCAGCCCAACAGATTTCATAGTATCTGTAATGGCAGACTGCGTCACAGCCTGCTTAAAGGTCACGTCGAGCATCGTTCCACCCTGAAAGTCGATCCCTAAGTTTAAGCCCTGCATGAAGAGGGAAATAACTCCCGGAATCAGAATTAGGGCTGAAATAGCAAACCACCACAACCGCCTCTTCACAATACTAAAATAAAATTGATGTTGCTGTTTCACTTCATCGTAAGTCGTTGGATGTCCAGTGTTCTCCATTATGCATCCCTCCTAACGCCAAACCATGTTGTATTCATTTTTGGGCTGATTCCAACAGTCCAGCGTAATACCAGACGGGTAAACGTGATTGCAGTGAATAAACTTACGATGATCCCAATACCCAAGGTAAGTGCAAATCCCTGGATGGAACCGGTTCCTAAGGCGTAAAGGGTAATCGCGGCTATCAGTGTTGTTACATGAGCATCAATAACCGTGATGAAAGCCCTGCTAAAGCCAGATTCTACGCCAGCTCGCAACGATTTTCCAAGCCGTATTTCCTCTTTGACTCGTTCATAAATAATGATATTAAAGTCAACTGCCATCCCCACCGAAAGGATAAAGCCGGCGATGCCCGGCAGAGTTAATACCACTCGGAACATCCAAAAAATCCATAAAACGAGGAGAGCATATACAACTAGGGAGAAATTGGCTACAACCCCAGGTAACCTGTAGAACACGAGCATAAAGAGAAATATAAAGATAAGACCGTAAATTCCGGCCTGAATGCTTTTGTTAAGGGAGTCAACTCCCAAAGAGGCTCCTACCTGACGCTTCTCGGCAATACTCATGCTCACAGGCAAAGAACCAGAGCGCATGAGGACCGCATCATTAGCTGCCTCTTCTAAAGTAGCATATCCGGTAATCTCCGCTTGACCATTGAGGATAGGTGTATTAACAGTCGGATTTGTCAAAAGTTCTTCATCGAGATAAACGCCCAGTCTTTGATCGAGCAACTTAGTCGTTACATCCGCAAACTTTTTAGCCCCATCAGCAGAGAAGGTTAAATTAATGACATACCCCTGCGTCTGACCTTGTCCTCCCTTGGCATCTTTGAGATCATTCCCTTCCAAGACAACATTGCCTTGGGGATCTCTAAAGGTTAACTTGGCCGTTGTTTTTAAGATTTCAACTGCTTTATCTGGGTCAGTAACCCCAGCTAAGTCAACGATAATCCGTTTCTTATCATAGTCTGCTTGAACTGTGGGTTCAGATACCCCCAAATCATTGACCCTGTTCTCAATGATTACCTTTGCTCTGTCTATATCATCTCGCGTAATTGGAGTACCACTCTTATCTTGTTCTGCTTGTAGTACTAAGTGCACTCCACCGCGTAGATCAAGTCCCAAAGGGATACCTTTTACGGGATCCACAAGGGGTTTAACCGATAGTGCAACAGCTACTGCAACCAGTAACACAAGTGCTACTAGCTTAATGATGTTTCCCCGTCTCATCTGCTTTCCTCCCTTTCAATATAATGGGACTTGCCCATACCAACCATCATTATAAAACTTTCAGGATTACAATGTCAATCCGAAATAAGCGGGAAAATAATGGCTACCTTAGAGCAACTTAACATCGTTGATCTTTAATTCAAATTGAGTAAGTAAAAATTCAGCCGCCCTCCGGGATAAAAGCATCCGTGCTAGAAAGATCTCGAAGTATTCCATCACAGGGCAAATCTCGGTATCAATCATAAGTTCTAAGGCAATTCGTTCTTTTGGATAGACGCGAAGAAAGGAGCGTTTGACCGCATAATTAACCCGGTCATGAATATCAAACTTAGCCAAGTCAGAATTTCGCACGCGAGAACGATGAACGTCTGATTTATCTGCTAGGATCAACGCGGCCGATATGTTATTAACTGGATTCCCATCCTGCTCATCATGGTTCCCGATCGCCCCAATCAAAGAAGCGATCTCTTCAGGCGGCATGCCATGCCGTTCTAGTATCCCAGCCGCGAGAATTGCCCCTGAATGGGCATGAGCAACACGATTGACAGCATTTCCGATGTCATGTAAGTAACCCGCAATGGCTGCTAGCTCGCACTCTCTTTCGGGATGTTCCATCTTGAGTAGTATATTCGAAGCGATGTGGGAAACCAGCCCTGCATGCCTAAGTCCATGCTCCGTATACCCTATGGCTGCTAGATGACGGTTTCCGGCATCAATCAGTGCTTGAACATAAGAATCTGCTTTAATCTCTTGCAGGGTAACCTTTGTCAAAATAAATCCCTCCTGAACTACGTAACCGATAACAATTCTTTCCGACCGTACCTAATTCGTCCAGCAGACCATAATTCGCCCATGCTCCTACGATAGCGCCCAAGCCGGGTATAAGCTGAAGGGTTTTTCGGAAATCAATGGCGTCTCGATATTCCTTTTGAAATTGATCCCAATCAATCTGCTGTAAATGCTCTTCTTCAACTGGCCAATTGCCGATGTTCTCGTCCCAATTGAGAATAATCTTAAATAATTCAAGACGTTTTTCCTGACTCGAAAAAGTCAATTGGAAAATATACAGCAAAAACAAACGTTCTCTGTAATCCTTAGTAGAAAATCCATAAAGATGTGCTAACTCAAAGAGAAACTTCATTTTGATGGCAATGAGTGCTGGAAAATCAGCTATAGCGAGGGTGAAACCGCCTGCACCAGTTCCTGCACCTTCCGCAGCGGCAATCTTTCGATATTTCGTAAGCAGAGTATCCGCCAATTGATCACGCTCTTGTAAAGGAACGTGAAAAAGAGGTGGGCTCTTAGGGATAAAATCTAAACCGTAGACTACTGATTTAACCAACCCTTTGACAGTTGCCGTGATCACCGTATGCACCTTTTTTGGTATGACCTTGTCATTTACTTTCGTTTGAAGGACTTTTGTCGTTCGTTCCAACAGTCCCGGAGGTTTTAGTAATCTCCTCCTCCAATGGGCTAAGTCAACTCGCACATGCTCTTCATAGCTTTGTTCTTGAAACGGATCGTTATATAAGGGCACAGGTGTTCACCCCTAATTCTCATATCTGAAAAACAAGCTTAAAAGCAAGTGGTCTGAACCACTTGCTTTTATGATACTTTCTTTTAGTGAGACTGCTACTCCTACAAGTGGGAGGGGCCTCCGTAGATTCTTATCTTTTATTAACTTTTTTCAAGGTCAATATCACGATTTTCTACGCTAATAATTCCCGATTTAGCCATTTCAACTTCTACTTTTTCCGCAATCAGTAAAATAACAGAATCGTCCTTTACTTTAACGATTTTACCATAGAGTCCCCCAGCTGTGATGATCTGATCCCTTACTTTTATACTACTGAGTAAGGCTTGGCGCTTTTTAGCCTGCTTCTGTTGTGGTCGGATCATGAGAAAGTACATAATACCGAAAAAAACCACAAAATATAGGACTAAAGTCATTGTCGATGAATCCATTTTATTATCCCCCTTTATTTAGTCTTAAAACTATTCCCCATGACTGGGCAAAAATCCTGCTCAATATATCGAAAATAGGAAAATTACTCAGTGCAATCGTAACCATAATCTGCAAAACAGGTTTGTCGATATTCTGGCAGACGGTCTTCCTTGATCGCCTCTCGGATTTCACGCATTAAGGTCTGGAGATAACGCAAGTTATGAATGGTCATTAAGCGCAGTCCTAATATTTCTTCCGCCTTAATTAAATGCCTGATATAAGCCCGCGAGTAGTTGCGACAGGTATAACAATCACAGGAAGGATCGATCGGGCCAAAGTCATGTGCGGATCCGGCGTTGCGAACAATCACTTTGCCGTAGCGGGTCATCGCAGTCCCATTGCGTGCAATTCGAGTTGGAAGCACACAATCAAACATGTCAACTCCTCGCATTACCCCTTCGATCAGGGCATCCGGAGAACCTACCCCCATCAGATAACGGGGTTTTTCTCTTGGGAGTAACGGAACTGTATAATCTAAAACCTCATACATCATTTCTTTGGGTTCGCCGACACTTAAGCCCCCGATAGCATACCCTGGTAAATCCAGTTCCGTAATTTCAGCCGCACTTTGCCGACGAAGATCTTCATACATCCCTCCCTGTACAATCCCAAATAAGGCTTGTTTGTCTGTCGTCGTCAAGGTTTCCTTGCACCGTTTAAGCCAACGTGTCGTCCGCTCTAAAGAATCTTTGGCGTACTCATGGGTGCAAGGATAGGGTGCACACTCATCGAAGGCCATCACAATATCCGATCCCAGAGCCATCTGAACTTGAGTCGCGATTTCAGGGCTTAAAAATTGAAGAGAGCCGTCGATGTGTGAACGGAACTCTACTCCACTCTCCTTAATAGTGCGCAGATCCCCTAAGCTGAACACCTGGAAGCCGCCACTGTCAGTTAGAATTGCTCCGTCCCAATTCATAAAGCGATGAAGTCCACCCGCTTCCCGAATTAACTCGTGACCTGGTCGCAAGAAAAGGTGATAGGTGTTACTTAAGATAATTCCTGCCCCGATCTCTTTGATTTCCTCCGGGGTTATAGTCTTGACTGTCCCTTGCGTCCCTACTGGCATGAACACCGGGGTCTCAATCACACCGTGTGGTGTATGTAATTTCCCTAAGCGTGCTCTGGTCCGAGAATCTTCTTTAAGTATTTCCAAATGAACCGCAGTCAAACCCTTCACTCCTTCTTTTTCTATCACTAAACCAATGAACAATGCTCGATGCTTACAAGATCAGCATGGCATCTCCAAAACTATAGAACCGATATCGCTCTAAAACGGCAAGTTCATAGGCCTTTAAAATTAGTTCGCGACCTGCTAAAGCACTAACAAGCATGACCAGGGTCGACTTTGGAAAATGAAAATTGGTCAATAATGCATCTACAGTCTTAAACGAGTAGCCCGGGTAGATAAAGATATCCGTCCATCCCTCGCCAGGTACAACCCTGCCTTGCTCATTTCCTACTGATTCTAAAGTGCGCGCCGCTGTTGTACCTACGGCGATGACCCGACGTCCCTCTTGTTTAGCTCGATTAATCTGCTCTGCGGCTTCCAAATCTATCCTGTAGTATTCTGAATGCATGGCATGATCCTGGATATTCTCTACTTTAACCGGACGAAAGGTTCCTAAACCTACATGGAGAAGGATCTCAACGATCTCTACGCCTTTCTCCTGGAGTTCAAGCAGTAGCTCAGGTGTAAAGTGCAGGCCAGCCGTAGGCGCCGCAACAGACCCTCGTTCCTTGGCATACACGGTCTGATAGCGTCCTTGGTCTTCAAGTTGTGCCGTAATATACGGTGGTAGAGGCATGTGTCCGAGAGTGTCTAAAACAGTTTCGAAAATCCCAGAATAAGTAAAATGGATCCTTCGATTTCCGTTTTCCAAAATATTTAACAATTCGCCGATTAGTATTCCACCACCGAAGCGAACCTTTTGCCCTACTTTAAGACGCTTTCCAGGCTTAACAAGGGCCTCCCAAACATCGAGTTCCTGCCTCTTCAAGAGTAGGACTTCAATTTTTCGCTCTGTTCCCTCTTTTTCACCGATCAAACGCGCAGGAATTACGCGGGTGTTATTAAGCACAAGCAGATCGCCTGTTTTTAAGAGGGACACAAGATCACGAAAGGTATGGTGTTCTATGCTTCCACTGTCGCGATTGAGCACCATTAATCGCGAAGCATCCCTAGGTTCTAGAGGGTGTTGTGCAATCAGCGTCTCCGGCAAATAAAAATCAAACTCCGAAACGTTCAAACCATCATTCTCCTTTGATATGAGCATTGGCATAATAAAACGCTAATATTTCCTGATAGCTATACCCCAATTGGGCCATATGATAAGCACCCCATTGAGACATCCCAACACCATGTCCCCAACCCCGTCCATCAAAAATAAAGGCACCCAATGGTTGAGTATCCGGACTTGGTCCAAGGGATGAACTATAAATTTTCGAAAGCAAGGGTCCCTGATTCTTTTGATCTAACCGCGATGATTTCGAGACAAGAGATTCTGGAGCTCCAAAAAACACTGATAGGCCCAGTTTTCCTAACGGATCAAAGCTTTTAGCCATTTGTTGGGCCTCAAAGAAGGTCCCTAATAAGGCGAACTTTTTAATGGGTTGCCCAAAGGGGTAAAACTTTTTAACAAAGGTCCGTGCTGTAACGGTTTTGGATTGCCCGAATCCGTCTTCCATCCTAACACTTTTTACTCTTCCAGAGGGGAATTTGTCAAGTTCAACCTTACGTACGGGTCCAAGCCCAAAGGTAGAGCCGAGAACTGGAGCCGAGACGATAAAGCGCCAATGATTTGCAGCCCCACCAACCCCTTCAGAATAGGGATCTGGACGAGACACATTATTACTATCTGAGTTTCCCCAGACATTTTTTGCATCTTCTGTATATCCACCGCTATGCGCAGAATAGAGAGCTTCAATCGGTTGACCGCTGAGATCATCGACGAGAATTTCACCTCTCGTTGCCTCAACTGCCACTGTTGCTTCTCCCTCTACGAGCTTACCTGCATAGGCTTGGTCAATATCCGGAGAATCCGTAATCGTCTTTTTGCCATTTTCAGTATGTCTCACGACGAAGGTCCGCGCAGCTACTGCTTGTGCCTTGAGCGCTTCTGCTCCACCATTAGACCACGCATTGCTCATTTCCATAGGCACAACGCCTTTAAGGTAGTCTTCACTATCGACCCTATTTACTAACTGCCAATGACTGTTTTTCCAACTTAGCTGTAAATCACCGCGATAAACAGCTGCTTTATCCTCTGGTGTTTTAACGCTTAGACTACCCGCATTGCTGCCCTTAATTTCTAAAGTAGACCCTTTCATGACTTGAAATTCCTGATGATTAATTCTAAGTATTGGGGCCCACCCTCCCCAGCCTACTTGTATGCTAGAACCCGCTGAGAACTTGTGGGTCGTTGTATCCACAATCAACTGATAGTCTCCATTCTTAACCTCGATTTCCACCCATCCAGCCTCGCCCAATTTCCATACAAGCTCAACCGAAATCTCTTTCGCTGAACATGGTGTCGCTCGTATCAGCACAAATATCACTAAAGCTATACAGAAAAATGGTAACCGATACACAATCCGGGTCATGCTCGTCACACCCTTTCTTGGCATCTCAGAAAGCATTCTGATGTCAGATTACCCTTTTTTCTCGGCTAATATGCTCTCGATTTTTCTCCTAAACCTTGTCTTCAGGGAACAGTCCGTAATCAGTCCTATTCTGGGGTAGAGTGTAGCCTAAATGCTGGTATGCCCTCACGGTTGCCACGCGTCCCCGGGGAGTCCGTTGTAAAAAACCCATTTGCAGTAAAAACGGTTCAACAACGTCTTCAATCGTCACTGACTCTTCTCCAATGGTTGACGCGAGCGTCTCCAAGCCAACCGGTCCGCCAGCAAATACTTCAATAATAGTTTTTAGAGCTTTCTGGTCAATCTGATCCAAGCCCACCGGATCGACTTCCAACCGATTAAGTGCTTCTCGAGCGATTGTTTGAGTCACGACGCCATCTTCCCAGACTAAGGCAAAATCTCGAACTCGTTTTAACAAACGGTTGCCCACCCTTGGGGTTCCCCGGGAACGTCGGGCAATTTCTTCAGCTCCGTCATCGGTAATATCTAATCTTAAAATACCTGCCGCTCGAAGCACAATTTCTTTTAAATCCTCGACCTCATAGAATTCCAGACGGCTAATCACTCCAAAACGATCTCGCAAGGGAGACGTTAACTGTCCAGCGCGGGTTGTAGCTCCAACTAACGTAAACGGTGGAAGAGACAGTCGAATAGACCGCGCACTTGGCCCTTTTCCAATCACAATGTCTAAACATCCATCTTCCATCGCAGAATACAGGATTTCTTCTGTGGTAGAGTTCAAGCGATGGATTTCATCGATAAATAGCACATCCCGAGGCTCTAATGCCGTTAGGATAGCTGCTAAGTCCCCAGGACGTTCAATAGCCGGACCGGACGTAGTGCGTATACTGACGCCCATTTCCGTCGCAATTATATTGGCGAGCGTTGTTTTACCTAAACCTGGCGGACCATATAGTAAGACGTGATCCAAGGCTTCTCCACGGGTGGAAGCGGCTTGAATAAAGATACTCAAGTTATCTTTCACTTTTCTCTGCCCTATGTAGTCATTCATGCGGCTAGGACGAAGTACTTCCCCTTCATTATGATCTGTCAGTTGTTCTTGTGGAGCAACCAGACGCTCTTCCATTTCCAGTCCACCTCTCGTAGCCTCTAATTCATCCATCTAATCGTGAGACTCACACTTCTTCAAGTGAGAGTGGTCAACTCCGTACTCTGCATATTAGCCGCCAGCCAGTAAACGAAGTGCCTTCTTAACCTGTTCTTCAGTCGTTAATTCTCCACTGGCTTTTAGGGTTTGGCCAAGTGCCTGCCTTGCTTCTTCCAAACCAAAGCCAAGAGCCAGTAAGGTTTGTAACGCTTCAGAGTGAGTTAGAGGAGATGGGGTAGAGAACGATTCCCCTCCAGCCGGAAATGAAACGTGTCCTTTAAATTTTTCTTTGAGCTCTAAAATAAGCCGTTGAGCTGTTTTCTTCCCAATGCCTGGTACTTTAGTTAATAAATTAAGGTTTTCACTAACAATGGCACTTTCAATCTGAACTGCGCCGAAGGTTGAAAGGAGCGATATGGCTGCTTTAGGACCAATGCCTGACACACTCAACATTTCCAGAAAGAGTTGTTTTTCTTCTAAAGAGGAGAACCCGTACAGAGATAAATCATCTTCGCGCATAATTACATGGGTGTACACGACAAGTTCTTGCCCGGGACTAGACTTCGCTAAGAGCCCATAGGGCACAGTCAATAAATACCCAACTCCTTGTACATCCAGCACCAACCGCTCTGTTTGAATTTCCCATACCTTACCTCTCAACATCCCAATCATCGGAATTCCTCCATTCTCCGATTCAATGCAAAACTATGGGCATGACAGATTGCCACGGCTAAGGCATCTGCCGTATCGTCCGGTTTCGGGATTTCGTCCAGTCTTAACAAGCCTTTAACCATTTGTTGGACCTGTTTTTTCTCGGCTCTCCCATATCCCACAACTGCCTGTTTTATCTGTAAGGGGGTATATTCATAGACAGGAATACCTTGTTGGGCACTCGTTAACAACACAACCCCCCGGGCATGCCCGACAGAGAGTGCGGTTGTAGTATTGCGATTAAAGAAAAGCTCCTCTACTGCCATGTGGTCAGGAGGGTGCTCCTTAAGGAACGGTACAATCTGTTCATATAACATTAACAAACGTTCTGCTAAGGGCGTGTGAGCAGGCGTACGCCAGCATGAATAAGTGAGCGCACTTAAGTGATTCCCTTTTTGTTCAATTAAACCATATCCCATAATTGCTGTTCCAGGGTCAATTCCTAATATAATCATACACGTCTTCCTTTCAACATAATAGATTTCGACAGAAGACGCACGATTCCCTTTCTACTCCATACCTTTCTACTTAAGCTACAGGGTTTCATTGACCGTATCAATAAACGATTGAACTTCATCGAGAGAATAGAGCTCGACCTTAGGAGCCATATCCAACACCTCCTTGGGCCAAGTCTGAACATTTAACGTCGTAATGACTCTACCGCTCGCTCCCGGAGATCCTTCGAGCACGGATAGCACCCCTTGCTCGACCTTAAAATAATAGGTAAGCTCAGTCAAAGCATTATCCTTTGAAGCGGGCTCTGCGTTAATAGCATCTAAAGCAATACTGGCACGATGGTTATCATACCACCAATCCGTTGCAGCAGGTACGATGCTTCCGATTCCAATACCGATCATCAGGACTATACTCATCACAATACGACTAGACATAATGAAAAACCCTCCTGACTTTGTCTTTTAGTTCTAGTCTTGCCAGGAGGGTATAATTATTAATCGTTATAGTGTTAGCACTAGACTCTTTAAGGACTAAAAGTCTTCGTCAGCCAAAGCATCCGCCAGCTCAAAATTAGAATAAACCCCTTGAGCATCATCATGGTCTTCTAACGTATCCATCAAATGGATAATCTTTCGGGCCTGTGCAGCATCGGTTATCTCGATGGTATTTTGTGGAATCGGACTAATCACCGCTTCCGCAACGGAAATCGTTTGCTCCAGAAGTGCCTGTCGTACACTTTCCATGGCATCAGGCGTGGTAAATACAACATACCCTTCCTCATCTATCTCAAAATCCTCAGCCCCTGCTTCTAAGGTCAACATCATTAGATCATCTTCGCTAAACTTTAGTCCCTCGCGCAGGATCCTTAATTGCCCTTTTTCTTCAAACATCCAGCCGACACTGCCTGTCTCACCCATGTTCCCACCATTTTTAGAGAAGATATAACGAATTTCCCCCGCTGTACGGTTACGGTTATCCGTTAAAATATCAATCATGACGGCAACCCCTCCGGGTCCATACCCTTCATAACGAAGCTCTTCATAAACTGATCCTTCTGCTCCGCCAGTCCCTTTAAGAATAGCTCGTTGGATATTCTCGTTAGGCACATTTTCCGCCTTGGCGTTTTCAATGGCGATCTTTAATCGGAAGTCGTTAATGTCTCCTCCACTGGCTCGGGAGGCAACCACCAGTTCCCGGCCCAGTTTGGTGAACATTTTCCCCTTATGAGCATCTGCCTTACCTTTTTTATGTTTAATATTTGCCCACTTTGAATGTCCTGACATGAAACTCCTCCTTATGCTCGTACACTATTGAATAGTTTAGCATAGGGCAATTTCCCTTGTAAAGCAATAATATGCATGCTTAATGAAAAACATCTGTGCTCAAATACCGTTCTCCCGTGTCCGGAGCCATGACTACCACACTTTTACCTTCTCCTAACGTTTCGGCAACTTTCAAGGCTGCGCTGACCGCAGCACCCGAAGAAATGCCCACTAAAAGCCCTTCTTCACGAGCTAAACGCCGAGTAATCTCTAAGGCATCCTCATTGCTCACTTGTATAAGCTCATCCACTATAGCCTTGTCAAAAACTAGGGGAACGAACCCGGCACCTATTCCTTGAATTTTATGTGGCCCTGGTTTTCCACCTGAAATAACTGGAGAAGCGGCGGGTTCCACACCGATAATCTTAATTTCAGGAAGATGAGCTTTTAATATCTGACCGACTCCAGTGATCGTGCCTCCTGTCCCGATACCTGCGACAAATGCATCCATCTCCTTCAACTGGTCGAGAAGTTCTAACGCCGTGCTTCGTCGATGCGCTTCTGGGTTGGCAGGGTTTTCAAATTGCTGCGGCATAAAGTAATTTGGGTTTTCACTAAGCAACCGTTTTGCCTCCGCAATTGCCCCTTTCATGCCTTCCGCTCCAGGTGTTAATACAAATTCGGCACCATAAGCAGCCATTAGCATCCGCCGTTCGACACTCAGCGTATCGGGCATAACGACAATTAAGCGATAACCGCGGGCTGCAGCGATCATGGCCAGTCCAATCCCTGTGTTCCCACTCGTCGGTTCGATTATGGTCCCACCTGGGCGTAGTGCACCTCGTTTCTCCGCATCCTGAATCATCCCCCAGGCAATACGATCCTTGACACTTCCGCCTGGATTAAACGATTCAACTTTAACATAAATATTTGCCATTCCTGGCTTGACCATTCGTTGCAAACGGACTAAAGGAGTCTGCCCTATCAAGTCCGTTATAGAATTTGCGACCCTCATGTTTAATCCCCCTATTTCTTACTGTTTTACTATGCTTTAATATTACCAAGAATCATACCCTTTGTCAAACCATCGAATACTACCTCTAATATTCATCCCATCGTGAAGCTCCCACTAGTTTTCTCTCGGCAATCTCGATATTCAACGTATATTGAATGACTTGACTTAAGGGGCAGGATTAAGCTTGAGTCGTTCTTCTACCTCGAATACCAAGGCTTCAATCTGGTGGGGCAGTGGGGTGCGAAGGATTCCAACCAGCAGAATATTTCCACGTTGGATAGGCAGAAGTAATTTGTCTGCTTTACTGGCAGAAATTGCCGTAGCCATCGCTGGAGTGATTTCTCCCAAAAGGCCATAAACCATCATAATCGCCACTGAACCCACAATTAGATCGACTCGATCAACATTAAAACAAATTGCGGACTCCCCTGAAGCGCCCTCAGTGGCCCCGGCTCGCAGCATAGCTCCCGTTGCCAGGGCATTCGTTCCTAAAGCAAGTATATCCAATCCGGGCATTTTTTTGCGTAATTGCTCAACAATGTGTTTGCCAATTCCGCCACCCTGTCCATCAATGACTGCTATCCGCATAGTGCCCTCCTGATTTAAGCACATTCAAGAAAATAAAAAATCAGTATGCCAGTCTATTTTACGCCATACTGCGTCGGCATGGTTACCTAATAGCCCGCTATGAGGTAACCATACCTCCTTGTCTGACGCAAAATATCCATGGCATCTTTGACTTGTATTTTCTTTCATATGCTTTTCTAACAAATACGGGGAAGGTGTTCACCTTCAAGCATGCCTACAATACGTTTTCCCCCCAGTGGAGTTTCTAAAAGAACCAGCCCAGACTTTCCTGCTTGAACCTGCCCGATACGAGTAGCTTGGCGCCCGAGTGGATGTGCTCGCATGTTTAAGAGAACTTGATCCGCCACTTCCGGAGCGACGATAACCAATACTTTCCCTTCGTTCGCTAAGTAAAGGGGCTCAAGACCTAACATCTCACAGGCCCCTTCTACGCTCGGAGAAAGTGGACATTGTTCTTCAACTAAGAGCATACTTACGCCAGCTTGTCCAGCCAATTCATTGAGAGTTGTGGCGACGCCTCCACGAGTAGGGTCTCTCATGCATTTCACGCCAGGCATATAAAAGGCGTCGATCAGTCCATTCAAAGGAGCACAATCACTAATAACCGGCGTTTGAAATTCCAGCCCTTCTCGTTCAGATAAAATCGCAATCCCGTGATCCCCAATTGTTCCCGTAATGAGGATTTCGTCCCCTGGACGAATCCGCTCTGGACCGACTAAACGGTCTGTAATATACCCAATCCCAGTTGTGTTTATGAAAATTTTGTCCGCACTTCCGCGTTCTACGACCTTCGTATCTCCACAGACAATTGCGACGCCGGCTTCGGCGGCTGTCTCAGCAACGCTTTCAATAATCCGTTCTAACTCCTCCATCAGTAAGCCTTCTTCTAGAATAAGCGCCAGCGTTAAAAACTTTGGTATTGCTCCACTTACCGCTAGATCATTAACCGTGCCACAGACTGCGAGCTTACCTATATTCCCTCCGCGAAAAAACAACGGAGAAACTACGAAGGAGTCTGTGGTGACTGCCAATTGCTCTCTGCCTGGCAAAAATGTAGCATCATTCATCTGATCGAGGTATGGGTTGCCTAAATGTTTTTGAAAGAGGGTTTGAATTAACTCATGACTAAGCCGCCCACCACTTCCATGGGCCATCATAATGCGTTCCATCTAATTCACACTCCTCTGTGAATATCTGTGATAAGCGGCACAAGACCCTTCGTTCGATACCATACAAGGTCCCACTGGCTTCATCGGTGTACATCGTTTGCCAAACATTGGGCATTGAGTCGGATAAATAAGTCCTTTTAAAACATCTCCGCACAAACAACCTGGTGTTTCTGGCGAATGAAAAACCGGCAGTGCAAATTTTCGAGCTGCATCCCATGCTCCGTAGTCTTCTCTTATACCCAAGCCACTCAGAGGAATCCTTCCGATGCCTCGCCAGGACGCATCCACTGGCTCGAAGACCCGATCAACAACCCTGATAGCATGTGGGTTCCCCTCTGCTTTAGCGACCCGTTTATATTGAATTTCAATTTCCGAGCGCCCCTCTGCACGTTGGCGAAGCAGCATCACAATCCCTTCCAAGATATCGAGGGCAGAGAAGCCGGTCACTACGCCGGGTTTCCCATAATCTTTGGCCATAAATTCGATTGGCCCAATTCCAATAATGGCACACACATGTCCAGGATCTAGAAAGGCATCGACCACCAGTTCCTCATCTTCCGCCAACAATCGTAAGACTGGGGGAACAACCTTGTGCATGGATAATACGCTAAAATTTCCGATTTCTTCTTGTTTCGCCATTTCTAAGCTTAAGGCTACCGTAGGTGTTGTCGTTTCAAACCCAATTCCCAGAAAAGCAACCTCTTTGTCCGGGTTTTTGCGAGCTAATTCTAAGGCATCTTGAGTTGAGTAGACAATTCGAACATCCGCTCCTTCTGCTCTCAGAGCCTGGAGATTTTTCTCAGTTCCCGGTACTCGAATCATGTCTCCAAAGGTCGCGGTAATAACATTCGGTTGAGCCGCTAAATAAAGGTACCGATCAATATCGCTGCTATCAGTCACACAGACTGGACAGCCTGGCCCAGATATTAAGCGAACTGTCTCTGGCAACAACTCTCGAAGCGCATTTTTGGCGATGGCTACGGTATGCGTTCCACAAACTTCCATGATCGTATACGGGCTCTGGGCTAAGGTTCGAATTTCTGACAAATAGACACCCGCTTGAGCCAATAGATCCTTACTCTCCTTCTTCATAGGCCTTAGCTACCTCCAATAAAAGTTCTTCCGTTTCTTTGGCGCT
>CAKMJS010000122.1 GCA_927405585.1 uncultured Desulfosporosinus sp.
GTAATAGAAGGAATACAAAGGGCAAACCAATATGGATATGGAGATTGCGAAGCAAATTTTCAAATTAAAAATGGCACAATAAAACCCATGTACTTCACTGCGAGTCCCATAACTATCGACGGTAAGCTTTATTTTGCCGGCCTAGGAATTGACATAACTGAGCGAAAACGGGTTGAGGAGGACTTGAAAGCCAGTGAAGAATTGTTCAGAACAATATTTGAACAAGCACCTTTGGGTATTGCCTTAAGCGATTCATTGACCGGGCATAATTATCACGTTAATTCTAGGTTTGCAGAGATCGTAAGTCGATCCGCAGAAGAACTAAAGAGTATTGATTGGATGAGCTTAACTCACCCCGATGATGTGCAAGAAAATTTAGATAAAATGGACCTCTTGATTACCGGCAAGTTAAACGGCTTCCAGATGAATAAACGATATCTCCGTCCGGATGGTTCTGTAGTTTGGACTCATATGACGATTTCTCCGATAATGAATAAGGGTCAAGCGCATCCTCATCATTTATGTATGATAGAGGATATAACCGAAAGTAAATTAGTTCAAGAAAGGTTACAAAAATATCAACTTCTTGCTGAAAAGGCAAATGATGCTATGCTGTTCATCGATAAAGAAGGAAATATTCTCGAGGTCAATGATGCAGCGATCAGAATTTATGGTTATACATATCAAGAATTTTCCTCAATGAATATTTCGGATTTGAGGCATCCTCTTGACAAACAATCTCCTATCGTTGAGCTGTCACATTCGGTAGATAAACAGGGGATTATTTTTGAAACGGTTCATTATCTAAAAGATGGAACGCCGATAAATGTTGAAGTAAGTTCGCAAGGGGCTTTCTTAGGAAATAAAAGAGTTCTTCTCAGTATCGTGAGAAACATCACTGAACGCAAAAAAAGGGAAGATGAAAATCTTTATTTAAGCTATCATGATGTTTTGACGGGTCTTTATAATCGTCGATTTTATGAAGAAGAAATTAGAAGATTAGACACGGAAAGGAATCTTCCAATTTCTATTATTATTGGAGATGTCAATGGACTAAAGTTTGTAAATGATGCCTTTGGTCACGATAAAGGAGATGAACTTTTACAGAAAGCTGCAGAGGCAGTTAGAAGTGCGTGCAGAACAGAGGATATTGTTGCTCGCTGGGGTGGAGACGAATTTGTCATTCTTTTGCCAAAAACTAAAACAAAAGAAGCAGAAGAAATTGTAAAAAGAATAAAAGCTACCTGTTCAGATATAGAAGTTAATGCTATTCGTATCAGTATCTCTTTCGGTTGGGATACAAAGATAAAGCCAGATGAAGATTTATTGAAAATCCTGAAGAGTGCTGAAGACTATATGTATAAACATAAAATAATTGAAAATGAAGGTATGAGGGGTAATACAATAAGTACAATTATTAAGACCCTGCATGAAAAAAACCCAAGAGAAGAACAACACTCTCGAAGAGTAAGCGAAATTTGCCAAAGCATTGGAAAGGCATTAGGCTTTTCTGAGCTTAAAGTCAGCAAACTCAAAGTTGTGGGTCTTCTTCATGATATTGGGAAAATTGCAATTGAAGAGGGGATTCTTAATAAACCTGGAAAACTGACAGAGCAGGAACGGGATGAAATAAAGCGTCATCCTGATATAGGATATAGAATTCTAAGTTCTTCTTCTGAAATGTTAGAATTAGCAGATTGTATATTAGCTCATCATGAACGATGGGATGGTAAAGGTTATCCGAAAGGTCTTAAAGGTGAAGCTATTCCAAGGGTGGCAAGAATTATCGCTCTTGCCGACAGCTATGATGCAATGACCAGTGAACGCTCCTACCGAAAGGCTTTGAGTGAAGAAGAAGTACTTACAGAAATTAGGAATAACGCAGGTGCCCAATTTGATTCTGAAATCGCAAGAATTTTTGTCGAAAAGGTATTAGGCAAGCGATGGGATTCGGTTTAAAGGTCAAAACACAACTTTATAGAGGATAAAACCTCAAGAAAACCAATGGCTATGAAAATAATTGGAGGAAATTCCCGGGTATTCTTGTGCTCAAACGACCGAATAATATAATTAGATTAAAGCGGAAAAAAATATCGGTAAGACAGTAGCGAAGCAGGTCTGCTGTCTTTAGTAAATTCTCTAAGGAGGTGTAAGCTTTGGCTAAGACGACAAAACCAATGGTCCAACTCACACCAGAATTAGAAAAATTCAAATATGAGGTAGCTCAAGAGATTGGGATTGCTAATCGTAAACACAAGAGTTTTCCAAATTCGCCTCAACAATAATCTATCTATTAGAAATAGGTCAAGTCGGTGTGTACACCAACTTGACCTATTTTCATTTTTTATTGTTCGAATTTCCTGTATTTCTCCGTTCCAAGCCCCGGGACGCAGGGTCACACAGCGCGACGTCTTTACGAAAGCAGCCTAGCAAACTCCGTGAAAGCGACCGACCACATATACGGGGCGGCGAACAAGGACGTTCGCCGCCGCCAATGCGCCAAGGCGTCTCCTCTCGCCATCCTTGGCTCCGGAGACACTAGGTCATCCATGACCGTCGTGGCGAATTTGGCACGATAGTCTCCACGATAGTCTACGGGGGAGAGTATCGCCGAAGCCGCAATCCCCATAGGAATACCTATCGGCGAAGGGGAGAGTATCGCCGAAGCCGTAATCCGAAAGAAACGCTTACCGGCGAAGGATCAATTATCGCCGAAGGATGAACCCCTCTCCCCAAAGACAAAGATTAAACGACATGTCCCGACACTGAATTAGAGCGATGTCCAAGGATGGACAAGTGTCCCTGTAGCCAAGGATGGCGAGAAGGGACCGTCGTAAGCACCGAGCGCTGTGTGCCCCAAGTCCCTCTACTGCAAATAACGCTCATAGTCTTCACGATCAATTCCCGGATGCAAACTGATCGCTAAAGCCCCAGCAATAATTTTAGCGGACGTTTTGATGAGAGAGTCAATCTCTTTAGGTGTAACCATTAGGTTTCCTTGGAAAGGAGAAAGCACATCGTCAATAATTTTACTAAAGGCTTCCGGTTTTATGCCCTTATAAAGTTTATATAACGACGGACTGGTAACGAATTGTTGAAAAACCCCTTCAACTGCTTCATGGGCAATTACGAAGGCATTGACAACAGTCGGAAGCCCGATGGCGATCACTTTACACCCCACGGTTTCTTCGTTAATACCTGCCCGTGGATTTCCTACGCCCGAACCTGGATGAATGCCGGTATCAGCGAGTTGGATACTTGTCCCGACTCGTTCTAATGAACCAGCTGCCAGGGCATCGATGGCAATCACCAAATCCGGCTTGACATGATCAACAATACCGCGGATGATTTCAGCAGTCTCAATTCCTGTGAGCCCTAAAACGCCTGGAGCGATGGCGCTTACTTTGCGCATATGACCTTGCAATTCATCCGGAGTGAGTTGGAAAAGATGGCGAGTAACCATAGTTTTATTAATAACTTGAGGACCTAAGGCATCGGGGGTGGCATTCCAGTTACCTAATCCGATGACTAGTATGCTGGCATCTTCTTTGAGATTCATTAGTTCTATTAATTTGTCTGCTAGTACATGAGTAATGTCTTCGTGGATGATATAATTATTAGTACGGATTTCAGGAGCATCGATAGTAATGTACTGTCCTTTAGGTTTACTGATCGCTTCGGATCCTGCATCGGTCTGGACTGTAATTACGGTAACTTTAGCATGTTCGAGATTTTGCTCATCCATAAGAACGCCGGGGATTTCTTCCCCACTTTCCCCTCGCAGGAGCTGGTGGGCTTCAACGGCTAAATCCAGCTGCACATTGAGGTGACGATATAGTTCTGATTTTTTCATGCTATTGACTCCTTTAAAAGTAATTTAAAAAAGTCACTGGGGCTGAAAGCACCAGTGATCAGAGAGGAAAAAACGAAAGGAAGAGTTGAATGGGGGAATGGCATTCGATGATATACGTATATTCATCGTTGCAAAATTAGTATTGTCAGAAACAAAAAACATATACAGGGAAAATTCAGGGATTTTTATTTGCTGTGGTATACTTATACGTATTAAATGTCAATCAATCAATAATTGTGCTGTAAAGCATAATAAGCTCTGCTATAATGAAAGTTGGAGGGTTTATGAGGATTATTGCAGGTGAGATGCGTGGCCGTCAACTAAAGACGGTTGAAGGCATGCAGACGCGCCCGACCTCGGATAAAGTTAAAGGTGCTATTTTTAATGTTTTAGGGGATAAGGTCTTGGATGCTCGCGTACTAGACCTTTTTGCTGGAACCGGAAATTTGGCCATCGAAGCGCTTTCTCGTGGTTCGCATGAGGCGGTGCTGGTCGAAAAGAGTCGTGACGCACATCAGGTGATTCTGAAAAACATCGAAAAAATGGGAGTGAGCCATAATACCAAGCTTCTCTTGTTGGATGCTTTTAAGTACGTAAACAGATACCCTAACGAAGTTTTCGACCTAATCTTTCTGGATCCTCCTTATCGCGAGGGTCTTGTTTTAAAAGCTATCTCAGCAATAAGGGAGCACTCTTTTCTAGCACCAAACGGCGTAATCGTCGCTGAAACAGCAAAAGACGAGGACCTCGAGGGTGATATATTTCCGTTTGAAATTCGTAAAACAGCAGAATATGGTGACACTAAAGTGTGGTATTTACAGAGAGTGGATATATGACGAGGGGGAGATATCAGTGGATAATGACATTATGGATTTGCTCAATGACGTGGAAGAAATAATTGATCATGGGACTAAGATACCGATGACTGGGAAAGTTTTAGTGGATGACATTGTAATCTTTGAACTACTAGATCGCGTACGTGCGGCCATACCTGAGGAGATAACTAATGCCAAATGGGTCCTTAAAGAACGGCAACGAATTTTAGATGAAGCTCAAGTGGAAGCTCAGAACCTCATGGAGCGAGGAAAAACATACGTTGATAAGATGGCACTAGAAAATGAAGTGGTTAAGCAGGCCCAGGTTTATGGAGAAGATATCGTCAGGCAGGCTCAAACATTTGCCCATGACGTAAAATCAGGGGCTGTCCAATATGCTGATGAAATGCTTCAGCATGTTGAAAAGAGTTTGTACGAGACGCTGCAATCCCTCCGAAAAAATCGCGAGGAATTAAAGGGGTTAGCCAAAGAAGAACGTGAAAGAGCGGGCAAGTCTGAAAAAGAGAAGGTTGAGTAACGAGTTTCAACTTCCAGGCTACGGCAAAAAGAATCGGACTTGATAAAATGTACCCTATAGAGTAGACACTAAAAAAAGTCTACACTATAGGGTCTTTTTACTAGTAGCGCTAATTGCCGGAATTTTCTATAAGCACATTTGTGGAAGTAACTAAGGCATCTTAGATTTGTTATTTTCTGTCATAGGTCTACTACCTGGATTGTCTTAGCAGGGCGAGTGCGAAGAGCAGTGTCATCATACCCATAAACACCATAGAACTTGCTTGCCAAGTGTTCCAGAAAAGAACGGACGAACTTGGAATTTGAACAGTTAAGGTCGAAGTAGGTATATTAGCAACTTGGAGGAAAAGCTGGCTAAGTCCTAAGGCGAAAATTCCCTGAAGAAGACGGGCAACTACGAAGGGAGCAAAACGCAAATCAGTTTCGCTAATAAAGCCAGCCACTTGGGCAAACACTGAAAGGCCACTCCAACCCATAAGAAGTGCTAGAAGGGCCACTTGGTAGTTAAGCTCAGAAACAGCTTGAATTGTCCCCTGACAACCTAACGTCATCTCAAAAAGACCATTGAGAAAGGCATGCAATATCGGTAACGGTAGGACCTTGATAACGACATGGATCAGGGCTGCTAAAAATTCCGTGAAATGCCATATATTGAGTAATCGAAGGATTACTGAAAAAAAAGCCATAAAACCAGCGACCATAAGGACAGTAGTGATACTTTGTTTGATAGCATCACTGAGAATTCGTCCGAGAGGACGGTTGTCTTTGCTTTGAGCGTCTTTCATTTCTTGCCAAGCGCGTTTAAACGAAGGGTAGCGGTTGGTGTGTCGAGGGCGAGGAGTAACTCTGTAAAAGCGAAAGAGAACACCGACCAATAAGTTGGCCAGATAAATAGCACTGGCCAGAATTATACCGAGTGAAGGTTTTCCCAACATGCCAGAAGCGACAGCCCCAAACATAAACCCGGGACTGGGGTTATTGGTAAAGGCTAATAAGCGTTCCCCTTCAACCCGTGTGATTTCTCCAGCTTGACGAAGTCGAGCAGTTAGGACAGCACCCATAGGAAAGCCGGATGTATAGCCCATAGCCACAACAAAGGCAGCTTTGCCGGGAAGACGAAAAACCGGACGCATAAACGATTCCAAAAGCACTCCTAAGAAATGAACAAATCCCGCCGCCATCAGAAGCTCAGATAGAATAAAAAAAGGGAGCAAGGCCGGGAGGACAAAACGCCACCATAAGGTCAAACCGCCACCCGCTGAACTAAGAACTTCCTGGGGATAGATAAACATTCCAAGGGCAAGGAGACTTAAGGCAAAGACCCGGGCAACGGTGGCCATGTACATATCACCTTCCTTCACCTTCTTTCATAATTTATATGGAAGAATGCTTGGACCTAGACGTTGTGGTGGGGAGGAAAACATAATGAGCCCAAAAAAAGGATTAGTTTTAGGTTCCGGAGGAGCGCGGGGGTTTGCCCATCTGGGCATCCTACAAGTACTTGAAGAAGAAAAAATAGAAATGGACGTTGTGGTAGGGTGTAGTGCAGGAGCAATTTTTGGAGCGTTTTATTGCGCTGGTTTAGATCTTCATCGTATAGGACGGCTATTTACATATCCCGGGTTTTCTAAAAAGCTGATCGACCCTGCTGTTTCCAAAGAAGGCTTAATTAAAGGCGATAAGATTTTGGAAGTGATTCGCCTGCTTACCAAGGATATGTCTTTTGCAGATTTAAGAATTCCCTTAGCCATAGTAGCGACAGATATTGAAACAGGAGAACTTGTAGTTTATAGAGAGGGAAGTGTTGCTCAGGCTGTCCGGGCAAGCATTTCTATCCCAGGTTTTTTTAAGCCGCATCGTTATCAAGGTCGGTTACTCGTTGACGGTGCGGTTAAAACTCGATTGCCAATAGATATTGCCCGGAATATGGGGGCGGAGAAAGTATTAGCAGTTGATGTTAAAAAAGGAATGATGCCTAACTTGACTAGTGCCATGGACATCTTACTCCAAGCAATTGAGATTCTGGAAGAGGATCTGTTACGAGCACAGTGCCAGAAGGTTGACCTGCTGATTCAACCGGATATCGGTCATATTGGTAGTTTTCAGTTTGATCGTGCTGAAGAAGCAATTCGTCTAGGACGGAGCATAGCATTGGCGAAATCTTCTGAAATCAAGAGAATAATGAAGTAAGGCTTGAAAAAACCCAGAATTCCGTGCTACACTAAGACGATATACCGACTCATCTCAAGGAATGATCAGGCAACTAGATTGGAAATAAGTAGTATCGAAAAAAAGTGAGAAATAGGTATTTTCGGGAACACTAAGTCGTGAATGCTCGAGGAGAATGGTTATAAATATAAAGGGGCAAACTAAATGAAAATTCTTGTTCTTAACTGTGGAAGCTCTTCACTTAAATATCAGGTGATTGATATGGACACGAGGAATCCCATCGCTAAGGGATTAGTTGAACGTATTGGGCTTCAGGGTTCTGTACTGACGCATAGAACTGCTTCAGGTGCAAAAGAGGTTTTCAAGACGGAGATTAAGAATCATACTAAAGCGATCGAGCTTGTGATCAAGCAATTGGTTGCGCCTGAATACGGAGCCCTTAAGGACTTAAATGAGATTCATGCTGTCGGGCATCGTGTCGTTCATGGGGGGGAGAAATTCTCAAAATCCGTCGTTATTAACGCTTCAGTCATGGAAGCGCTTAAGGACTGTATTGAGCTAGCGCCACTTCACAATCCTCCCAATATCGCGGGTATTAAAGCATGTCAGAGAATGATGCCAGGGATTCCTCAAGTGGCTGTCTTTGATACGGCTTTCCATCAAACGATGCGCCCTTTAAGTTATATCTATGGTTTACCTTATGAGTATTATGAAAAATATGGGATCAGAAAATATGGTTTTCATGGAACATCACATAAGTATGTCAGTCAACGTGCTGCAGTCCTACTCAAAAAACCACTTAGTGAGTTGAAGCTCATCAGCTGTCACTTAGGGAATGGTGCCTCGATTGCAGCCATTCGCGGGGGGAAATCCATGGAAACGTCAATGGGCTTTACTCCTTTAGATGGCCTTATGATGGGAACGCGCTCAGGAGCGTTGGATCCGGCAATTGTTACTTACATAATGTGTAGAGAACAGTTTAGTGTTGATCAAATGAATGATTTTCTCAATAATAAATGTGGTGCGTTAGGGGTCTCGGGGATAAGTAGTGACTTCAGGGACATCGAAGTGGCGGCAGAACAAGGGAGTCATCGCGCCCAGCTGGCGTTAGATATTTTTGAGCATGATGTCAGGCAATTCATTGGTTCGTATGCTGCCGTTATGGGTGGCGTGGATGCGCTGATATTTACTGCAGGTGTTGGCGAAAATGCACCGGGTATGCGAGCTGGTATTTGCAAAAACATGGACTTCCTTGGTATAAACCTCGATCTGGAGAAAAACCAGGTACGAGGTGAGGAAGTGGATGTTTCAAAAACAAACTCGCGTTGCCGGGTTCTAGTAATCCCGACCAATGAAGAACTAATGATTGCTCTGGATACGCTTGAATTAACAAAGTAGTAGGGGCAATTCACGAATCGCCCGTGCGCCCTTGCGAGTTTCCCTTGACAAAGAAAAATGTGCCAACTATAATAATGAATGTGTATTGGGGTGGATCATGTGAAAGTGAATGTAGCCAAGGTTCGTTACAGTGAAGGTGAAAGTATTCTATTTGATTTAGTAGAAGAATTTTCTTCTTTCGATTTGGGATCGGAAGCCCTCTCATTCCATGCACCGGTACATGTCCAACTTCAGGTGAACAAGACAAATAGAGCGATGCTGGTTTATGGAAACATTCAAACAGAACTTGAAGCCACTTGTGGGCGCTGTCTGGAAACGTACGTCTGTCCATTAAGTCTCTCCTTCCACGACGAATGGGTATTTCGGGCACAGGCGACAGAAGATCTGTTAGAATCAGCACTCCTTTTGGACAAGGATGAGGTCGATATCACAGAACGCATTTTTGAACAGATTGTGTTAGCGTTACCTATGAAGTTCATTTGTTCAGCAGAATGTCAGGGGTTATGCTCAGTCTGTGGTGCAAATCGCAATCTTACCTCGTGTCATTGTGGGGAAGACGACATTAACCCTCGGTTTGCAGCGCTAGGTCAGTGGCAATCCAAGGACTAATTAAATCGAGCCTAGAAGCGCGATATTCGAGGCTCGAAAGTCAGATATCGCACTTCTCGCCTCGCGCATCGCGCTTCGCAATTAATTCAGAGAACCTAAAGGGGGTGTAATTTTATGGGTGTTCCGCAACATCGCCAATCTAAATCCAGAGTACGTAAACGCCGGGCTATGTGGAAGCTAACTGCACCAAACCACATCGAATGCCCCCAATGCCATAAACCAAAGATGCCGCATTATATATGCCCTAGCTGTGGGTATTATAATTCCAAGGTCGTTATTGCAGTCGGAGAATAAGGTTTAGTACGCAAAGCAAAGAACTCTTCATAAAAAAAGAGTTCTTTGCTTTTATATTTATACAATGCATCGACCCTATAATCACTTGTCCATCAGCAATCGACAGGGATATTTCTTGAAAAGTGATCTGAGATAGTTTATAATTGTGACCAGGTCACAATTTCGATGCACGATGCACGAGGCGAACAAAGTTCGCAGAACGATTAATGTCTTGAAGTTCAATTCGTACTTCGGTTCGTAGAATCGAATTCACAATTCGGACATCGAGCATCGAGCCTCGTACCTCGTACCTCGTACCTCGAGTTGGAGCCTCGTACCTCGAATTGTCAAGTAGGATAAGAAATGGTGATATAAATGGGTCGTAATAGTAAAGAGGAACGCCGCAAAGTCTTAGGGGAAGAGCTCTCTAAACATCCGTTCTTTACCGATGATGAACTTGCGGACAGATTTAAGGTGAGTGTTTCTACCATTCGTTTAGATCGTGGAGAACTGGGGATTCCTGAACTTCGGGAACGAACCCGAGCAGTAGCTCAGGAAGCATACTCTACCTTGAAGTCCTTAGACGATCAGGAGCTGATTGGGGAACTACTCGAACTTGTGATTGGAGAGAGAGCCTGTTCAGAGTTGATCATCGATGAGAGCATGGTTTTGGCTAAGGCAAGAGTGGCGCGGGGTCATTATTTATTTGCTCAGGCTAATTCGCTGGCCATTGCCTTGGTCGATGCACCAATGGCCTTGACTGGTAGTGTTGAGTTGAAATTCATCCGGCCGGTTCAGTTGGGTGAGGTTGCCAAGGCGGTGGGAAAGGTTCTAAAAAGAAAGGGAAATAAATATTGGGTCGAGGTATCGGTACACGTTGATACGGAGGAAGTGCTTCGCGGAGATTGGGTTATATTTGCAGTTGATCAGTTAGATGTAGGGAAACGGAGATGGAATAGATGAGAATTGCAGTAGATGCCATGGGTGGAGATTATGCTCCGGAGGAGATAATAAAAGGGACCCTGATGGCCGCAGAGACTTGGCCTGATCTGAAGTTTATCCTAGTAGGGAAACAAGAACGAGTCCTACCTTTTTTCAACGGTGCAAAACCCACTAATATAACACTCGTTGAAGCGTCCGAGGTGATAGGGATGGATGAACACCCAGCGAATGCTGTTCGTAAGAAGAAGGATGCCTCGATTGTGGTTGCCACCCGATTGGTTAAGCTAGGTGAGGCTGATGCCGTCGTTAGTGCAGGGAACACTGGTGCGCAAATGGCTGCTGCACTACTGGGCTTAGGACGTATCAAGGGAATCGAACGACCAGCTATTGGGACGGTCCTGCCGACTGCCGAAGGGGGAAAACTCATTCTCGATGTAGGAGCTAATCTCGATGCGTCACCAGAGCATCTTTGTCAATATGCGCTAATGGGTAGCATCTACGCAGAGAAAATTTTAGGAATTCCAAATCCGCGTGTTGGGTTGCTCAACATAGGAAGTGAGGAAGGAAAAGGAAACGAACTAACTCAGAAAGCGTATTCTTTGCTTAAAGTGGCTCCGGTCAATTTCATAGGGAATGTAGAGGGACGGGATGTTCCTTATGGGCGAGCTGATGTGGTCGTTTGTGAAGGGTTTGTCGGGAATGTTTTGCTAAAAACAGCGGAAGGCTTGGCAGGAGTATTATTTCAATTGATTAAGGAAAAAATTACTTCGACCGCAATCCGCAAGCTAGGAGCGCTAGCTGTGAAGCCAGGTTTAAAAGAGATCGCTCAGATGATGGACTATGCCGAGTATGGCGGTGCCCCTTTGTTGGGCGTTAATGGAATTAGCATTATTTGCCATGGAAGTTCGAAAGCAAAGGCGATCTTTAATGCCATTCGGGTGGCTCAAGAATGTGTTCAAGTGCGTTTGATTGAACAGATTCGTGAGGATCTCCCTAAGTAAATTAGCAGGATGTTTATAAAGAGAAAAGAGGACATGCGACTATGTTTAGTGTTGGAATTGTGGGAACCGGGTCATATGTTCCGGAAAATGTTATGACCAACAGAGATTTTGAAAAATTTGTGGATACAAACGATGAATGGATCTCCTCGCGAACAGGGATCAGGGAACGCCGTATTGCGCCGAAGGATATGCCTGTTTCGGAATTGTGTTATCAAGCTGGGTTGCGGGCTTTAGAGGACGCCAAGGTGGCACCAGAAGATGTTGATCTCGTCATTGTAGCGACGATTACTCCTGATTATGTCTTTCCGGCCACTGCCTGTCTCGTAGCAGATCGGTTAGGTGCGAAGAACGCAGCAGCTTTTGATTTGGAAGCGGGATGTACTGGATTTATCTATGGAGTAGCGACGGCTAGCCAATTTGTTGCCACAGGAATGTATAAAACAGCGCTTGTCATCGGAGGGGAGACGATGAGCAAGATTCTTAACTGGGAAGACCGATCAACGTGTATTCTCTTTGGGGATGGTGCAGGGGCGGCGGTTTTACAACCAGTGGAAGAGGGCTTCGGTTTTTTGAGTTTCGAGTTAGGTGCAGACGGATCCGGAGGGGAATTACTAAGTCAACCGGCTGGGGGCTCTAAGTATCCTGCAAGTTTGGAAACTATCGAGAAAAATCTCCATGCCGTTCAGATGGCGGGTAAAGAAGTCTACAAATTCGCGGTTCGGATTATGGGAGAGGTTGCCATAAAGGTTCTAGAGAAGGCAGGATTAACCCATGAAGATGTGGATCTTATGATTCCTCATCAAGCCAATATGCGAATAGTAGATGCTGCGGTCAAGCGCCTAGGGATTTCTCCCGATAAAGTGATCATAAATTTAGACAAGTATGGAAATATGTCCGCTGCATCGATTCCCGTGGCCTTAGATGAATCATTTAAAGAGGGGCGCATTGCAGAAGGAGATACCATCGTTATGGTTGGATTTGGTACAGGCTTGACTTGGGGAGCTTGTGTATTGAGATGGCGGAAAGCAGGGTTAAAAACGAATGATTAAAACAAAAATTAAGACACGAATTTGTGAACTAATTGAAATTGAATACCCGATTTTTCAAGGTGGGATGGCTTGGGTTGCAACTGGAGAATTAGCCGCTGCCGTTTCGGAAAGTGGTGGATTAGGCATTATTGGGTCGGGACAGGCCCCCGCGGACTGGTTGCGTCAGGAAATTCGAAAAGTGAAAGCCATTACCAAAAAACCGTATGGAGTTAATGTCATGCTTATGTCCCCTTTTGTAGATGAAGTCATGCAGGTGATTCTAGAAGAGCGTGTCCCAGTGATTACGACGGGCGCAGGGAATCCTGGCAAGTATGTGCCGATGCTTAAAGAAGTAGGGACGAAGGTGATTCCCGTGGTTGCCTCCGTCGCGTTAGCTAAACGATTAGAGAAGGCGGGGGTTGATGCCCTTATTGCTGAAGGGATGGAGTCTGGGGGACATATTGGGGAAATAGCAACCTTCCCTCTCGTTCCGCAGGTGGTCGATGCTGTGCAAATCCCAGTCATTGCAGCAGGCGGGATTGTGGATGGTCGAGGCTTGGTGGCAGCACTAGCTTTAGGCGCTGAAGGGGTACAAATGGGGACACGCTTTATGTGCGCAGAGGAATGCACTATTTCATCGCTGATAAAAGATAAGATTATCAAAGCGAAGGATCGTTCTACCGTTATAACTGGACGTTCAACCGGTCATCCAGTGCGTTGTCTGGACAATCACTTTACCCGTGAGATTGATCAATATGAACGGGAAGGGATGGCGCCAGAAGAGATAGCACAATTAGGAGTCGGTCGATTACGGCTAGCCATGGTAGATGGAGATATAGAGAACGGTTCAATTATGGCGGGCCAAATCGCTGGAGCCGTTAAGCGTATTGAACCTGTAGCGGATATAATTGAGGATATCATGCAATCTGCAGAGCGAGAATTTGAGCGTCTTGCAGCGCGGTTTAAGGCATATGAAAGAAAATAACCAGTCAAAGATGCAATGGATATTTTGCGTCAGACAAGGAGGTATGTTTACCTCATAGCGGGCTATTAAGTGAACATACAGACGCAGTATGACACAAAATAGACTTGCATACTGACTGGTTATTTTATTGAATGTGCCTAAGGAGAGGAGAGCTTAGCATTTGGGTAAACTGGCCTTTATTTTCCCAGGACAAGGATCTCAATATGTCGGTATGGGAAAGGAATTATTTCTTACTTCTAGTGGGGAGAGAGCACAGCAGACCGCTCGCGAGATTTTAGGTAATAAATTTATCACGTTGTTGGCGGAGGGCCCGGAAGAAGAACTTCAGCAAACTGCCTGGACCCAACCAGCGATCTTACTGGTAAGTGTTGCTGCCTGGCAGCAGCTTTTTGAGGCTGGGATTGCACCAGATTATGTAGCGGGGCACAGTCTCGGCGAGTATTCGGCGCATGTCGCAGCGGGTAGTGTTGACTTGGGAGAAGCACTGCGTATCGTTCGTAAGCGTGGAGAACTAATGCAAGCCGCTGTTCCGAGTGGTGGAGGAATGGCGGCCATCCTGGGGCTCTCAGGTGAGCTAGTGGAGGAGGCCTGTCGGCGAGCTGCAGAGCACGGTGTGGTCGCACCCGCAAATTACAATTGTCCAGGACAAGTAGTTATTTCCGGAGAAGTATTGGCCGTAGACTATGCTATAGAAGTCGCCAAAGAATTGGGGGCCAAACGAGCGATACCGCTCGTAGTAAGCGGGCCATTTCATTCCCGGCTGATGGAAAAGGTAGGGGAAGAACTACAACTGGTGCTTGAGGGCGTGGCTTGGAATACTCCACGCTGCCCCGTTATTGCCAACATTGACGCTGGCGAGGTTATCACGGCAGGACGTACGGTGAGTACATTGGTTGAGCAAGTGAGTGGGGCAGTTCGTTGGGAGCAATCTGTTCGTCATCTACTTGACTTAGGAGTGAATACCTTCGTAGAATGTGGTCCAGGTAAAGTCCTGACAGGGTTGGTTAAAAAAATTGCTCCTACCGTCAATCTCTTACGAGTTGAAGATATGGCTTCTTTAGAAAAGTCACTTGCATATTTGAAGGAGAGTCGTTAAAATGATGCTGAATGATAGCGTGGCTATAGTTACTGGGAGTGGACGTGGGATTGGGCGCGCCATTGCTCTCGAGTTGGCAGTCGCGGGTGCGAAAGTGGTTGTCAATTATGCTGGACGTGCCGATAAAGCGGAGGAAACGGTTAAGATAATTCGTGAAGCGGGTGGAGAAGGTCTAGCCGTTCAAGCGGATGTGAGTCAAACGGCTGATGTTGACCGATTAATCAAAACTACGTTAGACCATTTTGGTAAGATTGACATTTTGGTAAACAATGCAGGAATTACACGGGATTCGTTATTACTTCGCATGAAAGAAGCGGATTGGGATGCGGTCTTGGCTACTAATCTTAAAGGTGTCTTCCTCTGCACCAAAGCGGTCAGTAAAGGAATGCTTAAACAACGATCAGGTGTTATAGTTAATATTTCGTCCGTTGTCGGCCTTTCGGGGAATGCTGGACAAGCTAATTATGCGGCAGCGAAAGCTGGGATTATTGGATTTTCTAAGTCCATCGCCAAGGAATTCGCATCGCGGGGAATTCGAGTCAATGCTGTTGCTCCAGGGTATATTACTACAGATATGACAGAAGCATTAGCTGAAGGGACCCAAACTGAAGTGTTACGTGCAATCCCGCTCGGTCGCCTAGGAAAGCCCGAGGACGTTGCTAAAGTGGTTCGATTCCTTGTGTCCCCTGAGGCATCTTATATCACAGGGCAGACCTTGTGTGTCGATGGGGGTATGGAAATATAAATCTTATACTACTCTGCGAAAGGAGGTGAAGCAGCAGCATGGAAGTTTTCGAGAAAGTGAAAGCCATCGTCGTCGAACAACTTGGGGTAGATGAAGCTAATGTTACCCAGGAGACCTCCTTTGAAGACCTTAATGCGGATTCTCTGGATATCGTAGAACTAATTATGGCTTTGGAAGAGGCATTCGACTTAGATATTCCGGATGAGGAAGCGGAAAAAATTCGGACAGTCGGAGATGCAGTCGTCTACATTAAGGAGAACAAATAATCTCAAAAGGTCCCGTACTCAGTTGCGGGACTTTCTTTTAAGATATTTTCTTTCTCGTTCTGATATAGTTGGAATATCCCAGAACAAGTTCGTGCTACGAGTTCGGAACTACCAACGACGAACCACGACTGCGGACATTAAACTTGGGGATAGACTGAGTATACTAGAGGAGATTCAGATAGAAACATAGCGGACTTTCACCGCGAGGCATCGCGGAAAAGAGCTCATAAAGGTCGACAGGAGGAACAATTGTGAAAATACCGGAACTTCGCATTGCCAATTTAGTGGCCAAAATTCCTGTTATTCAAGGAGGAATGGCCGTTCGGATATCCATGGCCCCTCTCGCAGCAGCGGTTGCTGAGGAGGGCGGGATCGGAATCATTGCAGGTAGTGGTTTGTCTGTGGAGGAACTGATAGCAGAAATTCGCGAAGCACGTCGGCGTACGAAAGGAATTATCGGGGTAAACATCATGTTTGCTGTCCGTGAATTTGCTCAGCTGGTGCACGCGGCATTCGATGAAAAAATTGATCTTTTAATCTCTGGAGCTGGCTTTTCAAGGGACATGTTCACTTGGGGTAAAGAAAAGGGTATCCCGATCGTGCCAATTGTTGCATCGGCTAAACTTGCTAGATTATCTGAAAAGCTTGGAGCAGCTGCAGTCATTGTAGAAGGGTTAGAAGCTGGAGGACATTTAGGGACGGATCGTTCTATACACGATATCCTACCGGAAATCATTGCCGCTGTAAGTATTCCTGTTATAGCAGCGGGTGGATTTGTCAATGGAGAAGATGTCGCGAGGACGTTGAAACTTGGTGCTGATGGGGTTCAAATGGGGACTCGGTTTGCCTTGAGTGAAGAAAGCGGAGCAGCCCTCCCTTGGAAAGAGGCCATGCTCAAAGCGACTGAAGAGGATATTGTCATCATCCATAGCCCTGTTGGGCTACCGGGACGGGGGATTCGAAGTCCCTTCACCCAGGCACTCGAAGACAATGTGGACCTCACAACAACGGAATGTTTCGGTTGCCTTAAGCAATGCGAGGGGAATTTTTGTATTATGAGTCGATTAATCAAAGCTCAAGAGGGCGATATCGAGGAAGGGCTTATCTTTTCAGGGTCCAATGTTCATAAAATTAACGAAATCTTGTCGGTGCATCAGATTTTTGAGGATATACGCACCGGAATTCTTAGTGAGAAGGGGGAATAGTGTTGAAACACCGCGCAGTGATCACGGGAATGGGTGTTATCTGTCCCGTAGGAAATCAGCTTGAGGAATTCTGGAACAATTTGATTGAAGGGAAGTCTGGAATCGGACTGTTAACGCGTTTCGATACATCAGATCTGCCAACTAAGGTTGCGGCTGAGGTTAAGAATTTCGAGCCAACCGATTGGATTAGCAAAAAGGAAAGTAGGCACATGGACCGCTTTACTCAATTTGCTCTTGCTGCAGCGAAGTTAGCAGTGCAAGATTCTGGATTGGATCTTGAGAAACTGGATAAAGAACGGGCTGGAGCTGTGATTGGATGCGGAATTGGTGGCGTTACGACCTTCGAAGAACAAAAAGAGGTCCTCATGAATAAGGGGAGCGGTCGAATTACTCCATTTTTTGTTCCTATGCTGATTAGCAACATGGCGGCAGGGCATATTTCCATCGAGTTTGGCTTACAGGGATCAAGCATGACGATCGTGACTGCCTGCGCTTCGGCAACCAACGCGGTTGGGGAAGCGTTACGGATTATTCAACGCGGAGAAGCGGATGTCGTAATTTGCGGAGGAACTGAGGCACCGATTACGAAGTTGGCGTTTGCTGGTTTTTGCGCCGCGAAGACGATGTCCACGGAAAAGGAAAACCCAGATCAAGCCTGCCGGCCGTTTGATAAACGTCGAAGCGGCTTTGTCATGGGTGAGGGTGCAGGGGTTTTGGTACTAGAATCCGCAGAACACGCCGAAGCGCGTGGTGCCCATATTTATGCCGAACTGGCGGGCTATGGAAGCACATCAGATGCCTATCATATTACGAGCCCGGCACCCGGTGGGGCAGGTGCAGTCCGTGCTATGCGATTGGCGTTAAAGGATGCAGGGGTGAGCCCCGAAGACGTAGACTATATCAATGCTCATGGAACCAGTACTGGGCCGAACGATGCCGAGGAAACCTCTGCTATTAAAACAGTGTTTGGCAGCTATGCCACGGACTTAGCGATCAGCTCGACTAAATCCATGACAGGGCATTTGATGGGAGCTGCAGGAGCGATCGAAGCGATTATTTGTGCGATTAGTATTGAGCGGGGAGAGATTCCTCCGACGACCAATTATGGTGAGCCGGACCCGACATGTGATCTTGATTATGTCCCAAATGTCATGCGGAAAAAAGAAGTGGGCGTGGCAATGTCCAATTCCTTAGGTTTTGGTGGGCATAATGCGACGATCGTATTGAAAAAATTTGCCTGATGATAAGGAGATCTAAATTATAATGGTCGAAAAGAACCGTAACGCCAATACGAACTATTCGAAACCGGAGATGAAGTCAGGGCGGAAAAAATATGTCGTAACCTCTCTGAAACAAGAACCAGGACTTAAATTGGCCAAGCGATTGGGATTGGAGAGCCCGCCCAATCGCTTGTTTAGCACGGCCTTAACTCATCCGTCGTATGTCTTTGAAAATCCGCAGTTTGGCAAAGAAAACAACCAACGTCTGGAGTTTTTGGGCGATGCGATTTTGGATTTTGTGATTGCGGAGTTTCTGTATCTAAGTTATCCGGATCGTCCGGAAGGCGAGCTTACTAAGATGCGCGCGGCAGTCGTTAATGAAACGACACTAGCTCAAAAAGCCCATGAAATTGAGTTGGGGCAAGAACTTTTATTAGGCAAAGGGGAACAGGTTTCTGGTGGACGAGAGCGACCAAGCATCTTGGCAGATGCTTGGGAAGCCGTTATCGGAGCGATATATTTGCAATATGGACTCCAAGAAGCCCGTAGGGTAATTTTGGAGTTGCTAAAACCGTCCATCAATGAAGTTGCCGAAGGGAATTATGGTGACTACAAAACCGTCTTACAGGAAAAAGCTCAACGGGAGGAAAAAGAAGTAAACTATCAAATTCTTGTAGAAGAAGGACCTGACCACAATAAATGCTTTACGGCAGGTGTTTTTCTGCAAGGGAATTTAATGGGAGAAGGTATGGGACGCACTAAAAAAGAAGCTGAGCAACATGCCGCTAGACAAGTGTTAGAACATTGGGGGAGGGAGAACGATGACTAAACCTGAGAATTTCCAAGTTTTCTTAAAGGGAATTCATATTCAGGGATTTAAGTCGTTCGCTGATCGGGTCAAATTAGAAATCGGTCGTGGATTAAGTGTCATTGTTGGTCCCAATGGGAGTGGAAAAAGCAATGTCGCTGATGCCGTTCGTTGGGTTCTGGGAGAACAAAGTGCTAAGAGCCTCCGTGGGATAAAAATGGAGGATGTTATTTTTGCTGGGAGCACGCAACGTCGGCCTGTCGGCATGGCAGAGGTCTCTCTAATTTTTGATAATACAACAGGCATTTTCCCATTGGATTTTCGGGAAATCAAGATTACTCGACGGGTATATCGTGATGGTGATGGGCAATATTTAATAAATAATGCATCCTGCCGGCTTAAAGATATTCAGGAACTATTTATGGATACGGGAGCAGGAAAAGAGGGATTTTCGATCATTGGGCAGGGGCGGATTGAGGAAATCTTAAACCTTAAATCGGAAGAACGTCGATTGCTGATCGAAGAGGCGGCTGGAATTACCAAGTTTCGTTACAGAAAGCGCGAAGCCTTAAAGCGGCTGGATGCAACAATCTTAAATCTCCAACGTCTTGACGATATTGTGCAAGAAATTGAGGGACAGCTGACTCCTCTAGCGGCCCAAGCCCAAGTGGCGGAACAAAGCATTTCGCTCTCTACCGAACAAAGACGCATAGAAATTCAATTAACTGTTCTAGACATCGCCGAAGGGAAGCAAAAATTATCTTTAGCTGCCAAGGATTCAGAAATTCTGCAAGCCAGTTTGGTAGAGGCTCAAGCAATATTGGCGCTTAAAGAAAGTAATAATTTAGAAGATAAGGTTCTCTTAAAAGAAATAGAGGATGATCTGCAACGGATGCAGGGAGAAGGTTTTCAGGCGGAGCAGGCTAGCGACGCGTTGAAACACGAGTTAAGCATTCGCAGTGAGCGTTTCAAGTATTTGGAGGAGCAAATCACTAGACTGACGGATGAGGTCCAGGTTGACGAGGAAAAAATTGAACTATTAAAAGAACGGATGAGAACCCTTGCTGCAAAGCAAGTGGTTTTAAAGCAGACGGTTGAGGAATCTCAACGCAAGGTCTTAGACCAAGAACAACAGCTTATGGTTGTTCGAGGAAACAATCGAGCAGAAGATATTGACCGAATTAAGACCGATCTTTTTCAAGCCCTGTCTGAGCAAGCCAATTGTGCCAATGAATTGACTGGAACGCAGCATACCCTAGCTTCCTTAGAACAACAGGTTCTTCAAATAGTACAAGAACAAGAGATGAAAGAAAATGAGCGTCAAGCCTTGGCTGAAACTCGTGAAGCGCAGGAAAACGAACTCGTCCAGATAGAAAGTCAAATCTTAGTCAAAGAACAAGACATGTTAAGGCTAAGAACAGAATGGGATCAACTTAAAGGGCTACGCCAAGAAAAAAACCTAGAGCTTCAAAAGCATAAAACCCAAACAGAACAAGCTAGAGCACGAACGCATGCCTTGCAGTCGTTAGAAGATTCCTTAGAAGGGTATCAACGTGGCGTTCGCGAGGTGATGCTGGCTAAGAAAAAAGGAATCAAAGAATGTATGGGTCTATGTGGGACAGTGGCTGATCTGATCACTGTGTCAGAAAAATATGAGCTGGCTTTGGAAACTGCGCTGGGAGCAGGAATGCAAAATGTTGTGGCAGAGCATGAAAAGGCTGCTAAAGAAGCCATTGCTTACTTGAAAACTCATCAATTCGGACGAGTGACCTTCCTACCGCTTGACATAATTCAGGGTAATCACCTATCTGTTAGTCAAGCAGTTGAAAAGGACCCGGGATATATTGGGATTGCAGTTGATCTTGTGGCATTTAAATTGTTATACAAACCTGCGATGGAGTTTCTGCTGGGACGCATTGTCGTAGTCACAGATATGAATGCCGCGACTCGGATCGCCAAGTCATCCGGCTACAGACTCCGGATTGTCACTTTAGAGGGGGACCAAGTTCATCCGGGAGGTTCTCTGAGCGGAGGAAGTGTTCAGCGCAAAGGTGGGAATTTGCTGGCGCGTTCTAGGGAAATTGACTCTTTAAAGGTCGCGCTAGTCCAGCTAGAAAAGATTTTGGTGGATAAAGAACAAGCATACTCCGAAATTGAGCGTCGCCTTCAAACAATTCGAGAAACTGTGGAAAATTTAAGTCTGAGGCAACGTGAAGATAAAGAACAACAGGTCATGCTTAAGGCAGTGTACGAGAATGTGTTAAGCCAGTTGAGGCGGATAGAGAGCGATTTATTGGGATTAGGGCTTCGTAACCAGGGGAACCAAGCCCAAAAATCTGAGCTCTTTCTTAGCTTGAAAAACTTAACTGAACGGCTTGAACTCTTGAAAAAAACGTCAACTGATTTACGCGAGGAATTCAATCAGCGCGAGCAGGACGCTAAAGTCGCGATTGGCGAGATAGAATTGCATGGAGAACAGCTGACAGAAGAAAAAATCCGTTTAGCCAAGTGGGAACAAGAAGTCCATCAATGTACCGAACAACTTGGTCACGAACGAGTAAACTATCGCGAACACAAAACCAACCTTCACCTCAAACTTCAGAATCGAGTTAGTTTCCAAGAAAACTGCCGAGTGGTGGAAGCAGAACAAGAGGCGTTGAACCAGCAATTGGCGATACATATACTCTCCCAAGAGACACAGCAATATGCCTTAATGCAACGTCGACTAGAGCGAGAGGGTTTATCAGCAAGAATACTTGAAATGGAACAAGAGATCCATACCAAGCGCAAGCTAGAGCATGCTTTGGAACAACGTCTCCATGCCAATGAACTACGTGTTGTCCGCTTCGAAACGGAGTGCCAAGCAGGAGAAACTCGTCTAGTTGAAGAGTTCTGTTTAACCTGGGAAGAGGCGAAACGTTATAAGACAGAGGAAGAACGGTCAGTCCTCTGGAAACGAGTGCAGGTACTTAAACAACAGATTGACGATTTAGGTCCAATTAACCAAGCTGCTATTGAAGAATATCCTAAAATGCTTGCTAGGAAGGTTTTCATGTTAGCGCAGCAGGATGATTTAGTGGAAGCGAATCAGACTTTACGTCAAGTGATTTCTGAACTGGATAAGACCATGAGTGAACGGTTTATTGAAAGCTTCCATGCAGTGAATAGGGCTTTTCAAGAAGTCTTTAAAGAACTTTTTTGTGGTGGAAATGCTGAACTACATTTAGTAGATCCAGAACATTTGTTAGAAACAGGGGTCGAAATTATCGCTCAGCCCCCTGGTAAAAAAGCACAACTCCTCTCTCTCTTGTCCGGCGGAGAACGAGCTTTAACAGCCATAGCTATTTTGTTTGCTCTACTGCGGGTTAAACCGAGTCCGTTTTGTATCTTGGATGAGATTGAAGCATCTTTGGATGATTCGAATGTACAGAGATTTGCTCAATACATTCACCGTCTTTCGGACTCAACCCAATTCGTTGTTATCTCACACCGTAAAGGAACCATGGAATCGGCCGATGTTTTGTATGGTATTACCATGGAGGAGTGCGGTGTATCGAAGTTGTTGTCGGTTAAGCTTGATGAGCGACAGGATGCAAGACTTGCGTAAAGGGACGCAGTGTCACACGGCACTCGGTAGTTACGACGCAAAGAGGGACGCAGAGTCACACAGCACTCGGTGCTTACGACGCAAAGAGGGACGCAGAGTCACACAGCACTCGGTACTTACGACGCAGAGCAAACTAACCGCGTAAGCTCCTAAAGTAAGAACGGGGTTCCCGGCAAATTCGCCATCCTTGGCTCAGTTGCCGGCTTCGCACGTCCTGTGCTCAGCCCCGTATATGGGGTCGCTTTCACGGAGTTTGCTGAACTGCTTTCGTAAAGACGTCGCGCTCGTGTGACTCTGCGTCC
>CAKMJS010000123.1 GCA_927405585.1 uncultured Desulfosporosinus sp.
AAAGTGGTGGGTAAATGTGTCCGATTACATATTGACATACTCAAAAGTAAAATTCTTTCCTCTAGAGCCGGTAAAGGAAGACATTAAAATAGAGGATATCGCCCACTCGTTGTCACTGATGACTAGGGCCAACGGGCACTGCAGCCATTTCTACTCCGTTGCTCAGCACTCGATTCATTGCTATAAGGAGGCCAAAAGCCGAGGGTATTCTGAACGGGTACAACTCGGTTGCCTTTTGCATGATGCCAGCGAAAGCTATATTTCCGATTTGACACGACCGGTTAAGCGTAACATGCCAGATTATTTTGCAATTGAGAAAATGTTGCAACGTGTAATCTTTGACAGGTTCGGGTTGGCTGATTTATCGAAGGAAGAACGGCAACAGATAGAACATGTCGACGACACCCTGCTACATTATGAGTTTGAAGAATTGATGGACTATCCAATCTTCGAAACTCCGCCAGAATTGGCAACTCAACCCGATTTCAACCAAAGAGATTTTTCGAGCGTGGAAAATGAGTTCACTTCAATATTTAATAGTTTGTCACGAAAAGAGACGCAGTTTGAATGCATTGGAATTGATGGATGTAAGGGTGGTTGGGTAGCGGTCAGCATATCCAACACAGGCTTTGAAATTGATATTATCGGGAGTATCGGCGAAGTATTTCTAAATCACGACGAATTTGATCGTGTATTAGTGGATATGCCAATTGGATTACCACAAAGCACAGAAGATGTTCGTCCTGATGGAGCAGTTCGTACAATACTAAAGGGCAAGGCCTCAAGTATATTTAATACACCATGCAGGCAAGCGGTTTATGCAAGTTCATACAGCGAAGCGAATGAAATTAATAGACAGGTTTTAGGCAAAGGACTTAGTAAACAGTCCTATGCAATTTGTGGAAAGATTAAAGAGATCGATGAGTTTCTGAGTAATAATTCGCAGTATAAAAACAGGCTTGTAGAAAGCCATCCTGAACTATGCTTTGCTAAGCTCAATTTTGGGGTGCCGATTTATGAAAATAAACATACATATGAGGGCGCCAGACAAAGAATAGAGCTACTAAGCCGTTACTACGATAAGACAAAAGAAATTATAGCCTTTGTTAGCAATGACAATAAGCTAAAGAAATGTTTAGATGATGCTATTGATGCACTTTGCTTGGCAGTGACTGGAATGATCGATCTTGAAACCGGATTAAGAACCATTCCCGAAAATCCAATGATGGATATGCAAGGTTTACTAATGCAAATGGTTTATGCTGAAACTGCAAAGTGAGTACCGGATGAGAGCATTAACTGAAATGTAACCCACATCAATTAATTCGATAATTGACGCCTAAATACAGTGGAAAAGGAATTGATTCATTTACTTAATGGGTGCACCAAGGAAAGTGGATGCGGTTATGAAAGAAGCGATGTGAAAGAATTGGATTTGTTATTCTGACAATTCTGACAATGGGAACCCTGGTGCCTGACACCAACTTATCCACTTATTGTTAAACTTGTACGAAAGCGTCAATTATGACCCAGTTTAACTCTTCCAGAATTATGAGACAAAAAACGTTCATGGCCAAGGATAGAGGCGGAGCTATCACGGGAAATCGGTTGATATATGTATATGGAAAGCCGAAAAGATACGCTTAAGTATAAAAGCGTCTGAAAGGAGCCGTATTCATGAAATGTAAAAAGTGCAAATCTATAGAAGCTACTATTCGCTGTCGAAGTCGGAAATAGAATGAAAATGAATATTTCGCTCCGAGAGAGCCACCGTGTCGGCAAAATAAAACGGCTCTTTCACGCCGAAATACTCATGAAAAAGCGACTTATATCCGTTGAACATGATACGGATGATTTCCCTGATTATCTTTTGAAGATGATTGACCTTGGTGTCTCCAACAGCATCGATGCTTGTTAGGATTTTAAACTATATCTTGTGGTCTGTAAAATTCACAGTCAAGCTTTCTAAAATCTTTGGAGTTCCATGTTAATATAGGCAGTTCCAAACTCCTTGATTTCTCAGCTAGGTAAACGTCTACAAAATCTACATTTACCTCACGAAACCGTATTAAAACACGTTGCATCAGAATGTCCTCTTCGAGTTCGACTCCGTCAGCCTCAATAAAATCCTCAAATACTTGCAATACTGCCTCCTTTTCAAATCCATATACTTTACGCAAGACCCAATAAGATTCGATTATGACGAGTGATAGTATATAGAAGGTAGTGTCTCCTAGTTCAATAAGGCGTACCAATTGCTCGATTTGAGTGTCGTCGTCTTTTACAAATAATCGGATTAGAATGTTTGTGTCAGCGATCATATGTTTATTCATTTTCCGACTCGTTTAAATCACCCGCTACTTCTTTTGCTCGCTCTATTATAGCTAGCTTAATCGCCTCATCTACATCTATGGAAGAGGTAGTTTTCAAAGCTCCCATGACACCACGAATTGACTTTTTAATTTTAGGCTGGACTTCAATAATCTGATCGCTTTCATCTAAAACAAAAGCTAATCTGTCGCCCTCTTTGATGTTTAAAAGAGTTCTCAGTTCAACAGGTATAGTCAATTGACCTTTGCTAGTCAACTTACCTGAGAGAAGTTGCTTTGCCATCAATAATCCCTCCACACTAAAAGTATTACAATCATTATATGTAATACTTTTAGATGAGTCAAGTTTTAAAGGAGACTATCGCGTGGAGAAGCCTTGTTTGAAAGGATAGATGAACTGGAGTTACTTTGCAAGTATGGTAATAAAGAAGAGGCTGTTGAAGTCGGAAATAGAATGAAAAAGCGACTTATATGCGTTGAACATGATACGGATGATTTCCCTGAGTATCTTTTGAAGGTGATTGACCAAGTGATCGGAACTACTTGCTGATTTATTAGGAGTGCACCAAAATGAAAAAAGAAACCATCAGTAGTTTATACGGATACGATATCCCGTGCCTGATCAATTTGAGCGGCGGCGAGAGGATGGCCGTCATTATTAGCCATGGTTTCGGGAGCAGCAAGGAAAGTCCGACCGCTCAGACTGTAGCAGCTGCCCTGCAGGAACACGGCATAGGGACGTACAGCTTTGATTTTCCCGGCCACGGCGACAGTTTGGTGGATGGTGAGCAGTTTAGGATATCCAACTGTCTGAACGACCTTGCCGCAGTCGAAGCCCATGTGCGAGAGCTCTTGCCCGAAGCGGAGATAGCCTACTTCTCGTCCAGCTTCGGAGCGTACATCAATCTGATCTATCTGGCGACGCACACTCATGCGGGAAAGAAATCTTTCTTGCGCTCCGCGGCGGTAGACATGCCGAAGCTGGTCAGGAACGGCACTTCACCGGAGCAGTACGCCCAGCTTGACGCGCTGGGCTACATCATGCTGAATGTTGACCAGGTTCGCCCTCTGAGGATTACGCGAGGATTCTACGACGACCTTGAGGCGTACGACGTGTTCAAACTCTGCTGGTCGGATATGGGGAAGCTGGCGATGATCCATGGTGACGACGATGAGATCGTATCAGTGGTGGAAGCGCGGCGCTTTGCAAAACAGTTCGGCGTGAGACTGATCGAGGTCAAAGGTGCTGATCATCGCATTATTATTCCAGGTGGAATGGAGCAAGTCATCGACGCGGCGGTGCAGTTCTTCACCGCAAAGTGATTTTAAGACGTACTTATACTATGACAAGATGTTATTTGGTAAAATACACGGCGATTACAATAAGAGTTTGGGGTATCAAGTAGAAGGTAAATAGGACTCTAAGGGAGAAGTAAACAGAATAAACTGAATAATAGAAGGGGAAAAGGGGGGTATCAAGAAGCGAATGAAAATTATCAAACTAGATCAAACATCATTTAATTTTTGGGTGGACAGATTAATTAAGAAGCAGTGTGTCTTCGGTGTTCAGTCTAAAGGAGATCGGTTTGTTTTCGATACCTTAACCAGAGCGGAGGATCTGCGGTTAGACTATGACGTGACAATACTTCCCCCGAAAAAATACTTTCTACCTCAACGGGAAGATCTCTTGGATTTTAGCATTAAAGGGGAGTACAAAAGCATTACAGAGCGTGAACCATTTATTCTTCTAGGAGTTCATCCCTATGATGTAGTTGCAATTTCTCAAATGGACAGAGTTTTTAGCGCGGACAATTATGATGTTCATTATATGAGTCGTCGGTATAATGCAACGATTATTTCTTGTGATGTTCAAAGGGCATCCAATCAGGTGTTTGCCGGTTCAATGAACACAGCAACCGTTCAAGCAGGTTTTGACATTTTGTTAACCAAGATTGGAGATTCCTACTTGATAGATGCCAGAACAGCCAAGGGAGAAGCGTTACTTGAGGGGCTTACGGTCAGGACCGAACCCACGGATAAGGATTTACAAGAACGTAAACAAGTATGGAAAGAGAATGCCCGCCTTCTCCAGAAGAATAAGTTGAAAGGGAAGCCGGAAGAATTGCCTGAGCTACTTGAAAAATCCTATTATGATCCAATATGGGAAGAAAAGTCTAAACTTTGTTTTTCATGTGGATCCTGTAACCTTGTTTGTCCAACGTGTTATTGCTTTGATGTGCAGGATGACCTCAATTGGGATATGCAAACCGGTAAACGAACCAGAGCTTGGGATGGATGTTTACTTAGAGATTTTGCCGCGGTGGCCGGTGGACATAACTTTCGACGGCAACGTGCAGACCGCTATCGGCATCGTTTCTATCGGAAAGGTAAATATATGGCAGAAAAAATCGGGCAAGTAGCCTGTGTAGGGTGCGGACGTTGTATAGACGCCTGTATCCCGAACATTGCTAATCCTGTCGAGGTGTATAACCAGCTGTTTATGAGCCAAAAAAACATTTATATTCCAGAGCAAGTAACGCTTCTGAAGACTGAAAAAATGACAGAGAGGGAAACGTTCTACGAGTTGAAAATGGATTCAGGGCTTGATCTTGGTCATGAACCTGGTCAATTTGTCGAGATTTCACTCCCGGGAATAGGAGAAGCCCCCATCTCTGTTTCTTCGTCTCCAACACAAACTGGAACATTCCAAATAGTTGTACGTGCAGTTGGGAATGTCACAACGGCTATGAGCCGGCTTAAGCCAGGTGATCACGTCGGTGTGCGTGGACCCTTTGGTTCGCAGTTTCCCGTGCATGATGTTATGAAAGGAAAAGATATTCTTATCATATGTGGTGGGATCGGATTAGTCCCTATTCGTTCGGCGATCAATTTTATTCTGGACAATCGTGATGATTATGGGGCTATGACTATCCTTTATGGTATGAAAAAGCCAAAAGATCAACTTTTTGCCACTGAACTAGAAGAATGGTCTAAACTTCCCGGTGTTCAAGTATTACAGACTGTGGATTGTTATGACGAATCTTGGAAAGGTAATGTTGGTGTTATTACTACGCTTTTGTCATTGATTAAACTTAATTCAGAGAGTACGGTGGCTGTTGTATGCGGCCCACCAGTTATGTATCCATTTGTATTAAAAGACCTCGAAACTATGGGTATGACAGCAGAGTCCATTTATGTATCGTTAGAACGGCGAATGAAATGTGGGGTTGGCAAATGCGGGCACTGTCAAATGAATGAAATTTACGTTTGTCAGGAAGGCCCAGTCTTCAAATACTCCGATATTAAAGAAGTTATGGAGGCTATATAGATGAGCAAGCCAAAACTGGCCATTTTTGATTTTGCCTCCTGTGAGGGGTGCCAACTTCAAATCATAAATATGGAAGAAGAAATATTAGACCTTATGTCCATTGTAAATCCTGTTGAGTGGCGGGAGGCTATGTCTGAGCAAAGCGAGGATTTTGATATTGCAGTGATCGAAGGTTCAATCACGCGTTCTGGAGATGAAGAAAGGCTGCGTCGGATCCGTGAACGCGCAAAAGTAGTGGTCGCCCTTGGTGCGTGTGCAACATGCGGGGGTGTTAATAAAATAATGAATAACTTCAATATTGAAGAAGCTAAAAAGGCAGTATATCAAGAAGCTTCATTAATGCCTCATTTAAATACCTCATTGACTAAAGCCGTAGATGAGGTTATTGACGTGGATTATAAAATCCATGGTTGTCCAATTGATCGCAAAGAATTTGCTTATATTATTCGTTGTTTAGCTCTCGGCAAGAACCCGGAAATCCCTGCTTACGCAGTATGTGTTGAATGCAAGTTAAAGGAAAATATATGTCGTTATGAACAGGGTGAGATTTGTTTGGGCCCATTAACTAGGGCAGGTTGTGGGGCACGTTGCCCTTCTGTTGAAACTTGGTGTTTTGGATGCCGGGGTTTTATTGATGATCCAAATATTTATGCAGCCAAGGAAGTAATGAATAAATATGGAAAGACTTCTGAAGATTTAAAAGACCGAATGATGTTATTCGGAAGTAAGCAGAGGTATATTTATGAATAAGAAAATTGATATACATCATATTACCCGTATTGAGGGGCATGGAAATATTGTAGTCAATATGATGGATGGGACAATTGACAAGGTTGAGTGGCAAGTCCCTGAAGCACCGCGGCTTTTCGAGGCTATGGTCAGAGGGAGAAGCTGGGAAGACCTTCAAACGGTTGTTAGCCGGATTTGCGGAATTTGCTCAATTTCTCACTCCCTGACTTGTATTAAAGGGATTGAAGACGCCATGAAGATTCAGGTGTCTGAGCAGACCGAAAAGCTCAGGTTGCTCACTCATTATTCGGAGTTAATGCAAAGCCATGTTCTTCATCTAGGTTATCTAGTAGCACCGGATTTACTAGGAGTAAAATCAGTGGTCCCATTGGTAGAAAGCCATTTTGAGGTTGTTAAAGTTGTCATTGGTTTACATCGGATTGCTAATCAATGGTCCGAATTATTGGCAGGGCGGACGACCCATCCAATTACGTTCAAACCCGGCGGATTTAGTAAGATTCCGACTGAAAGTCAACTTAGGGAACTTTATACCATACTGTTAAACATCATTCCAGACCTTAAAACCTTAGTCAGTGTACTTTTAAGTTTGGCTGATAAGCTACCGGATTTTAAGCGTGATACAGAGTATGTCGCCTTGGTTTATCCTGAGACATATGCGTTTTACCACGGTTCGATCGGAAGCACAGATATTGATAAAACAGTTCCTGTCAGCGAATTCGAATCTGTGGCTAATGAATATGTATCTCCTCAGTCAACTGCTAAATGGACACGCTGGAACCGAGATTCATATGCTGTTGGGGCTTTAGCACGCTTCAATTTAAACTCGGCTTATCTCACACCGTTAGCTTTAGATATTGCCCAAACGTTTGGGCTAAAATCTAAATGCACCAATCCTTACTTGAATAATATTGCCCAACTTGTGGAGTGTGCGTATATTGTGGAGTCTTCACTAAAATTAATTGAGGAACTGTTAGTACTGGGCCTAAGGCATGAGGTTCCAAAGGTAAAACCACGAGCCGGAGAAGGAGTAGGCTGTATCGAAGCTCCTCGTGGGACTCTTTTTCACCGTTATGTTTTTGATCAACAAGGGATTTGCACATCCGCAAATCTCTGTATTCCCACGAACCAGAATCATGGGAATATCCAAAAAGACTTAGAAGCATTGGTTCCTAAAATTATAGAGCGAAGTGAAGATGAGATTCGTCTGTTAATGGAAATGTTAGTCCGTTCCTATGACCCCTGCATATCTTGCTCAACGCACTATTTGAATGTGGAGTTTGTCTAAAATGCTGAATCTAGTTGTTATTGGTCTAGGTAATCCATTGATGAAAGATGAGGGAATCGGAGTCCATCTGGTTAAGTTACTAAGGAATCGTTTTGAGAGACGCAAGGTTCCCGCTGTTCAGTTTCTAGATTTAGGAACTTCCGGATTCAATGTTTTACATGCGATAGCTCATAAACGAAAAGTAGTTTTTGTAGACTGTGCCTTTATGGGGAAAGTGCCAGGAACTCTGCGAAGATTTACACCAGATGATATATGTTCTAAAAAAGATTTAAAGCTACTCTCTCTTCATGAAGGAGATCTATTAAGGGTACTTGCTCTATCCCGAAAACTTGGAGAGTATCCCGCAGAAGTTATCATTTTTGGGATAGAGCCCAAAGAAGTCTTACCAGGAAATGAACTTACGGATGTTCTATCATCAAAACTCGATGAGTACTTAAATAGTATCGAACAGGAGATTCTCTATAAATAGTAGATTTAAAGAAAACCACTGCTAGTCATTTTTCCTAACGAGAGTTATCAACCATACAAATAGACTTTGGCCTATCGAGTAAAAACACGCTAAATGAGCCCAAAAAGCAGAAAATGAAAACAGCTAACACTTTCACCGTAAACGGTAAATAAGGCTTCCGTGCCTGACACCAACTTATCCACTTATTGTTTAGCTTGTGCGTAAGCGTCAATTATGACCCAAGTTCTAGCTCCTCCAGAATTATGAGATAAAAAACGTTCATCTCAAGGATAGGTGGAGCTATCACGGGAAATCGGTTGATATATGTATATGGAAAGCCGAAAAGAATGGCCCTCATTCAACAGTGAGCACGCCAAGGCAGGATAAATGAATGTCCGAGCACGACCCCGCAAGATATCTATAGCATTGTCATTGTAAATTGCCGATGAATCATGTTATTATTTTAACAAAGTTATGTAATCTTAGAGATAAATCTATGAGATAAAGGGGAAGTAGTGATGAGCAAAAAGGTACTTATTGTTGGCGGAGTCGCAGGAGGAGCCAGTGCTGCAGCGCGCTTGCGCCGTTTGGATGAAGAGGCTGAAATCATTATCTTTGAGCGGGGAGAACATATTTCATACGCGAACTGTGGCTTACCGTATTATATCAGTGGAGTTATCAATGAGCGGGAGGCTCTTCTGGTATCAAAGCCTGAAGCAATGAGAAATCGCTTTCAAATTGATGTCAGAATCTATAGTGAGGTTACCCGTATTTTTCCTGAGGATAAAGTCGTCGAAATCCGAGAAAAGAATGGTAAGGTCTATCGAGAATCCTATGATCAATTGATCCTTGCGCCTGGGGCAGCTGCGCTTCGTCCGCCGATTCTCGGAATCAATGACGTCGAAGCTCTTGTTGTGCGTAATGTTGCAGATATTGATCTGATTAAACGATATATCGATGAGCAGCAACCTCAAACAGCTGTTGTCATAGGTGGTGGCTTTATTGGCTTGGAAATGGCCGAAAATCTCCATGCCAGAGGAGTAGATACAACGATTATAGAAATGAGCAATCAGGTAATGGCACCTCTGGATTATGAAATGGCGGCAATTCTCCATGAGCACATTTTCAACAAGGGACTCAACCTCATTTTGGAAGATGGAGTAAAGTCCTTTGCTAAAAAGGAGAAAGGGGCCCTCATTACCCTCCAAAGCGGCGGGGAAGTTCAAGCTGATTTAATAATCTTGGCCATTGGTGTAAAACCTGAAATTAAATTAGCTATGGAAGCCGGGCTGACGATCGGGGACTTAGGCGGAATCAAAGTTAATGAAAGACTCCAGACATCAGACCCAAATATTTACGCTGTTGGCGATGTCATTGAGGTAAAACATTTAGTAACAGGACAAGCAGCGCTCTTGCCTCTTGCCGGGCCTGCCAATAAGCAAGGCCGCATTGTTGCGGACGTTATCGCTGGTCGGGATAGCCAGTATAAGGGTACCCAAGGTACAGGTATTGCCAAGGTTTTTGATTTAGTGGCAGCGTCGACCGGCGCTAATGAAAAAATGCTCAAAAAATTAGGAATTCCTCATGAAGTATCGTTTACTCACTCCAATTCCCATGCTGCGTATTATCCCGGAGCAACCAGATTATCCATTAAACTGATCTTTGATCCTAGTGACGGTCGAGTCCTTGGTGCCCAAGCTGTCGGAGCTCAGGGTGCAGATAAACGGATCGATGACATCGCTGGGTTAATCCGTCAACAAGGCACTGTGTATGATTTACAGGAACTCGAGCTGGCCTATGCTCCGCCCTTTTCATCGGCTAAGGATCCTGTTAACATGGCCGGCTACGTGGCGGAAAACATTATTAATGGTGATGTTCGGATGATCCAATGGCAAGAAATGAGTAGACTTAAAGCGAAAGATATATGTATCATTGATGTACGGGACGAAGAAGAACGAAGAGCAAAATTTATTCCCGGCTCACTGCATATACCGATAAATAACCTGCGCAGCCGCTTAGCGGAACTTCCCCAGGATAAGGAGATCGTGGTTTACTGTGAGATAGGGTTACGAGGCTATTTAGCTTATCGGATTTTGACTCAACACGGATTTACCAATGTTAGGAATTTAGCTGGAGGCTGGGTCACTTATTATCCAGCTGTTTTTGGATAGTCTTTGGTATTCGAATCAGGTAATTAAGTGATTTGCTGGGTGGGTTGAATCTGGAATTAGGGGAGGTAATAGGGATGAGAGTATTAATTAGAGAACCGATCAATCAGCCTTTACAGTTGAAGGAGATTGAAGGCACTCTTGAGGACTTACAAGAGTTAGTTGGAGAGTTTATTGAGATTGTGCCGATAACAGATGATATAGTGTGCATATGTAACGAAAAAGGTGTATCGCAAGGGTTAGGAAACAACTTTTATGATGATCGTTTTGCTTGGATCGTAGGAACTTGTGTGTTCACTTCAACTAAAAACACAGAGTTTACTTCACTAACAGATAAGCAAATTGGATACATATCAGAGTATATCGGTTTCCCAGTCGTCTGAAGTACCGAAAAAGAATACTATTGAAAACATGAAAGCGGCGGTAGCAGGAGAAAACAGCGAATGGACTGATATGTATCCGAGAATGGCTGCCGAAGCCTGGGAGGAAGGGTTGTTCGAGACGCAGATCTTGCAGTTCAAGGGATAAGGCGATTAAGAATCCTGCTCGTGCCTGACACCAACTTATTCACTTATTGTTAAGCTTGTACGTAAGCGTCAATTACGACCCAAGTTCAAACTCCTCTAGGATTATGAGTCAAAAAACGTTCACGGTTGAGTGATCTTGCGGCATCCGTCCAATAAGCCAGTATTGGAATTGTATCGAAACTAGCCAAAGAAACTTACCTAAACCAATTGGTTATAGGTAAGTTTTTTAATGCATCCCCCCATGTACCCAAGGAGTTAATCATTGTACCATTATTTAGTAAATCCAAAAAAAGGATTACGATATGTGCTTAGCGAAAAATACATTATTAATGAATCTGTTGCGTTACGGAATTGTTAGTTTTTCTTTTTATCAGAATTCAAACGAAAAGGTGATCGCTTTTTTCCAAAAGCTTTATTATGAGCGCAGGGTAAAGGAGTTAAGTGAGCGGATTCAGGAATTAACAAAGCAACTTGAGAGCTTTCAGTTCGATAGGGTAATAAAGGAATATACCGACAATTCTATGAGACTTTTCAAAGCAAAACTTGCTGTGAGATTTTCTAACTCTAATGCGCGGGTGATCTTCACAAAGGAATCGTTGTGGAAAGAGTTTGGTTCCTTCATTCAAGAATATCCTGTTGTTTTGAGCACGACACATTCTTTAAGAAGCTGTGCCAGTGCTAACTATTTGTTTGACTATGTAATTATGGATGAAGCGTCACAGGTTGATATTGTCACGGGGGCGTTGGCGCTTGAAAAGTGGTGGGTAAATGTGTCCGATTACATATTGACATACTCAAAAGTAAAATTCTTTCCTCTAGAGCCGGTAAAGGAAGACATTAAAATAGAGGATATCGCCCACTCGTTGTCACTGATGACTAGGGCCAACGGGCACTG
>CAKMJS010000124.1 GCA_927405585.1 uncultured Desulfosporosinus sp.
ATTAAGGGTATAATTATCGGCTTTTCAATTGCTGCGCCAGTTGGCCCGATTGGAGTTCTATGTATAAGGCGGACATTGACAGAGGGGAGATTATCTGGCTTCTTATCAGGAATAGGTGCGGCCACAGCTGATGCTACCTATGGAATGATCGCTAGTTTTGGTTAACAAGTATATCAAACTTTTTAATAGGTCAACAAATCTGGCTAAGGCTTATTGGAGGACTCTTTCTTTGTTATTTAGGAATTAAGACAATTATAACAAAACCATCAGATGAGTCGGTATCGTCTAATAAACAAGGCCTAATAGGGAATTACTTTTCTACCTTTTTACTTACAATTACAAACCCAATGACGATCATTTCTTTTGTGGCTGTCTTTGCTGGATTGGGGATAGGAACAATTCAAACCAACTATTTATCGTCGTCAATATTAGTGATAGGAGTATTTGTTGGATCAGGTTTATGGTGGTTGACTTTAATTTCAACTGTTCATGTACTCGGAAAGAGATTTGACACAAATAGGTTGCTATGGGTAAATAAACTCTCAGGAATAATAATATTAATATTTGGGTTTATCGCCCTGGTGAGCATCTGGGGGCGCAACTTTATATAACAGAGGGTTTGCGACACTTTGCAAAGTTGCAAGCGATTGGGACGCGCCGCAAACCTCAGAACGTTATGTAAAGCATCCCTATTGTGGAAATAAAGTAAGTGGAGGTGTGGCAAATGAATATTATGATTAGGCCTGCTGACGTTGTAGATAGCGATATCCTTACGTCTATTTCATTTGCAGCAAAACGATATTGGAAATATCCTGAAGAGTATTACGGAGTGTGGAAGGACGAATTGACGATCACTCTTGATTACATAAATAATAATCAAGTTCATGTTGCAATGGTTGAAGATGATGTAGTTGGATTTATTTCAATAGCCGAACTTAAAGACGATTTTCAAACGGGAGAATTTCTGATAAGAAAGGGTTATTGGTTAGATCATATTTTTATCAATCCGGATTATATAGGGAGAAAAGTAGGCACTAAACTTATATCATTCGCTAAGGAATTATGTAGAAGCAAAAATATTACTAGCTTACATATTCTTTCAGACCCATATGCAAAGGGATTTTACGACAGAATAGGCGCTCAATTTATTGAAGAAGTTCCCTCAAATATCAAAGGGAGATTTGTATCGTTATACAAGTTCCTAATATAAGCATTTGAATGTATTCCTATGGGGAAGCGCTACTTTACTTACAGAGGATTCCCGACACTAAGCAATGATGAATGTGATAGGGACGCGTCGGGAAACTCTGGACGTTTTATGGGGGCTATGGGTATTCGGTTCGATGAAGATACAGGTTGAGAAGGAGGATAATTGTGAGAATTGAAACTTTGAAAGAAAATAGGCTAGATGTTGCTTTGGTAACAAGTGACAAGATCTTGATAAAAGACGTTCAGTCAGCCCTAGACTTTATAGCAACAGTTGGGTACGAAACAGGATGTAACCTCGTGATTTTGAATAAGACAGCAATATGTGAGGACTTTTTTGACCTGAGCACTAAGTGGCCGGAGACATTTTGCAAAAGTTTGTTAACTACGATATGAAGATTGCAATCTTAGGTGATTTTTCTTCCTACAAAAGCAAGAGTCTAAGAGATTTCATTTATGAAAGTAACAATGGAAATAATGTTTTCTTTTTAGATAATAAAAAGCAAGCAATTGAACGATTTGTCCTGATTAACGCCGCCAACTAAAGAAAGGTTATATGGTCTCCTTACAAAAATTTAGGTTTTTGGGGTGGTAAGTTTGAACCAAGTAACAATTAGAAATTTGAATATCGAAGATTATGATCTGGTAATTAAGCTTTGGAAAAGTACCGAAGGAATCGGACTAAGCGATGCTGATTCCCAAGAAAACATAAAAAGGTTTCTTCACAGGAACCCGGAGCTCAGCCTAGTTGCACAAAAAGGTGGCGAATTGGTTGGAGCGATTTTGTGTGGCCACGATGGTCGAAGAGGATACCTATATCACCTTGCAATAAGAAAAGACCAGAGATTAAAAGGGTTCGGAAAGGAACTGGTTAGCAACTGCTTCCAACGACTAAAATTAGCTGGAATTGACAAGTGTCATATATTTGTTTTCCGTGAAAACGAGCAAGGTATTGGATTCTGGACAAAAAATAGGTGGGAATCCAGACTCGATCTCCAAATCATGTCAAGTCATACGGATAAAATACTTTAGGTGAAGGTGTAAAACAAATGAAAATAAAAACGAAGTTGATTCCACCGCTGCACTCCTTTGGGCGGTAAGCATGGTATGCATGTTTATTGGAATTTGGCTATTAAGTTGTAATAAGAAGAACATTTAGAATAATAACAATAAACGTAGACTGGGAGTGACATCATGGCAATAAGCGAGAGTTACAAAGAATATGTAGTAGACCAACTTGAAAAGCTAGGTAACGTTTCGGTTAAAAAGATGTTTGGCGGTGCTGGCATTTACTATGACGGTTTGATTTTCGGATTACTTGCAGATGACGTCCTATATTTTAAGGTGGACGACTCTAATAGGTCTGACTATGAACAAGCTGGAATGGAACCTTTCCAGCCATTTGATGATAAACCCATGCTCATGCCATATTATGAAGTTCCCATTGAAATATTAGAAGGCAAAGAACTGTTAGCGGATTGGGCTCGGAAGGCTTTAGTTGCATCTAGAACTAAACACTCAAAGCCCAAAAAGCGAAGACAAGCAAAAAGTGGTCAATTATTTTGAGATTAATAGGAGCTTCATTATGAATGAGATACTTATAAGCAACTTAAGCCAGGAGACCTTGGATGAAACGGTTCGCTTTATTTCGTCGTATCAGAACGCAGATGAGAGTTTTGTAGCGTGGTTAGGTTATTCAACGAACGAAATTAAATCACAACTGATGGCCTTAACACCATCCTTCAACGAAAGATGTTTGATAGCAGTGGATAGGGGAGTAGTTTGCGGCTTCTTAGGTATTTATGTATCAGAAGATCAAAATGCTTTTAGATTATTAGGACCTTACATTTCCACGCTAAATAACTGGAATGAAGTAGCAATGAATTTGCTAAATGCACTTAAACCAATAATACCTGCTCATTTTAGCATGGCAAAAGTGTCTTTTTATAATGCAAATGTGAATTGTAAACGAATGTACGAAACAAACGACTTTAGTTTATATAATGCAGAAAAAACTTTAATTTTAGAAAAGAAAAGTTTTACTGGTTTAAAGGAAGTGACTAATCCGGAGATAATCATCCGTGATTACCACTCAAGTGACTTTAACGAATTCATTCAAATCCATCCAACAACTGCTTATTTTACAGGGTCAGAGGTGGTCAAACGATTAAACCACGTTAATCGTTTGCTAGTAGCAGAACTAGCCAAACGTGTAATTGGGTATGGATATTTTGAAATATTTGTCGCAGATGAATTTGCAGAACTCTGCTTTTTAAATGTTTCCCCTGAATCAAGGAACAGAGGCATAGGATCACTATTAATTAGCCGAGTCGCAAACGAAGCCATTAAACATCAGGGCATTTGCCATATTCAGATATCTGTTCGTGTTAACAACCAAGAAGCAGAGCGGTTATATACTCGAAATGGTTTTAAAGAAAAAAACGTAATATTTGCCTTTCAAAGGGATTTGAATATATATTCTTGGGACGACTTCACATAACCTTTATAGGGCAAGGATAGAATTACTGGGCTTCTGAATGCCTGGAACGGCACATCATTAGGAAACGCTAGGACCCCGGTTTCAAATTATTGAATTAATAACTTTATCAATATAGTCAATCTGTTCTTTCGAAAATGGCGTTATATCTGTGAGAAAGGAAATTCTTAATACCTCGGTTGTAGCTGGTTTTCTCAACCAGTACTCCACCCCCGAAATCCTGTAACTTTCACCAAAAGATGCGGTCCATTCGGTTAAATAACCATTATCATTGGCTACTTTTATAGGTTTAAGTGAGTAAGAGTGAAAATCGAAAGTGCTAATTCTTTTGCTATTAACTAAATAATTTTCAAGGTCAGCTAGGTCCCATATTTGTATATAGCCTCTAATTAATACTGTTGGATCTTCTAGGTAAACACTATACTGGAGTTGTCCTCTTTCCATTATAGGAGTTTCCTTAACTTTAGTTGATTGGGGAAGAGGTGCGACAAGTTGAGTCACATAAATATGTTTTAATACGTTAGTATTATTGTAGCTATTAACCGAAAGCAAAGGGTCTGGCATAATTACCGCTAAGCAAAAGCCAAGAAACATTCCTAATAAAAAATGCTTTTTCACCTTAACCCCCCAATAAGTTTTATCTAATCTTATTGGGGAGGTGAGCTTATATACATTATTATTTGAGTGGAAGGTTCAAGTAGTAGATTGCCGCCACATATAAATTGCAATTATTGTTGGAGCGTAATTGTGTTATGATTAGAAAATAAATTATTATATGGGTATTCGGTAGTGTAGAGGAGGAAGATATGGAATTACTTGGTGTCATCGCATTTATTTTAGTGCTTGGCTATAGCAGTTATCCTTCAAAGTTGAAAAAGCTCGACGAGGGAGAGAATTGATATGACAATACTTTCTGGATTGGCAATAGTGCTCATTGGCTGGCCTGGTATAATCACAGCACTTGTTCTTGTAAGTATTGGAATCTATACCAAGAGGATATTACTAATAGTTTTAGGAACGATTTTTTCGATACCAATCTCTTGGTATTTGGGTTCCTCTCCAATATTTAGATACATAATGTATGCACTTCCCATGTTCTTTATTGGATCGGCAATAGCTATCAAATTCGGGAAACATAAATTAGCATGGATTTTAATAATACCATATGTAGTGACTATGGTCTGGTTAGGGTTTACAGTTCTGAGCCAATGATAATGTATCATTCATTATGAAGTACCAAGAGTTTGTTAGAAAACAGCCTGTATGATATAGTAAATTTATCGGAAAATGTTAATGACGCGGGAGCATCCGTTAAGATAAAGGGGTTAACTTGAGTAATGAGTGTTTTGTTTTGCCGAGATTGCGGCGTCGATATATCTGGTGAACCGCTCTTTCGAAGGATAAGTTTTGCTTTAGAACAGGGGGAAAAAGCGGCACTGGTTGGTCCAAATGGTGCAGGTAAAACTACTCTGATTCGGGCCTGCTTGGGGGATGTGCGTTTAGAAAGTGGAGAAGTACAAATCCTTGGTTCTTACGGCTACCTCCCTCAAACTCCAATTGTCGAGGATGAGGGGAACGTTTTTCAGTGCGTGATCCGTGAACGAGCCGATTTGCTGCAAATGCAGGAACAGTTGCGTCAGTTAGAAGAAACGATGGCTCTTACGCCCAGTGAGAAAGTTATGGAGCAATATGCAGCCTTGACAGAGTCATTTGAAAGCCAAGGGGGATATGCTCTCGAGGCCTTGGTCCGAAGAATCTTGGCGGGACTTGGTCTGGAAGCAGAGATGAATTCTTTGGTCACCACATTGAGCGGGGGGCAAAAAACACGGCTAGCCTTATGCAAGCTATTACTCAGGTCACCCGAGCTCTTGATTTTAGATGAGCCAACAAATCATTTGGATATATCGGCCTTAGAGTGGTTGGAAGGGTATTTGCGAGATTATCCAGGGGCCCTACTCATTGTATCTCACGATCGTTACTTTTTAGATCGTACAGTATCTCGGGTTTTTTGCTTAGAAAACGGGGGGCTAAAAGGGTATACAGGAAATTATTCAGAATACGAGCTCTTAAAGATTTTGGAAAATAAAACAATTGGCCGTGAAGCCGAACGTCTAGCCTATAAAATTGCAAAACTTGAAGAGTATGTGCGCAGAAATAAGGCGGGGGTTAATTCCAAACAGGCACGGGGCAGGGAGAGTCAACTTCAGAAGCTAAAGCCAATTCAGGTTACAAAGGTAGACCATGGACTCTCTATCACGCTGCAAAGTGGTGGCCGTAGTGGAGATCGTGTTTTGTTAATTGAGAGTCTTTCCATCATTTTTGGGACCCGAACACTCTTTCAGAACGTCCATCTGGATTTGCGACGAGGAGACAGGGTGGCCTTATTGGGTAAAAACGGGACTGGCAAAACCTCGATTCTTAAGGCGATTCTTGATCAGGTCTCTTTTACGGGAACCATACGCTTAGGCGCGAATGTAAAAGTTGCCTACTATTCCCAAGAACATGAGAACTTAGGTACTTCAGGAACGGTGATGGACGAAATCCGAGAGGTCTCAAAGCTAAAAGACCCGGAGATCAGAAGTCTTCTCGCTCGTTTTGGTTTTAAAAATGACGATGTTTTTAAACTCGTCTCTGTTCTGAGCGGAGGGGAAAAGAGTCGTTTAGCGTTATGCAAACTTTTTCTTGAGCAAGGAAACTTATTATTATTGGATGAACCGACCAATCATCTTGATGCGGAAACCCGTGGAGTGCTTGAAGAAGCCCTTCAAGACTATGATGGAACCGTGCTCGTAGTTTCCCATGATCGCTATTTTCTTGATAAAATCGTTTATAAGATTGCGGAACTCACGTCTCAGGGACTCTCCCTTTACGAAGGAGATTACACGGGTTTCAAGGAATATAGACAACAAGAGGAGGCGGTCGTTGGAACAGTCGAACGAAGCGATAAATCGAGTTATCAAAACCAGCAAGAAACGCGCAATCTGGCACGAGAAAAAAAGCGGATGATCCAACTAGAACTGGAAATCGAAGAATTAGAAGTGATGCTCCAATCTTTAGAAGCTCAACTATCTTTAGCGGGTACAAATTATGAATTAGCTATGAAACTTCATGAAGAATCTGAGACAGTGAAGAAACGTCGAGATATTGTCTTAGAGGAATGGATTGCTGGGAGCGAGTAGTTCATTTCACCAAATCGAGTTCAAACCCATATATTATCCTGAAGTCGCAAGGTGGAGGGATACATATATGGGGGTAGCTATGCTTATGGCAGTGGCTTTAAGTTTGGATGGATTTGGCGTCGGATTGGCTTACGGATTACGCCGTATTCGTATACCAATGAGTTCTCTTATCGCTATTGCACTGTGTACAGTTTTTGCCATGGGAATATCCATGCTTTTTGGAAGTTGGGTCACGTTATGGCTCAGGATTATTCCAGCAAGGTTATTGGGAGCTACAATATTGCTTACTTTAGGGGTTTTTCAAATGGGTAGAGCGATATGGAACCGTAACCGGGAGATTTTCCCTGAAGCGGTCCCAGCTATGAGTGTAGCTCTTCAGAAGCCTGTACTGGAACCAGTTTTCAGATTCCAGTTAAGTTTTTTTGGATTAGTGATTCAGGTGTTGAAGACGCCGGATATCGCTGATGTCGATGGCTCTGGTGTGATTAGTCTTCGAGAGAGTTTCTTACTGGGTTGTGCCTTGGCCTTGGACGCTTTTGCCACTGGGATTGGTGCCGCGATGGCGGGTATGACCTTCTCGATCATTGGAATCGTTGCTTTAACCCTAATGCTGATGTTGCGTTTAGGCCAACAGATGGCCGGCAAAATCCCAGAAAACTGGACTTCTAAAGCTGAATATTTACCGGGTGCTGTTTTAATATTGATCGGACTGGGTAAATTGATCTGAGGTGAGGTAAGTGTTGACGATCGGACTTACAGGTGGGATTGGCAGCGGCAAATCCACGGTTGCCCAGTGGTTAAATAAACATGGAGCACCTGTATTGGATGCTGATAAAACGGTTCACCGTTTGTTGGAATCGGATTCGTCGACCCTTTCAAAACTGGTCCGAGAATTCGGGTCAGGAATCCTTGGGGAAAATGGAAAAGTTGATCGTTCAAAACTCGGTCTTCTGATTTTTAGCGATGAGGATGCACGAAAGCGCCTAGAACGTATAGTACATCCTCGTGTGATAGAATGTATGAAGGCTGAGCAAACAGCGCTTCGGGATACAGGAGCAAAACTTTGCGTGTGGGATGTGCCTTTGCTCCTTGAAGCCAGGTTTGAGAAGTTTGTTGACGAAGTATGGGTTGTGTGGGTACCAAGGAAGCTTCAGATTTTACGCGTTCTTGAGAGGGACAAGTTAAGTTTGTCTGAGGTGGAAGCTCGTATAGCTGCACAAGGCTCATTAGATGAAAAACGTCAGCTCGCCGATGTAGTGATTGATAACTCTGGAAGCGAGTTGGAGACCGAGCGTCAGCTTGAAATAATATGGGAAAGAATCTTTAATAAATTAAACTAATGTATGAATGAGTGAATTTATTCATACATTCATCCTAAACGAGAAGAGGATATGTGTTGGTAAAAATGCGGAAGAAACGTTGGACAATGGGCAAAATGATAGTATATTTTGTGATAGCAATCCTTGCCGCTCTGAGTATATTAAATATTTCAAGCTTTGAGAAGATTATTTATCCTTACCCTAACCGGGCAATCATAGAAAATTATGCGGCAAAGTACGGAGTGGACCCATTGTTTGTTGTTTCTGTAATCCGAGAAGAAAGTAAGTTTCTTTCGAAATCTGAGTCAAATAAAGGTGCAAAAGGGTTAATGCAGATTATGCCAAGTACAGCTCAATCAATCGCGGAGAGTCTTGGAGATAAATCTTATAAGGAAGAGGATTTACTCATACCAGAGAAAAATATTCAATACGGAACCTGGTATCTAGCTAGTTTGCAAAAAGTGTTTAATAATAATACAACTTTAGTCACTGCTGCATACAACGGTGGAAGAGGTCATGTTCAAGAATGGATTAATGGCGGGCAGATTGACCCGAATAATATCCGACTTCAGGATATTCCCTTTAAGGAAACACAGGATTATGTGGGCCGTGTCTTGAAAAGTTATGAAAAATACAATACACTCTATCGCAAATAGTAAATCATAAAAAGATGGGAGATAACCCTTGTGAAAAAGGTAGACTCGGAAGAAGTAAAACAGATTCTAACTAGACTTAAGACTGTCCGAGGTCATATAGCTGGAGTTGAACGTATGATTGAGGAAGACAAGGGTTGTGAGGAAATATTGCTCCAACTGGTCGCTATTCGTTCTGCCGTGCATAAAACGTCTGTAATAGTTGCTCAACGGTATGCGAGCTCCTGTTTAATCGAGGCGATTGACCAAGGGGATGATCGTCAGGGAGCGCTTAATAAAGCGATTGAAACACTTATGAAACTTAATCAGTAAGTGTAACGTATAAGCTCTATCCCTTTGTGGATAGGGCTTTACACATGTCTTGAAGTGAAATTTGGGTATTAGTTGATTTATTACACAACTTTGGATATACTTAAATTGAGCATATGCTCAAAAGGAGCTGATACTATGTCGAGGCGACGTTGTTGTGGCCTTATCGAGGATACAATAGTCTGCCAAACGTTTATCCCACAGGGACAGTCACGTTGGCCTGAAGTATTAATTCAGCTCGAGGAATTAGAGGCCATCCGCCTTAAGGACAAAGTAGGTTTGGATCAAGCTGATTGTGCAGCGTCCATGGGGATTTCCAGAGCTACGTTTCAGCGAATCCTAGGTGCAGCTAGGTTCAAACTTGCGACTGCTTTAGTCGAAGGACGACCTATTATAATACGGGGAGGTAACTATCTGATAAAAAACAGAGTGTTTGAGTGTGCAGATTGTGGACTAGTTTGGGAAGTTGAGCCATGCACTTCGGGGGGGGAACACGGATTTGAAATCGCCTGTCCAACTTGCGGTAACATGAAGAAGAAGAGACTAGACACTGGGAGAGTACAGACCTGCGCTGGTGGACAACGCGGAGAACATGGCCATCAAGGTTGTTGCAAATCATAATCATAAATTAAAGATTGGGAGGGTATATATTATGTCGAAGATAGCAATTCCAACGAACGGTGAGCTAGTGGACGCCCATTTCGGGAAAGCTGCCGGATTTACAGTGTTTGAAATTGAAGGAAAAGAGGCCCGTTTTGTAGAGTTACTTAGTGCAGCAGGTCTTCAACATCAGCATGAAGGACTAGCAAGTATGTTCAAGCGTAATGGCGTAGAAGTGCTGGTATGCGGAGGTATTGGCGGAGGCATGATTAATGGACTTAAAGCGATAGGGCTAGAAGTGGTTACAGGGGCCTCAGGAAGTGTTGTCGAAGTGGCAAAGACTTATGCCTCAGGTGATTTTGTCAGTACTAGGTCAGTTTGCCAAGATCATGACCACGGGCATGGCCACAGTCATGATCATGGCAAATGTAGCCACTAACATAGACTCTAAGGCCACCAATCAAATACTATTACTATAACGACAAAATTGACAATTCAAGAATATGGGGAGTAAGATGAATTCGAGAGTAAGATGAATTCGAGTTAGAACCCTAGAGAACAAGTGAAAAATGTAAAATTAAAGGGAGGCACTACCGTGAGCGAGTCGTGTAATAGCTGTTCCGCAGCAGGGACATGTACCACTGATAGTTGTTCTAGTGAACCAAAACTTTCTGAGGCTCAACAAGCGAGCCACGTTGGCAAAGTAATTGCAGTCATGAGTGGCAAGGGTGGAGTGGGTAAATCCTCGGTCACAAGCATGTTGGCAGTGAGCCTGATGCGCCAAGGGTATAAAGTAGGGGTTTTAGACGCTGACGTAACCGGTCCAAGTATTCCGAAAATTTTCGGAGTAACGGCAAGAGCGGGTGTCAGTAAGACGGGTATACTTCCTTCAAAAAGCCGTGATGGCATTAAATTAATGTCTCTAAATCTTATGATAGAAACTGAAGATGATCCGGTTATTTTGCGTGGACCCCTGATTACCCAAATCGTTAATCAGTTTTGGACAGATGTCATTTGGGGTGAGTTAGATTATCTGCTAATTGATATGCCTCCTGGAACGGGGGATGTGCCGATCACGGTATTCCAATCGTTCCCTATAGATGGGGTTGTAATGGTGACGAGTCCACAAGCCTTAGCGAATATGGTGGTGCGAAAAGCGGTTAAAATGGTACGAAACTATGAACCTCCAATCTACGGTTTGATAGAAAATATGGCGTATCTGCAATGCCCAGATTGCACAAAGAAAATAGAAGTTTTCGGGAAACCAAAAGGCGAGGAAGATGCATTGCGTAACTCGATTCCATTCTTAGGAGAACTTCCTCTTGATCCTGCATTGGCTGCATTATCTGATGCTGGTAAAGTTGAAGATTATCAATCTTCAGCCTTCGATGAAATTGCTAAACGTTTAGCAGAACAGATTAAGATTCACATTGATAAGAAGCTAGCGTAATTCAAAAACAAGACCAGGAAATGCTCTTTAGCATCCATTCCTGGTCTTGCTTATTTATTGTGATTATTCTTCTAATAACTTTATAAGATGCTCATCTATCAATTTAAAGAATGCTTCGATAACACGAAACATCACTTACGAGGAGTTTGAGAACTAACATCAATAAAATAATTGATATTTCCTAATAAATAACATATACTCGAATTATTAGATATCCTGGGAATTGCCTTAATAGCTAGATTAACTAGATGTTGGTCGATTATTATTTACGATTGTGGAAAGGATGTAGTAGGATGCACATGGCGATTTCGACTGGGGGATGCGACTTTAGCAATTTCGTTTATGCTCGGTTTGGTCGTAGCCCGTACTTTCTTTTTTGCGACTCTGACGATCCACAAGGTACGGGAGATTATAAAGCAAATCCCTCTGTGCTCGGGATCGACGGTGCAGGTATCGTTGTCGCAGATTTTGTGGCGAAAGAAAAGGTCGATGTTTTAATCACGGGCAGGTTGGGTGTAAATGCTCTGAAGGTGATCAAAGCTATGAACATCTTAGCTTATAATGCACCTGAAACAATGACACTTACGGAAGCCATTGTAGCCTGGAAAGAGGGCAGATTGACTCAGATTCATGAATCAGGAGCAAGACCGAACACGATGGATGTGCAAAACAATGTTTGATGATGATAAAGGGCTTTATACCATAGGTACTGTTGCAGAGTTGATCGGAGAACATCCCGAGACACTAAGGGTATGGGAACGGAATGACCTTATTCGTCCAGACCGGCAGGGATATCAACGAAAGTATTCGAATAATGATGTTAGAAGACTCAAGTTTATTAAATATCTTATGGATGAAAAGGGCTTGAACATAGCAGGAGTTAAACATCTGACTTCAATGTATGCCTGCTGGTTTAAGCGCAATTGCAAAGGTGGGGCTCGTCAAAACAGCCCTGTTCCAGTCAACGAAGCTAAAGCTTGCTGGAGGATTGAAGGCACTTATTGTTTCATAGCTAGTGACAAGGCTGAAATGTGCAATTCGTGCGATATGTTAAAGAACTGTAGTATTCTTTAGAGAGAAGACGTGGGTAATAGAAAAAAGGAGGCAGTACCGTGAGTGAAGCGTGTAATAGCTGCTCAGCAGCAGGAACGTGTACCACCGAGAGTTGTCCGAGTGAGCCCAAAAAAACCGAGGCTCAAAAAGCAAACCATATTAACAAAGTAATTGCAGTCATGAGCGGTAAAGGTGGGGTTGGTAAGTCCTCAGTAACGGGAATGTTAGCCGTAAGTCTTACTCGTCAGGGATACAAGGTAGGTATTTTGGACGCAGATATTACAGGGCCTAGTATACCTAAAATCTTTGGAGTAACAGGAAAAGTAGAAGTTAGCCCCGCTGGTATAATTGCTCCGAAAAGCCGTGATGGTATTAAAATAATGTCGCTAAATCTCTTAGTAGCTCAAGAAGATGACCCTGTTATATGGCGCGGTCCTATTATTACCCAAATTATTAATCAGTTTTGGAAAGATGTGTACTGGGGTAACTTAGATTACCTGCTGATAGACCTACCTCCTGGGACGGGGGATGTGCCAATTACAGTACTCCAAACGTTCCCAGTAGACGGAGTCGTTATCGTGTCAAGTCCGCAAGCACTAGCGAATATGGTGGTACGTAAAGCGATAAAAATGGTGGGAAAATATTCTCCGCCGATTTACGGGTTGATTGAAAATATGGCGTATGTGGAGTGTCCGGATTGCAAGAAGCGGATCGAGATTTTCGGGAAGCCAAAAGGCGAGGAGGAAGCGCATCGCAGCTCGATTCCTTTCTTAGGAGAACTAGCGATCGATCCAGAATTAGTTGCCTTATCGGATGCCGGTAAGATCGAAGATTATCAATCGGCTGCCTTTGATTTGATTGGTTTACAATTAGATGACCAAATTCAAATAAACCATGACAAAAAGAAAATCTAAAAATATCATTTTATTAACTTATTGGACGACCTAAAGGCCCTTGTTTAATTAAAAATTAAACAAGAGCCTTTATATTCGAGGTATGTTCGTTCATGTATTAATACCTACTGTTTACGTCGATCTATCTCCGCTTTCAACTCTACAATAGATTCTGTTAATATAATCGTTTGAGATTCATACTTTTTAACCATCCCTCCAGAGACATGAAGTCCTGTCTGTCTTAAGACATAGCCTTTTTCCTCTTCTAATTCCTCGAGTTCTTGCGATAATGTTTGTAGACGTCGTGCTAAATCAGCGTCACGTAATAACGATAAATCCTCCACAATTCTCACTCCTTTCATTTCTCTATGGATGAATACTTGAAATACGCCATTTAAAACAATTTACTAAACTCAATTCCGGCTCAATCCAAGGAATATATTATACCCCAATAGGGTATGCCTTTTCGTCATTAATATATCCGAATGACTTACATTTGTCAACTATTTGTTATTCTTAATAATAATTCACCCTTGCTTGACCAGAATATTGTTAAGTTGTATGCTAAAAGAAGATCCCCCCCCCTAGGAGCGGGTGAAATAATACTTTAATAACAATTTTATACAAAAGCCTTAGTCAATGTGGCAAGTAATATTTATCCAAAGTATCCAAGGGTGTGATTGTAAGTACAAGTATTGCTACCCACGATCAGAAACAAATTTCAAATAGGGAAAGGAAGAGAGACCATGGGGAAAAATGTAGATCCAGAAGAAACACGAAGCATTATTGCACGACTTAAAACAGTGCGTGGTCATGTTTCTGCGGTAGAGCGAATGATGGAGGAAGAAAAGAAATGTGAGGAGATATTCTTACAACTCGTCGCTATTCGTTCAGCGGTGCATAAGGTTTCGGTAATTGTTGCGCAACGCTACGCAAAAACGTGCATGGCCGATGCAATTGAAGAGGGGGAGAACCTCGAGACTGTGCTAAATAGAGCCATAGCTACATTAATGAAACTCAATCAGTGAACAAAATAGAGGCGGTTAGCTATCCAGATAAAATATCTCTGTATAAGTTCCCCTCGACTGGTTCATGAAAAAAGGCAGCAGATATTCCATTAAAATATCTGCTGCCTCAACAATTGTCGGAGAACCCGTTATCTTTTTAGGTAAATATTATTTGTCCTCCAGCAGAGATGTCATAAAATTCTCCTACTGTCAATATCTTTTCTAATTGATCGCAAAAATCTTCTTTTTTCAATTTAAACATGTCTACGCTAGCTAAGCAAGCATATATTTTGCCGCCAGCATCATCAATCATTTCAATAAATTCTGGTATTGGTGGAATATCTAATTCTTCCATCTGCTTCTTCATCATCCTAGTTGCAAAATACGACATTCCGGGAATAGCTCCAATTAAAGTGGGTATACCCATTGCCGGATTACCAACTGTGGCAACTTTAATATTGCCCATCTTCTTTTTAGTGATTGCATCCATCCCAAAAAATGTAAAAAATAGATTAGCTTCGATTCCTTGCATTCTTGCTCCATTAGCCATAATTAAGGCAGGGTATATTCCCTCCAGAGATCCCTTGGAGACAACTATCGAAACTTTTTTAATCTTTTCGTTATTTAACATTTTTATTTCCCCTTCCATGTTAAACACAACTAACAGGCTTGCTTAATCCAGCTATTTTAGTGGCTTTTAATAAAGGTCCTTCTGGAAACAGTCTATATAGTTCTTTGGTTTCAATACCGCCTGCATTTTTAACTCTTCTAATAGTTGGCATTTTTTCTGTTTTAGCTAAATCCTTCTGTATGAATTCAATCACTTTCCAATGACCTTCGGTTAATTCGTCAATTCCAATTTCTTTTGCGATTGCCTCGGCGATTTCTTTGTTCCATTGACCCTTATTAGTCAAGTATCCTTCTTCAGTAACGTCTACAGAATAACCCGCAATTACTTTTTCCATAGCTAATCCTCCCCAATTATTAGTGATTTTTATGATTGAACGTCAACCGCTAATCCTTCAAGTTTCTTACCACTCTTTTTCATATCTGGCGAAACAGTAGGAATCGGAATCCCTTTCAACAGCATATTCCAGTAGATGTGTCTAAAAGCCAATTTCCCTAAGTGGTTTATTCGCGTTTCTTTTAAGAGGGAAAAGGGGCCAATCCCAGGCAGGGGAAATGTTCCTTCAACAGGCTCAATCTCATAATTAAAATCAATTAAAAGAGCTTTATTGTATCCTGATTCAATAAAACAATTTGCGTGACCATCGAAGCTAGCAGTTAAAGGCTTATTATTAATATAACTTAGGATATTGTCAGTTAGAATTTCTGCTTCAAAATGGGCGACAGAACCAGCCTTTGAAGCTGGAATATCGGTGGCATCCCCAATGACAAATATATTCTCGTAAGCTTTAGATTGAAGAGTATGTTTGTCAGTTGGTACAAAGTTTAAATCGTCCCCTAAATCAGAGCGTGCTATCAGCTTGCTTCCCATATTTACCGGAATCGTTACAAGAAGATCGTAAGTTACTTCTCTGTCATCCAACGATACAAGCTTTCTGCTTTCCGCATCTACATGACTCACACTGAAATTCTTAATTAAATCTATATTTTTTTGTGGGAAATAGTCACTTAAGACATCTGCACACTTCTGCTTCGTAAAGGCACTGTCTAGTGGAGTAACATAACATAGTTCCACCTTTTTACGATTTTTTTTCTTTTCTCTAAAGAACCAGTCTGCAAGAAAAACAAATTCAAGTGGAGCAACGGGACATTTAATTGGCATTTCACTTATGTGAACAACCAATTTCCCTCCTTCCCAATCTTTCAATTTATCCCTTAGGGCAACTGCACCCTCAATAGTATAGAAGTCGAAAATATCTTTTCTCCAGCCCTGGTCTACCCCTTCCACTTCTCCAGGGACAATTTCACATCCTGTTGCAATAATTAATATGTCATAAGGGATAGTTTTCGCGTCGCCTAATATGACTTGCTTTTTTTCTGCTTCAATCAACTCTACAGAAGCTTGGATATATTCGACCCCCTTTGGAAGAAGATCAGTTTTTTCTTTTATTACGTCTTTTTCCGAATAGATCCCAAAAGGAATGAACAGAAACCCTGGTTGATAGTAGTGTTTTTCATATTGATCGACAATCGTTATTAACCATTCATTTTTGTTAACTTTCTTGACAAGATGATTGGCCATCATGGTTCCAGCGGTACCTGCCCCCAAAATTAATATTCTCTTCATAATTAACTCCCATTCCGCCTTCTTGATGTGTAATTCAGATGAAGGCAATAATTTTTACTAACTGATCTTTAGAATATTATCAAGTATTCTAGTTATTTCTTTTTTTATATCTTTTTCTTCAACTAATGCCTTATCTATACATTGCTCAACCATATGTTTACAAATCATTATCTTAACCTTTGCCATGGAGGCGGTTACAGCCGTCATTTGTACCATAATATCAGAGCATTCTTTTCCTCCTTCAATCATCTTTTCTATACCGCTGATGTGACCCCGAATAATTCTAAAACGGTTAATTATGGCTTCTTTCTCGGTGTCAACCAAATTAACATCACCCAATTTCTTCAATTTACACTTAGTGCCTACTTTAACTGGTAAAATTTTTACTCCCCCCCGGGGGGATAGGATTAAAATTATTGTACTATTCTTATGTGTTTGTGTCAATGGGAAATCCACAAAAATACCATTACAGACACGCTATAATAGAGCCCAGAACAATCGTTGGCTCTTGGAAGTCTTTCCAGTCAATCGAGCGTGGTTGCATACTTCGGTTGCCACTAAGCTGGGGGTCAAGACGGATGATGACGTGGTTTTGAAAAGTGAAGTTGGGAAAGTAACAATTAAGGCCTATGTCACAGAGGGGATACGACCAGATTGCATCTTTATGGTCGGCGGATTTGGGCATGTGAGTAAGGGCCTTAAGGCTTCTTATGGTCTGGGAGCGAGTGATTCAGCGTTGCACAAGACAATAACTGATCCATTTTCAGGAGGGTCAGCCTTAAGCGAGACCTTTGTAACAGTGACTAAAGCATAGGCGTAGGAGGGGTCAAGCGGCTTATATTTACCCCAGTCCTTTACAGGGACGACCTAATGAGATCGGCTTCCAACAGAATTGTCTGAGTCAATGTCATCAAAGTGGTGGGGATTTACTTCTGCACTCGTGTCTCGATTGTCATGGCACCCAGGAAAAACTACCCTTAACGAAGAAGGTTGAGAACCCGAACGACTTGGCCGTGCTGATGCAAAGCAGCTCGCCAATCCGAACTTTCCTACCTTGAAAATCGGAGATGAAATCCTAATCTCGGCTAAAGGTGAAGAATTACCCTTCTTACGCCATATGGGAGATGATTGGATTCAGAGTAGTCGCGTGAGTGGGAAACCGTTTAAAATCCCTTTGGTAATCGGAAGTAAATGCGAGCAAACCCCTGAGGAACAAGGGGCAGACTCTGCCATAGATGTCATGACCGAACTGCGCAAAATCCTTAGAGTTTCTAGATTCTGAGAGGCAGAGAAAAGGCTCGAAAACTTTCTGCCTTTTTTATTTTTAGGAGAATGAGTTTTATTAGGTTGTTAATATGTCACTAAAATGGTTGACAAATTAGTGAGATGCGCATATATTAAAAATATAGTACCCATCCGGGGTATATAGGGGGTAATCGAAATGCCGAGTTACGATCTGGAATGTCAAAAGTGTGCGAAAAGGTTTTCTGTATTTTGTAGTATTAGCCAAAAAGATTATCAGGCTTGCCCGTATTGTGGAAGTGATCAAATTACTCAACGTTTTACGTCTGTTAATATCGGAGGAAAAAGCGTCGGTCGTGACATAGGCGCATCTGGAGAATCGTACGCGCCACGTCCAAGGTTTGGCTGAGCAGGGTGCTAGTGAGAAACCGTGAGTTTCTCATAAAGTTTTCTCTTTAGGATACAAACAATTAAAGCATGGAATATTGCGTTTGTACTGATAGCTTGGGGGGGGTGACGAGATGTCAGCGTTTATCTTGGAGAAAATGTGTCGAGGGTGCAAGCGCTGTGTCAACACTTGTCCGACTCAAGCAATTTCGATGTTTTCACAGCTCGCCGTGGTTGATCCCGCTTTGTGCACGGAATGTGAAACCTGTATGGAAGCCTGTATGCATGGTGCAATAACGTTTAGAGTCACAGAGGAGAAGAAAGCCAATGGGTAATTATCTACGAGATGACGATGAACAAGAGCTGAGGCTCCAACTAAATATTGTCGAGGCCAAGCTAACGGATTTAAAAGGACGCTGGCCATATCATTCTGTGCAAGCTAAAATGGTAGCAGAATTAGAGGATTTGGAAGAAGAGAGAGATCGCATCTTGCACATGCTCAAGGGTGGCGAAGGCCGCGGCCTCACCGTGTGTACCTTCCACAACCTGGGGCTGAACATCATCCGCAAGGAGCATGCGCGGCTGGGCTACAAGCCGGGCTTTGATGTCCTAATTGATGCGGAAGTCCCTCTCTATCACTCTCCAGCACGGGCAGTAAAAGCTCTGGGGACGTTATACCGCTATGCTAATTTCAAACGTAGCTGGAAAAAAGCCCGCTTCAGTCGAAATTAATGTAGCCAGACAAGCCAAAGTTCAGCTCGCCCTTCGGGAAAGTAACCAATCCCTAAGTGAACATGCCACCAAGCAATTATTAGAACTCTACGGGCTGCCCGTGACGAAAGAATAC
>CAKMJS010000125.1 GCA_927405585.1 uncultured Desulfosporosinus sp.
TAAGGTCAGATCACCTGATCGAAGATAAGCTAGGACCAGTATTTATAGCCTAGTGAGGAAAGGCTCCCCGCCTAGTTAGGGGAGACTTTCCGAGCGGCCGAAACCGGCCGGCAAGACTTTGTCTGGTGGGGTAAAACCCCAGCAGCAAAGTCAAGCGGGCCAAAAGCAGGATAACTGCGGTCATGCCAAAAGCCACGGCATACCAGCATCTTTATCCCAGCATGCTTTAGCATAGTGGGGTAACAGGCGTGGTATGCCGTGGCTATCGTTCCAGACCGCTTGTTCCCGACTAAGAGGAGGGAAAGAGCGGCTTATCGGCCCGCTGGCGTTACACGATTTTTTATTTGAAAGCAGGGATTTATAAGTTAATGTAGAATTATAGAATATATTACTATCAACCATTGATTAGAAAATGGAAACTGAAGATTGTATTAAAGACCATGGAGGTCATTAGGCGGCAAGACGGCGCCTGTGATTTTCTATGGTTTTTTTTATATTAATTATTGAAGGGGTGATTGTTTTAGAGAGATAGTTATTTGAAGAATTAGGTCACGATGTATATAAGGATGGGAAAAGGAAAGGAAAGGTGTTATAAAAATGAATAAGAAGATCATGAAGGGAAGCGCTTGGTTTCTCAGTTTGATGCTCCTAGGAATCGTTCTGATGGGTTGTTCAGGTGTTCAAACCGGAAAGGAAGTTAACAAGTCGGAGTCGGGCCAAGTTGCCGTAAGTGCACAGGGGACCGTCAATCCAGAAATGCAATTAGTGACTGACCTAGTTGGTCGTGAGGTGAAGGTAAAAGTTCCCGCTCAACGAATTGTAGCCCTCGGACCAGGTTCGTTAAGGCTGGTTGCTTACGCTAATGGAACTGATCGAGTGGTTGGGATTGAAGATATGGAAAAGAAAGTATCGACGGGAAGACCCTATATGTTCGCCTATCCGGAACTGAAGACGCTGCCGACGATTGGGCAGGGCGGAATAGATACTGTGCCAGATGAAGAAGCGTTGCTGAGTGTTAAGCCTGATGTCATTTTTATTGCTTATCTGGTAGACAAGGCGAAGGCAGATAATTTACAGAAAAAGACCGGGATTCCTGTCGTTGTCTTGAGTTATGGGCCATTGGCAACCTTTAATGAAGAAGAAATTTACCGGTCTTTAGATCTGGTCGGTAAGGTTATCGGGACACAACAGAGAACAGACGAAGTCATTAACTATATTAAGAAAAGTCAGGCGGATTTGGCAGAGCGCACGAAGGGTATTGCAGACTCTGATAAGCCTAAAGTTTATGTAGGGGCATTAGGCGTAAAAGGCACCCAGGGCATTGAAAGCACTCAGGCTAAATATCCTCCGTTTGTGAACATCGGAGCTCGTAATGTCGCTGATGAAACAGGAAAAAGTGGTAGCTTGATGATCGAACGTGAGAAGCTTATCAGCTGGGACCCCGATATTCTCTTTATCGATGAAGGAGGCTACAGCAAAGTGCTTGCTGACGCTCAGAAGAACCCGTCTTTTTATCAGTCTTTGCGTGCAGTCAAGAATGGGCAGGTCTACGGTCAGATCCCCTATAATTTTTACACCACGAATATCGATACAGCCTTGGCGGACGCTTATTACGCTGGGAAAGTGATTTTCCCGGAAAAATTTCAGGATATCGATCCCATTAAGAAGAGTGAGGATATCTATACATTTCTCTTAGGTAAACCAATCTACGAACAGATGGCTAAGGATTATGGAGGATTTCAAAAACTCAATTTGATTCAGCCGTAGGATAAGATAGGTGGGCGATAGGCCTAGGTCAATGAAAGTGAGAGTTACCATTTTAATAGAGAAAGTAAGGTGGCGCGATGTGCCCGAAGAAAGCCTATTTTGACGAGAAGGCTGCCGAGTGGGATACCCTTATTAAAGATGAAGTAGTAATCCGCATAAAAAATATGGTAGAAGAGCTTGCGTTGCCCCAAGGCAGTAAGGTTCTTGATCTGGGGACCGGGACAGGTATACTCATTCCAATGTTGATCGAGGCCGTAGGTTCATCAGGAGCGGTGGTGGCAGTAGATTTTGCCCCCCAAATGTTGGCAGAAGCTCGTAAGAAGTATCAGTGGCCAAATCTAGAGTTCTTAGAGGGGGCTGCCGAGGAGATTCCTCTGGAGGACCAAGTGTTCGATGAAGTCGTGTGCAACTCAGCCTTTCCGCACTTTGATGATCTGAGGCAAGCCGCTCAGGAAATGGCTCGCGTGCTGAGACCTGGGGGACGAGTTACTGTAATGCATCCGCATAGCAGAGAGTATATTAATGATCTCCATGTATCCCTTGGTGGTGCAGTCAAGACCTGTCTGTTGCCGGAAGAGGAGGTTATGCTGGCAATTTTTGCTGAGGCAGGTTTTGAAGCGCTTACCCTTGAAGATGTGCCTGGGCGTTATTGCTTGTCGGGGAGAAAAGCGTGAACATATTAGGTATGGAGGGAATATGCGGGTAGCAGTTATCGATGGACAGGGCGGTGGCATTGGGAAACATATTGTAGAACAGTTACGCAAACGAATTCCCGAACTGGATATCCTCGTGCTGGGAACGAATGCACTTGCCACTGGAGCAATGATGCGCGCGGGAGCCACAGAAGGAGCTTCAGGGGAGTCCGCGATTTGTTATAATATTGATCGGGTAGACATTATTGCAGGATCGATTGCCGTAATGATGGTCTATGGTTTATTGGGGGAAATAACACCCACGATGGCTACGGCTATTTCGGCTAGTAAAGCAGTCAAATTATTGCTTCCGATACAACGTGGAAATATTCTACTCGTGGGAGTCCCCCGTAGCCCTCTGCCTCACCAGATTGAAGCCTTAGTGAACGAAGTAGAGGAACGATTAAAAATTGACCCTTCATGATGATGGGGAAATGGTTGAAGTATCACAGTGGGCATTACGTTTTGAAATAATCAGAAAAGACCATGGAGATCATCAAGCAGTAAGGCGCGCCTGTGATTTCCATGGTCTTTTTTGCGAAGGATTGAAATGGTGAGTGTCAATATTTAAATAATCAAAGAGGACTCTAAACTTGCCAATAAATCCAAGCGGTTTTTGTCCGAACTTTTTCCCGCACAAATCCATTGACAGAGACCTCTTTAAGGTAACCTCTGATTAAATTGTTCTGCTTATCACCGGAGTTATCCTGTGGTTCAAAGAGTGTACCATAATAAATACAAGCTTCCTCGACAGTGCGGACATGTTCTCGATCTGTATCGACATAGGCAATGCTTGGATAATAGCCAGTCAGCCAAAGGATATTAAAGATGCTGTACACTGTATTGGTGTAGAATTTTCCTTCATCAAGTTTGAGTATTTCCGTGCGCAGAATATCCTGTATAGAGTCGGAGCGATCAACAAAATTGGATAAAAAGCAGTAGCCCTTGCTGGCCTCGATCATCTTCTCAAGAGTGATCAGATTATGGATCCCGGGGCTGTTGATCGCGGTCACCAAGTCGAACCGTTTTCTCCAGCCGTAGTCATCAAGGTTGACCTCATCCCAGTTTATGTTTTTAAAGGAGGTATTGGTAAGGTTAGCTGCTGCGGCATTCTTTAACACATAGTCTAGCATATTGTCAGATATGTCTAGGCCGGTAACGTCTGTCGAGAGCTTTGCAAATTCTACGGCAAACCGTCCCGGACCACAGCCAATGTCTAGGATGCTGCTATTCTTTGCGAGCAGACCATGATCAAACAAAAATTCAACTATTTTACGAATACGTTCGTCGGGCTGGCCTTGCGTAACTAATTTATTAAACTCGGCTGCCCTGTTGTCCCAAAACGCCTTTCCGGATTTGCTGGTGGTCGTTTTTTCGCTCCAAAGATCTGCGAAGTATTGAAGCTCCATCCATTACCATCCTCTCGAATAGTCTTTGAAGCAGTCAAGACAGACTTTCTTGCCGTCATTGAGGCGAAGTTTATGCTCCGGAGCACCTTCTCCGCAAATTTCACACACTACTGTCGTAAATAATCTGGCCTTTTCAGGCAGCTCAAAGGTCGGCTTCGAGAAATTAAAGAGTTCATCGACAGGCGAGTTGAGCAGAAATTCTTGACGTTGCTGACGGTCCATTTCTCCCTGGAAAGACTTCAGGATCACTCTTAAGCTTTCGCCATTGGATCTGTTATAGAAGCTGAAGGCCATCTTGCCGGTCCCTTTATACAGAAGATTCCCTTTCCCAAAAGTACAGCCCGTGAGTACCTGAACGGCATCGACACCGCAGGCATCGTTTTCGGTAACGCAGACGATTTCCTCATCAGGAGAAAAACGCAGACCCATTTTCCTAATCGCGGCCTCACAGGCTTTAAAACCGATCGCCAGACCTGGGCATTCATGTCCATGAAATTCTACGGATTTTTCCCATGGTGTTTTTTCTCTACACATCAAAATAATCCCCTTTCGTATTGAGAAAACCAAAAAAGACCACAAAAAACTGACTATCAAAGTCAGACCTCCATGGTCTTTGCAAACACCTTCGTGGTCCTGCAGGTTTCTGATTAGTCTTAGTATTCGATAACTACCGATGAATTCCTGCTTAATTTATGCTAAAAATATTTTGCCTCGCTCCATAATAATGCACCATAATGATTTCTGTAAACTATCGAATTAAAAAAATTGTTTAAGTAAGCAGGAATTACTAAATTTTCGTAGAAGCCAGTAATAATAGAATAAAAAAATTAGACCATGGAGGTCTGGCTTCAATACAGAAGTCAGCTTCATGGTCTAATTTTTTACTAACATTAAGGAGTCGATGAATAGATGAACAGAATTCTAGCAGTATTTTTGACCATTCTTATGTCCGTGTTGCTTTTAGCGGGATGTGGAGGAACGGCAGGTACGAAGGAAGCAGGAACAGTTCCGACGACGCCTCAAGCCCAGAAACAAAAAATTACCGATTTGGTCGGCAGAGAAGTTGAAGTGGCAGTCCCTGTCCAAAGAGTCGTGGCGATCGGACCGGGTGCGTTGCGGTTGGTGACTTATACCGAAGGAGCAGCCATGGTGGTCGGTATTGAAGAGATTGAGAAGAAACCTAACCTAGGAAGATCCTATACGATGGCTTATCCGGATTTGCTAAAGCTACCCAGTATTGGGCAGGGGGGCCCGGATACGGCTCCGAATGAGGAGAGCTTAGTTAGTGCCAAACCTGATGTGATTTTTGTCAGCACCCTCGTAGATAAAGAAAAGGCCAATCAACTTCAAGCCAAGACGGGGATTCCAGTCGTTGTTCTAAGCTATAGTAGTAGTACAACGTCATTTGATGAAAATTTATATCGATCTTTGACAATGTTGGGCACGATCCTTGGCAAGGAAAAGAGGGCTCAAGACGTTGTGGCCTATCTTAAACAAAATGAAAAGGATTTAGCAGATCGGACAAAGGGTGTTCCAGAAAGTGAAAAAGCCAAGGTTTATGTTGGGGCAGTGAGTATGAAAGGTGTACGCGGGATAGAAAGTACTCAAGCCAAATACCCACCGTTAATGTTTATAGGAGCAAAAAATGTAGTTGATGAAACTGGAAAAAGCGGAAGCTTCATGATTGATAAAGAAAAACTGATCAGTTGGGATCCTGATATTTTGTTTCTTGATGCAGGTGGGTATGCGCTAGTTACAGAAGATTACAAAAAAAACCCGGCCTTCTACCAGTCCCTGCGGGCGGTGAAGAACGGGAAAGTTTATAACCAGATTCCTTATAATAACTATTCTGCTAATATTGATACAGCCTTTGCCGATGCCTATTTTGCAGGCAAAATAATTTTTCCTAAGCAGTTCCAAGACATCGATCCGATTAAAAAGAGCGATGAAATTTATCAGTTTCTACTAGGTAAGCCCCTGTATGCAGATATGGCACGGAATTTAGGTGGTTTTATCAAGCTAGAGCTCGGAAAATGATATGAGGTGATTAGCGTTGGTTCGTGATGAAACCCTGCCTGATGGCGAGATAACTCACTATTTGAGATATACTTGGAAGAAAAAAATAATCATGTTGGGTCTGATGATGATGACGGCAATGCTTGCCCTCTATGCCATCAGTGCCGGTTCAGCCGAGCTTTCGCCTTGGCAAGTCTTACTGACGTTACTCGGTCAAACCGAGGGGCAGTCAAAGATTATCATTTGGTCCATCCGCTTGCCTCGGGTGTTGGCAGCCATGGTCGCTGGGATCGGTTTGGCGGTGGCGGGAGCAGTCATGCAAACTATCCTCCGAAATCCCTTGGCGTCTCCGAGTACCCTCGGGATTGCTCAAGGCGCAGCCTTCGGGGCTGCGCTGGCCATCATTGGGTTGGGTGCAGGTAGTACTCCCAGTACTGGCGGAGGTGCGTTGCTGATTAACAGCCCCTATCTTGTCACAATCTCAGCCTTCGTAGCGGCCATGCTTACGACGATGATCATTCTCTTTCTGGCCCAATATAAGGGGGTGTCCCCGGAGTCGATGGTGTTAGCTGGGGTGGCCCTAGGATCTCTCTTTTCGGCAGCCACAATGCTATTACAGTATTTCACCAACGATGTGAATGTTGCTGCTGTCGTTTTTTGGACCTTCGGTGACATCGGGAGGGCATCCTGGGGGGAGTTGGGAATTATGTTCTGTGTCGTCTTTGGCTCCTTGCTCTTTTTCTTGTTTAACCGTTGGAATTACAACGCCCTGGATAGTGGGGCAGAGACTGCCAAGGGTCTCGGTGTCAACGTGGAAAGCACGAGACAGTGGGGGATGTTTTTTGCTTCTTTGATCACTGCCACCGTCGTTTCCTTCCTGGGCATCATGGCTTTCATTGGTCTCGTGGCTCCCCACCTCGTAAAGCGCTTGATTGGCGGGGACAATCGCTTTCTTATTCCAGCGTCTGGGGTGATGGGTGCTCTGTTACTTCTGGCGGCCGATACTCTAGCTAGACGAATCATTGCGCCTGTAGTCTTGCCTGTTGGGGCAGTCACTTCCTTTCTCGGGGCACCGCTCTTTCTCTATCTGCTGGTTAGGGGGTCTAAATTGCGATGATCTTATCAGTTAATGGGATCGAATTTAGATATGGTAGCCGGCCAATCTTAGAAAATATTGGCTTTACGGTACAGAGAGGTGAGTTTCTATCGATTCTAGGGAACAATGGCGCTGGAAAATCCACGCTGCTCAAGACCTTGAACAAGATACTGTCACCGAAAAAGGGAAGCATTTTATTGGATGGGCAGGAAGTGTCTAAGCTAAGTCGCTTGGCAATAGCCCTTAAGATGGCCTATGTCGCGCAGAACTACGAGAGTAACCGACAAACCGTCTTTGACGCAGTACTCTTAGGTCGTAAACCCTACATTAAGTGGGAGGCAACAGCGTCGGATTTGGCGTTGGTGCAAGGGGTATTGGCAAAAACAGGTCTGGAGGAGTTTGCTCTGCGCTACTTAGATGAACTGAGCGGGGGAGAACTGCAGAAAGTCGTCATTGCTAGGGCTTTAGCACAGGAACCCGAGGTCCTGTTACTAGATGAGCCAACCAGTAATTTAGACCTGAGAAATCAAATGGAAGTCCTGAAAACCATCCAGACCGCTGCCAAAGAGAAGAATATAGCGGTGATCGCTGTGATGCACGATCTTAATCTCGCTTTGCGCTTTTCAGATAAATTTATGTTACTCCAGAACACCAAGGTCTTTGTCGCTGGCGGTCCAGAAGTGATGACAGCAGAAAATATTACTCAGTCGTACGGGGTTTCAGTTAGTGTGGAAAGGGTACGGAATCAAATCGTTGTGATCCCCATGTGATTTGGGAGGCATCGCTGAAAGCACCACAGTTTTCAAAGCTTCAAAATAGACACAGAAAGAAGTTTGCAATGTCTAACTGTCTTACACCAAAGGTGGGGTGCCATTAGTGACACCTTTTTATTCTCTAGCATAGTTTGTATATTGGCTTTAAGAAACAAAGCACAATATACTTTTTACCTCCTGATTTGTCACCAATGTTGTTGTGGGCATTGGTGACGCTTTCAAGTTGATCGAAGGATATAAGCTTTTGATGTCGCATCGGGCGCTCGTATATTAAAAGCTCTAAATAGAATGAGTAATTTAAATTAGACCATGGAGGTCTGGCTTGAATCGAAAGTCAGCTTCATGGTCTTTTTTTCCAATTTAAAGTGAAAGATAGATGCTTTACAGATAAAGGAGGCGCGAAATTTGATTCGAAATGATAAACTACACGAGATTGAAAAGCGGAGGCAAGTGCTGAAGGCTGCGCGAGAAGAAATTTTAGGCAAATTCATATCAGAAAAGGAACAACGCTCTCAGTGGCTGGTGAAGCTTCTAGATCTTGATGACGAACTCGAAGAATTATCCCATCAGCAAAGCAAATTGATCTAATACGCATGAGTTTTGCTATTTTAAATTATATAGATAAGATGAGAAAAAGAGGCACTAAGTTAAGGGCGGGGAAAGAGATGAACGGCACGATGGTGGTCTAACGTCTGAAAAAACGTTTCCAGCCTTGACCTATAGAAATTGTAAGCGTGGAAAGGGTACGGAACCAAATGGTCGTGATACCCAGGTAACAAATTAATGTGTATGTAGATGCTCGTGGTGTGTAAGCTCGTGCTCGTGATCTTTACCTGCCTGGTGATCATGTTCATGACCGTGTGTATATGCGGGGTGAGTATGCTCGTGGACGTGCATTTCGCCATTATGCATGTGTGAGTGTGTGTGGTGAATTTCAGAATGTTCATGTTCATGTACAAGTTCATGACTAATAATATCCTTTTCCATTACCAATTACCTCCATGACAAATTTCTGAATTTAGCTTTCACATTTCCAAATGTTTTATACATTACAACTTGATATGTAAAGGGATTTATTATTTTAATACCGAATTGAGGTGATGATCGATCACCCAGGAGAGGGTGTGGCTGGCCTTCACGTCCGGTTCCATGAGAAACTCAATGCCAATGCCTAATACGACTGATCGGTCGCATTAGGCATTGGCATTTTAGATGAGGTGATCACACGCTGAGTCTGGCTATACCAGTACTCGGAGTACTACTTGCTCCCAACCCGATGATGGTCAGCGCAGGCCCAAAGGCTGCGCCTTGGAGGAGCGTTGCTAATTAATAGCCCCTATATTGACACTAATTCGGCCTTCGTAGCGGCCATGATTACTACTATGATCCTTCTCTTTCTAGCCCAATATAAGGGGGTGTGTGGATTAAATCTTTTCTAAGACAATACGGTGGTTGAGAAGGGTCATATCTTTAATTTTGGCTTTAGTAAATAGTTGTTTTCCGAAAATATCCACTAGTTTAAGTCCATCTTCACAGGGTTCGATGGTATCAACCGACTCCATGAGCATTACCTCGTTTTCTCCATCTCTGAGAAAGGCATTTGATTCACACATTGCAGTTAGCTCCTTCCTTTAAGAATTATAAAAGCTTTGCCAGAACTAGGACATAACTCCTTGGCTGGAAAAGGTTCAATTTAAGTTAGGGTCAGACCTAATAATATCATGACGGTCAGATCAAAATATTATTAGGTCTGATGTTGATAGTTTCCATAAGGAACCAGACTTTCCTTATGGATCATGAGTTGACATTTTCGCACGTAAGATGCAAGAGGACTTTGAAGGTATTTTGGAACGCCGAATTCATTATTTACAAACCATGGAAAGACATCCGGCGTGAGCTCGTATGCCAATAATCACCTCCTTGCAAAATAATAAAGACCATGGAAAGTATGACCAGACAACTGTCAGGTCAAGACCTCCATGGTCTCGTTTTCATAATGAAATTTACTATAAGAATTATATTCTACATACAAGAGTTAATTCCTTCTTTTCTAAGAAAAGATCTTTTTTTGTAAGTCATAAGAAAATACCATCAGATACAAAGTCCCGACAAGAGAGGGGTTTGAAACCCATCGATTACGGTGTTCCCTGAGGGAAAATAATTATTTTCTTAAGCAGGGTCCACCTGGGCAGGAAATTGTGGACCTATCTAGAATATAAATACCTATCTCATAATTGATATAGCAGAGCAAGACCATGTAGGTGTTTGCAAGGACCATGGAGGTTTGACTCGTTAGAGTCATCTTTGTGGTCTTTTTGTTATGTTAGGGAGGACGTGATAGCGGCGGCATTAGAAATAATTATTGGGCAAGTCATTGAACAAGAAAATGGTTTGAATAATTGATTGATTGAGGAGTAGTGTATATGCAAATAGTTAATTACAAAAAGAGCAAGTATCTCAGCCTGTTCATCGCAGCGGTCCTGCTGGTGACCCTCTTACTTTCCGGATGCCAGAAGGCAGCTATAAATGATAGTCCAACGAAGGCAATTAAACAGGAATTGGTGATCGGAGAGCAATTTGATTTAGTCAGTTATGATCCATCCAAAAATATGTCCGATTTTGTAAGAGCACTGGTCTTCAACAGCTTGGTAGAAATTGATATGGATTTTAAAAAATCGCCTGGTCTGGCAGAAACTTGGACCATGAGTCCTGATGGAAAAACTTGGACTTTTCAATTACGGAAAAATGTTGTGTTCCATGATGGTACTCCCTGGAATTCTGAGGCAGCAAAAACTAACTTAAAGTGGCTGGCCAATGGGTCAGGGAAAAATACCTTAGCGGCCGTCGAGAGTATAGAAACGCCGGATCCATCGACGCTGATTATCAAACTCAAAAAACCAGTCTTTACCTTTGACTCTGATCTAACACCTCCCTTTATGTCCATGGTCAGTCCCAAAGCGATTGATGAAAAAGGAACTGTAACCGCTGCTATAGGTACCGGACCCTTTAAACTGGTCAGCTGGCAGAAGGATAATAATTTTGTGATGGAGAGAAATGAACAATACTTTGCAGGAGCACCTAAGCTCACGAAACTGACCTTCAAAGTTATGCCGGATGCAGAGTCCAGAGCGATGGCTCTAGAGGCCGGACAAATTGATCTGATGAGTGGCCGCGAAGCGTTGACTGCAGTCCAGAGATTGAAGACGAATCCAGCTTTGAAAATTGTGAAGAAAATGGGACAGACATCTGAACTGATGTTCTTTAATCTTTATAAAGCGCCCTTTGATGACTTGAAAGTTCGTCAGGCAGTAGCTAATGCCATTAACCTTAATGAAATGATCCCCAAACTGATCGGTGACCTGGCAGAACCGCCGGTGAATTTCTTTTCCACGGCCTTTGGTAAATTTCTAAATCCCAATCCTCAGATGCCCAAATATGACCTCCAAGCGTCAAAGGCCCTCTTGGCAGAGGCTGGTTGGAAGGACTCCGATGGAGACGGCATCCTAGAGAAAAGTGGTACGAAGCTGAAAGCAACGCTTAGTTACGGATCTAATAATACAGAGGATAAACTTCTTTGCACAGCGTTTCAGGGAGCACTCAAGGGAATTGGTATGGAGGTTGACCTGCGTCCTATGGATACGGCAGCTTTGAAACAAGCCTTAGAGAAGAAAGATTACCAGCTGATTATGGTGGGGCAATGGTCGGTCCCTCATGATGATCCGTCTATGCATTACATTAGTGGATATTGGCATAGCAAATCGACCTATACCATTTTCACCTCTCCGGAGCTCGATTCTAGAATAGACAAACTAGCGGCCTCTCTGGACGCTCAGGAAAGAATCAAACTGCATCAAGAGATTCAGGCGGAGATCATGAAAAACACGCCTGAAATGGTAATCTTCCATCGGAATAATGTGCTGGTTATGAAAAAGAATATTGAGAATCTGAATCCCTCCGTCGGAACCTGGCAGATTTTCAGAGGGCTCACTCAAGCAGAGATCAAATAGTATGAAATCCTATGTCTTCAAACGACTGTTACAATTAATTCCCGTCTTGTTGGGTGTATCTGTGGTTACCTTCACCCTGATACACTTGGCCCCGGGGGATCCTGCCCATTTCATGCTGCAAAAGACGGGTGCCGAGCCAACCAAGGAAGCTCTCCAGGCACTCCGGCATGAAATGGGTCTGGATCTGCCAATTTGGCAGCAGTACCTGAGGTGGTGCGAACAAATTCTGCAGCTTAATTTAGGAATATCGATTAAGAGCGGAGATACAGTCCTAAAAGAGCTCCTCGACAGGCTGCCGGCAACCTTAGAACTGGCCGCCTCCAGCCTGGCTTTTGTGGTATTAGTAGCCTTTCCCTTGGGAATATTCTCTGCCATGTATAAAGGACGATGGATCGACCAACTTTCCCGAGCAATGGCCATAGTTTTTGGGGCCATGCCTCGGTTCTGGTTAGGTCTTTTGTTTATTTATTTTTTTGCCGTGAAGTTTCATGTCTTGCCTGTGGCAGGTAGAGGGGATGCAGTGCATTTGCTTCTCCCGACCTTGACACTAGGTTTGGGAATGTCGGCTAACTACGCCAGACTATTGCGAACCAGCCTGCTTGAAGTGTTCAGCCAGGAATATGTCCGCGCTGCCAGAGCAAGAGGGGTAAAACCAGGACAGCTTGTGATAAACTATGGCCTGAAAAATGCTCTTGTTCCTATCTTAACGGCCTTTGGTATGAGTCTTGGGCAATTGCTGGGCGGCAGTGCCATCATTGAGACGGTTTTTAGTTGGCCGGGCATCGGAAAATTTGCCCTGGAGTCAATCATGAACAGAGATTACATGGTTGTCCAGGGCTATGCTCTCCTGATGGCACTGATTTTTGTAGTTGTGAACCTCTGTATCGATGTCGCCTGTATGCTGCTGGATCCCAAGACGAAAAAGTTGCAAGTTAAGCAGGCAGGGGGTGGAAAATGAGCCGCAAACTGTGGCGTAAGCCAATGATTTTAATAGGGTGCCTCATCCTCTTGTTCTATATGGTGGTGGCATGTTTGGCTCCTGCGCTTGTTCCAAATAATCCGGATGAAATCCATCTGGACAGCCTCTTTTTGCCTGCGGATGCAACCTATCCTTTGGGGACGGACTTTTTAGGCAGATGCAGTTATTCGCGTCTGATTATGGCCAGCCGACATACGTTAGGTGCAGCTTTGCTAATCGAGGGGATTGTCCTCGTGGTAGGGGTCACGATAGGAGGATTAGCTGGCTACTTCAAAGGATGGTTGGATAAAGTTATCATTAGTATCATCGACATTCTCTTGGCTTTTCCCGGGATAATTTTGGCCCTGGTGATCGCAGGAATGCTGGGCCCTGGGATGAAGAATCTCATTATTGCTGTTTCGGCGGTTCACTGGATAGGATATGCCAGGATTGTCAGGAATATGGTAATCTCTGTAAAGGAGAAAGAGTTTGTGACAGCCGCTGTTTCGTTAGGCAGTAACCATCCGCAGATTATTTTCAAGCATATCCTGCCCAACATTCTGCCCTTTATCTTGGTTTATGCAACCTTGAATTTGGGTTTACTGATCTTGAACATAGCGGGACTTTCCTTTCTTGGGCTGGGGGTTCAACCTCCTACAGCAGAATGGGGTGCAATGCTGAATGAGGCCAGACCGTATTTTAGGGATTATCCGGCCTTGATGTTACTGCCGGGAGCTGCCATTTTAGTGATTGGGCTGGCGTTTCAGCTTATCGGCGAAGGATTGCGGGATATCCTGAGTCCCAGAGCATCTCAACTTGGTCTGGAAAAAAGAATCCTGGCAGAGCTAGAAGAATAAATCGGGGGTGGAAGGGAACCATGCTTGAAGCAAGAGAACTGTATAAAAAATATCCGGGAGGAGCTCAAGCAGTTCGAGGGGTATCCCTTAGAATTCTGCCGGGAGAGACTTTGGGTTTAGCAGGGGAAAGCGGCTGTGGAAAGTCAACCTTGGGGAAGCTGTTACTAAGGCTGGAGGAGCCGGATAGTGGCAGCCTTTTACTTGAGGGGACTGATTATACAAAATTCACTGGGAAAAAAATGCGTAATCTGCGCCGCAAAATTCAGATGGTTTTTCAAGACTGTTCCGGTTCCTTGAATCCTAGACTCACCGTAGCCCAAAGCTTGTCAGAACCGTTGAACAATTATTTCAGTCTGAGTGCCGGAGAGAGGGAAGCCCAGATTCGGACCTTATTAGAATCGGTAGGACTTCAGCCTGGACATAGTCAGAGATTTCCCCATGAGCTTTCTGGAGGACAACGACAACGAGTGGGAATTGCCCGGGCCCTGGCTGTTCAACCTGAATGGATGATCTGTGATGAACCGGTTTCCAGTTTAGATGTTCTAGTTCAGGCTCAGATTTTAGAACTCTTTGCAGAAATCAAAGAGGAACGCAGGATAAGCCTGCTGTTTATATCTCATGATCTTTCAGTCTTAAGTCGTGTCAGTAGCAAGATCGCCATTATGTATGAAGGGCAGCTTGTCGAGGTGCTGCCTGCCGAGAATCTCAAAAAGCAGGCAGCACATCCCTACACCCAAGAATTGATCAGAGCGGTTCCGGTGCTTGGGCTGCGACGACAGTCTGTGTCAAGACAGCCTGTGGATGAGACATTAAGCAAAGAAACCCCAAACCACGGGTGTTCATACCTGGCCAGATGTAATCGGGCCAATGAGCAATGTGCTGTTCAAAGGCCGGTGTTGAGAAGTTATGGGACAGCTCAAGTGGCTTGCCACTTTCCCGGTCAAGTAAGCAGTAATAAGACTAAAGGATGGATAACGTCATGCTTTTGAGTCTGGATAACCTGACCATTAGTTTTAAATCTGAGACTGAATCACTTCAGGCGGTGAAGGGCGTTTCCTTGCAAATTGCAAGCAGCGAAATACTGGGTCTGGTCGGTGAAAGCGGCAGCGGAAAAACAGTTCTGGCCAGTTCTCTGCTGGGGATGGTGGAATCTCCCAGCAGAATTGAAAGCGGGAATATCATCTTTAACCTGAGTACGGGAAGCGTTTTCTTAACTAAGCTCCCTGAAAGGAGCTGGCAGGATATTAGAGGGAAACACATTTCCATGATTTTTCAGGATCCGATGAATGCCCTGAATCCGGCCAGAACTATCGGAAGTCAGTTTTTAGAAGCCATCCATATCCATAAACCACAGCTTGATAGAGCTAACGCTGTCAGGCTGGCTGTCGATATGCTGGACCGGGTGTGGTTGAATAAACCTGTCGATTTACTGCCTCGTTATCCCTTTGAGCTAAGTGGGGGAATGCGGCAGAGAGTGATGATTGCTATGGCTTTGGTGCATGAACCGCAGCTATTGATTGCCGATGAGCCTACTACCGCGCTGGATGTCACAGTTCAGGCCCAGATCTTGGATATTCTGCTTGATTTGAGACAGCGCATAAATATGGCCATCCTATTTATTTCCCATGATTTAGCAGTGGTAGGAAGCATTGCAGATAGGATTGCTGTGATGCACGACGGAGAAATAGTTGAAACTGGGCAAACATCAGACATCCTGGAAAATCCGCAGCATGAGTATACCAAAAAACTGCTTTGGGCAGCTCCTAGTTTTTGAGGGAATCTAAGAAGGAGAAGAGATGAAAAGACATATTGCTCAATAACAGCTGAAGATGGTACTCCATATTTTGTGTATCAAATTAGAAGATGGTATCGGCCCCCAAAGACCCATATTTGGTGCCTCCGATGTAAGAAAAAACTTTCAGACTTTTTTTTCTTTTGCAGGAAATTTATAAATGTTGTAGAACGTATTTATAGTAAGATAAACATTGCTGAGCAAGACCATGAAGGTGTTTGCAGAAACCATGGAGGTTTGACTCATTGAGAGTCAACTTTGTGGTTTTTTTGTTTACTTGAGAGGAAGGGGGAGAAACTTCTACTTATTCACAAACTTTTAAACTTTATGGAATTATGCAACTTGCAAAGACAAAAAATTAAGCATGTACTTATACTATAATTGGAGGGATACTTATGCATATGGCAGATGCCTTGATTTCACCGTTAGTGGGTGGAACCATGTGGGTGGCAACAGCAGGTGTTGCAGCTTATTCGATTAAGAAGATTCAAAACGAGATGGATGAAAAGAAAATTCCTTTAATGGGGGTTATGGGTGCGTTTATCTTTGCCTCCCAGATGATCAACTTCACGATACCGGCAACAGGTTCGAGTGGTCATATCGGAGGGGGTTTATTACTTGCAATCTTACTGGGGCCCTATGCGGGCTTCCTTACTATCGCCTCGGTTCTCACGATTCAAGCGCTATTTTTTGCAGATGGAGGGTTACTCGCCTTGGGGAGTAATGTGTTCAATATGGGCTTTTTCTCCTGTTTTATTGCCTACCCTCTGATCTATAAACTGTTCATGAAAAAGGGGTATTCGACGAAGCGAATAATCGTTGCATCCGTTATTGCAGCAATCATTGGCCTTCAGATGGGTGCTTTTGGTGTCGTGCTAGAAACGCTCTTTTCCGGCAAGACCGAGTTGCCTTTTGTAACATTTGTACTATTAATGCAGCCAATTCATCTGGCAATTGGTGCAGTAGAGGGTCTTGTCACGGCAGCCGTTGTAACATATATTTGGAACGCTCGGCCTGAAATTATTGAGGGGGCTGCTTCTGGGGATGCGATAGGCAATGTCTCCATCAAGAAGGTCATTGCTGGAATGGTCACCCTTGCACTGATTACAGGGGTAGGGTTATCTTGGTTTGCCTCTTCCAATCCGGATGGTTTGGAATGGGCCATGATTAAAACGGCTGGTACCGCCGAACTGGAAGCCCCCGATGGCTTACATCAGCACCTATCTGACCTCCAGAGCAAGATCGCATTTCTGCCTGATTATTCCTTTAAGGCACCTGAAAGTGAGGTAGGAGAAAGTGCAGGAGAAAGCGAAGAAGCATGGCCTGCCGTAAGCGGAGGAACGAGTACCTCAGGATTAGTAGGTGGCGGAATGACACTTGCCTTAGCGGCCATTGTGGGTGCGGGTATCAGCATATTGAAGCGACGGAGGAACCGAGCAAACGCTTAATTCCGGAACTCATTGTCTAATATGCGGATGTTAGATGATCCGCCTAGGCAGGAAACAGTGATACACAAGCTTCATCCTCTCATCAAATTATTAACCATGGTTTGTAAGAATACGAACAAGGCGATGAAGCTGACTCAGTAGAATCAGCTTCATCACTTTCTATTGGTGGAGATAGAAATACGCAGTGAATACAGTTAGTTTGACAATCAGTGCGGATAATTGTGAAATTTGTACTGACAGGGTTTACATAAATTTATAATTAAGGGTATAATAATACGGCATTCAGTCAAAAGCCCAGTAGTAGGATGATTGATTTTGAGGCGTGAAGAAACAGTTGCGACGCTTTGGCCTTACCCAATGGGACTATACAAACTTATTGGTTCGTGTTACAATATGCACAATTAAATATGTAGGAATAAGTGATTCTTTCCTGAGGGGAAAGAATTGAAAAGGGAAGTCAGTTAAGCTGACACGGCGCCCGCCACTGTGAAAGGGAGTCTGCTTACAAAATGTCACTGGGTATCCAATCCTGGGAAGACGTAAGTCGATGAAGATCTTAAGTCAGGAGACCTGCTTGTTCTGAAGTGAAAACTACCTACGGGAGTGTTGGGGGGTTTATTATTAGTGTTCGTGATTGATACGAGCTAAACCTTTTGCCCTTATGTGGTAAAGGGTTTTTATTTTTGCCACCGACGACAGTTTTGTAAAGACCATCGGTATTGTAAAACGGAAGGGAGATAGGGATGAGTACAATCGCTCTCAAAGGTGAACATTGGGATGGCCATACCCATGGGGATGGAATAAATCATCGTCACCATAAAATCAGACATAAGCACGGCGAAGGGTCTTCCATTGATTTTTATGCTTATGCCTCCAATATCAGAGATTGGAATCCTGCTTTTAAAGTATCCCTTTCCATGCTGACACTAGTTCTTTCTATTGTATTGAACAATCCCTATGTATCCCTTGCGGTCATCGTTGCAATGGGCTACTTGACCATCATAGAAGGGGGGCTTTCAATACAGGCCTATTTGTCGATATTGATGATTCCAATCTCCTTTATTCTTCTTGGCACGATTACCATAGGCATTGACTTTTCGACACAACCGATTGGACAGTACAATCTGCATCTTGGTTTCTTCTATGTGTTTACTTCCCTGGCGAAGCTTAAGATTATGTTCTTCTTGATGCTGAAGGTTTTTGCGGCGATTAGTGCTATGGAAATGATGAGCTTATCGACTCCATCCTCTGAGATTATCAGTGTCATGCAAAGAGTACATGTGCCAAAGCTTTTTACAGAACTGATGAATCTTATTTACCGGTACATTTTCATTCTCATCGATGTCAATATTAAAATGAGAAATTCTGCAAATTCCCGCCTTGGCTTCTGCGATATTAAGACTTCCTGGTATACTTTCGGCAAAATTGCCAGCAATCTGCTGATTGTTTCGTTTAAAAAGGCTAATGCTTATTATGATGCCATGGAAGCCCGATGCTATGATGGGGATCTTATATTTTTGGAAGAGGACAAAAAGGTTACAACATTACAAATTGCCAAGGCAGCGGTATTCGTCAGTTTTCTCATGCTGCTCTGGGGTTTTACGCGATAGAAAGGAACGATTATGGGAGAACCAATCTTAAAGATCAGGGATCTGCATTATGCCTACGGAAATGGGACGCCTGCCTTGAACCGCATTGATGCGGATATCTATGAAGGTGAGAAAATAGCGGTCATTGGCTCCAATGGTGCCGGTAAATCGACATTTTTTCTGAATGCGAACGGCGTCCTCACTCCGGACCGGGGAGAAATCAGCTACCGTGGGACGATCATTAATAAAAAGAACTTAAAAGAGCTACGTAAAAATATAGGCATCGTATTTCAGGATGCCGACAATCAGATCATCGCTTCTACAGTAATGGCAGAAGTCGGATTCGGACCGATGAATTTAAAGCTTCCCAAAGAGGAAGTCTTGAGGCGGGTTGAGGAAGCACTGACCTATATGAACATCCTGGATTATAAGGATCGTCCGCCTCACTATTTGAGCGGAGGAGAAAAGAAGCGCGTCAGCATAGCCGATATCATCGCCATGAAATCAGAGATCATTATTTTTGATGAACCTACGGCGGGACTAGATCCCTTAAATACACAGATGTTGGAAGAAGTTTTAGACAAACTTGGTTCAGAGGGCAAGACCATGCTTATTTCCACCCATGATGTCGATTTTGTCTACAGATGGGCTGAACGAGCCATTGTATTCAGTCAAGGGAAAATTATCGCAGACGGTACACCCCTGAAGATTTTCCAAAGCGAAGAGATTTTGAAAAAGGCAAATCTTAAACGACCGACACTGATGGAAGTCTATGATCTGCTTGTCGAAAAACATCTTCTTGAAGATACAAAGGCCTATCCCACAAGTACTCAGGCCTTCAAGGAAATGCTTGGAAACATGTAATGCTAAGCACATTCAGTTGCGAACTTAGGAGGGATGCTTTAGCAAGGAAAATATCTGATTCCATCATCGATGGAGGGGAATTATATTTCCTCATTTTTAATGAATTCATATTAAAATAACAAGAGAAAAAATGAACATAAGAAAAAGGATTTATGGAGGAGAAAAAATGAACATCAAAGAAAAAGGATTTTTTATTAGTATAACAGCAATCTCCCTACTTTTCGGAATACTTCCCGTAGCCAACGCCATGCACATCATGGAAGGTTATCTTCCAGTCGGATACTGTATAGCGTGGGGCGCAATCTGCATACCGTTTTTGGTGGTAGGTTACCTTTCAATTAAAAAAACAATCGCTGCGAATCGTAAATCAATTACTTTGTTTGCCATGGCAGGCGCCTTCGTTTTCGTACTATCATCGTTAAAGATTCCGTCAGTAACCGGAAGTTGTTCCCATATGACCGGTACCGGCCTTGGTGCAATTTTATTTGGACCGGCTGCAGTCAGCATCCTGGGTATCATTGTCCTGATCTTCCAGGCAATCCTGCTTGCTCATGGCGGACTGACCACTCTTGGTGCTAATACGTTTTCTATGGCTATTGCCGGTCCGTTCGTTACTTATGGAATCTACAAATTATGCCAGCTGCTGAAAGTCAATAAGTATGTCGGTATTTTTCTAGCAGCATCAATCGGTGACTTATTTACCTATTGCGTAACCAGTGCTGAGCTTGCACTTGCCTATCCCTCTGCGACTGGTGGTGTCTTGGCATCGGCACTCAAGTTCCTGGCAGTATTTGCACCGACCCAACTTCCACTGGCAATTATCGAAGGTATTCTGACTGTTGTCATCATTATGGGTCTTGAAACCTATGCTAAACCAGAATTGACCAAGATTGGATTTTTCGGAGGTAATAAGTAATGGCAAAGACCAAAAACAAAGTAATTATATTATTAAGTTTGGCTGTATTGATTGCCCTTGTACCCTTATTTGCTTTAAAGGGTGCTGAATTCGGTGGCTCCGATGACGCAGGAAGTCAAGTGATTTCCGAAATTACAGGTACCGAATATCAACCTTGGTTTACACCTGTTATGGAAACCTGGATTGGTGGAGAATTACCAGGAGAAATTGAGAGTTTACTCTTTTGTGTTCAGACCGGTATTGGAGTCGGCATTATGTTCTTTTTCCTAGGAAGATTCGTAGAGAGAACAAAGATAGAAAATGAGAATAAGAAAAAGGGAATCGGTCAATCTGCTTCTGTATAATTGAAAGTTCCATGGAACAGGCCATGAAGCTTTTTGACACAAAGTGATTTTTCATAATGGCTAGGGAGGTGACTTACAAACATGATCATACTTTTGGGGGAAACGGCTGAGGCAGGTGAGATCGCTGCAGGTCTTAAAATCAGGGGGCTTGTGTTTGAACGCACACAAAGCTGGACGGAAAAGGCTTGTCCACAGACGCCTTCCGTCATTCTTGATGCCAGCCATCCTTCAAGCAGTGGTAAGTTCGCGACCTTAAGCCAATGGTGTGAACAAAGGGGTATTTCCTTCCTCAGGCTTGAAAGACCTGAAACTAAGATCCCTGCCAGCCCCTTAATATTTCCAGTTTATAGTTGGGAGGATGCTTTGCTCCAACTAAAACAAAGCGTCGAAAATTTGTCTCAAAAAAAGGGAAGACGGGTAACGATTTTTGTTACAACAGGCAGCCATCAGTTGGAAAGTGTCGTGCTCAGTCCTTTTGCCAGTTCGGCTCGTGTGGTTGTACGAATTCTTCCACAAGGGCATTTAGTAGAAAAATGTCGGGATATGGGCATTCATCCTAGGGATATTGTAGCTATGCAAGGCCCTTTTTCCAAAGAGATAAATAGAGGATTATTTAAGTTCTATCGAGCAGATATTCTTTTGACTCTGGACAGTGGCCTTGCAGGGGGAACAGATACAAAAATATCAGCGGCCTTAGAACTTGGTTTAGAAATTGTGCTTGTCAAAAAAACCAAGGCTAGCACCGGCTTGACCGCAAATAATGTTGGTGAATTACTGAATTGGGTAGATGATAATATTCCTAACATGAGGTAATAAGAACTTTCATGAACCCTGTCATTCCCATGTTCATGAAGAGAACAATTTAATAGTTGGTAATGAGTGATTCTTTTCTAAGGGAAAGAATTGAAAAGGGAAGTCAGTTAGAATCTGACGCGGTCTCGCCACTGTAATAGGGAGTTGCCTCATAAAATGTCACTGGATTTTATCTGGGAAGACGTGGGGTAATGATGAACTAAAGCCAGGAAACCTGCTCATTGCAGATAAACACAGGAACCTACGAAGATAGGGGAGGTGTCTTTTTTGTCGGGTATTCAGCGTATTTTATCCGGCTAGCGGAGTCACTATATCCCTTTACAGGTATTCTGTAGAGGTTTTTTTGTTTTCCTTGAAGGAGGCATGAGGGGTGAGAACTCGAGAGAAGAATCAGGAGATGGATGAGCACAGGCAAGCGTTGCTGGATATGCGAGGAGAAATCTTGGAGAAGTATAATTTGGCAAAGGCGCAGAGGATTCAGTGGCTCGTGAAGTTCATAGATATCGAAGATGAACTCGAAGAATTATCCCGTCGAAAAAGTGGTGATTGAGAAAAGGGATGTATAAAGAATATTTGGGATGGGAGTGAAATGTCATGATTACAGCCACTGCTCATAGCCTAGAAGGTGTTGTCTGCAGACTAGGGTTGGACCCACTCATAGTTAACCGCTTTATGGAAGAGTGGTTGCAAACTGCACACAAGGTTTCGTTTGAGGAAGCTAATGAGGTAGCTTGTATCTTGAATAGAATAAAACGAGGCACTCAGTACTATTTAGCCCCAGATCCTTCACAAGAGGGTCAGCAGGTTGTGCTCATTGTGAGAAAAAATCGAGTCATCACTGTACTTACTCAGATAACCAATTCCTTTTTCGGTGTACCTGAAGCTAAGGCGATTAATGGCACACGTATGATTAGAACTCTAGGGGGTGATATGTATGAAGACTATGGCAATTGGGTTAGACAACTTAGAAAAAGACGGGAGAAGTATTTTTTTAAAAAAAAGATTAGATCCTAGAAAATTCAAAAAGGAGTACAGCATGGCATCTAAAGAGGAATTTATTATTGCAGCCATCTGGGGTACCCCCTATCCCCAAAGTCCTTTACCGTTGCACCATTCAACAAGATATGTGGTCATACAAGAAGATACCCCTACTTGAGGAGCTCTAAAATTATCATAACGTGCGTTTTTGAAAAACTGGCACATGCAATAACTCTACGAGCGATAGAGGGTTCTATAAGTAGGTTTTGTATTTAGGGATATACACAGCCTCTTGGCGCTTAGCGTTCAGGGGCTTTTTATTTTTTCCGAACGCCTCGGCAAGTGTCATGAAGCAATAACTAGATGAAATAGGCGGATTAGCAAAGTAACCCGCCCCTTCCCGAACCGTACAAGCGACTTTCGAACGCATACGGCTCTCCGTATTCCAAATGAGCTATCGTCGTTTTAGCTGATTAAGCTGAAACCTGTCAGCTTCGACATTGGCAAAGCAGTGCCCGCATAAGGATATCTGTCGCCGGTTGATGGCCAGCATGACAGTGACAATCGGAGAGTAGGGCTTATCCAGCTTCTTCTTTGTTTTCCTGTGATACATGCTGACATGTAAACGCGGATTGCCGCAGATGTAGCAGACACGGGCCAGAGGATCCATCAAGTTGAGCTTAGGCAAGGAGACACATGAAACAGCCGACTTGATTATGGCAAAGAAGTCCCTTTTTCTCGCAAACGATTTGAATAATGCCAACGAAACTGAACAGGCTTTATCCTTGGCATTTCTGTAACTGACCGATAGAGAGCTTCCGAAGCGGGCAAATACTTTCTTTACACTGATGTCGAATTTTCGTGCCAGGGTTTTAGCAATAGAAAACATTATAACGTATTGGATGCGCCAACCCTCAAAGAAGTTGTAGCATCCACGCTGCTGAGTGAGGAGTCCTCGGAGAACCTGATTGCCGTATTTGATGATTTCTTCCGGAGGTTCCCTAAGGAGGCGGGAGATACCAATGGGATAACCGTTGCTTCTGCACATACCGTTTTCACGTAGCTTCTTCAGGATACCCTCCGTATTCATGAAGACACGGAGGGTTGAGTCAAAAGGGTTGCTGTGAAATTTGCAGTGTTTGCCTGTGCCCTTGCGGATAATATATCCGAGAAAAGACACTTCATTTTCTGCAGCATGTGTGATTTTGGTCTTCTCGTCACTCAACCTTAAGGATAACTCGTTGTTCAGGAATTCTTTGATTTTCCGTTTCAAATCGACTGCATAAGCTTTAGGGGCAATCACGCCAATCAGAAAATCGTCGGCGTAGCGCACATACTTTACTCTGCGGAAATTGGGGTCATATCTATCAGTGGACGGGAGGTTTGCCATTGTATAGTTCAGTTGTTTAATAGTTTTGGGATCGCTGCCGTTACTGATTGCCTTTCTGTAAAGGTATCTTGCCTTGGCATAGTCAGGGTTTTGCTTGCGATAGTTGCCCGTCGTGTCAGAGTCGATAACAGTTTCCATAAATCTGTCCAGCTTATCAAGATAAATATTGCAGAGGATAGGGCTGCAACAAGAGCCCTGTGCGTTACCGGTTTTAGTTCTCTGGAGAGTGTGCTGCATGTCGAAATAGCCGGCCTTGAGAATCTTATTAATAAGCCGGATGAGGCGCTCATCGTCGATACGTTCGCGGAGTATTGTTTCCAGAATGCGGTGGTCAATTTCATCAAAGCAGGCGGAAATGTCACCCTCGATAAACCAAACCGTACCCTTCCATGTTTCCACCTCAGCGATAGCCCCTTGAGTAGAGCGCTTGGGACGAAAACCGTAGGAAAGGTTAGAGAAGGTAGGTTCGTAGATGCACTCCAGAATAACGCGGACAGCCTCCTGAACAAGCTTGTCCTTTCCGTTGGGAAAACTAAGTTTGCGCATTTTACCATTCTTCTTGGGAATCATCGTTGTTCTGTTTGGCTGAGGTTGGTAGGACTCGTCACGCATGGAAGAAATAAGTTCCGTAATCCATTCCTCGCAGAAGCCATGCAGGGAGGTGCCATCAGCGCCGGAGGTCTCCGCGCCGTCGTTAGACTTTACGGAGTTGTAGGCAATGATGTACAAGTCTCTGCTGTAAAACAAGCGATAGAGGTCATTGTTGACATAGCTTTGGTTGGAACTGTTACGACGGCGATAACCTTCCAATCTTTCCACAAGTTTTGATTGCTCCATTCAAAGCAACTCCTTTCAAAATAGGAACTTGGAATACTGCCCCCCTTCACCATGTGCCTTCCATTACAGAAGGCCGTTAGGCTACTATTAGGGCTCTCTGCCATATACCGAGAACGGCACTTAGGCAGGTCACGTTTGACAGCTTCATATAGTGTATCCATACGTAGGTATCCGGTTGGTCGTTACCCTGCTTATCGCAGGTGCGTCAATAGGCCTGCTTATACACGGTCTCTCTCATATTGGGTATACCTATTGATGCCGGTGCATGACCGGCAGCGCACTAAAGCCACAGACCCGGATTCAGCCCACAGGCTTTACCATATATGGCCTGACTCGCCAGGCCACTCGACAGTGGTAGCTGTCTAATCCTGACTTTACCGACATGCTGTTGTCCTCCAGAGGCTTTCGCATAAAGTTAGTCGGTTGTCTTACATCGCAACGCAGGAGCGATGATTTCTTCGAAATTTATATGAAGCGCACAACGTGCGCACTAAGAGGAGAAATAAGTATGCGACAAGGGCTCATTCACATTTACACAGGAGCAGGGAAAGGAAAGACGACGGCTGCCATCGGATTGGGAATTAGGGCCTATGGACAGGGATTTAAGGTCCTCATGGTTCAATTTTTAAAGGGATGGGCTACGGGAGAAATGAAGGTTATCGCTAGTCTAGGGCCGAGCTTTCAGCTCTTTAAAAAGCAGGACAATGACAAATTCACTTGGGATATGTCAGAAGAAGAAATGAAAGGAATGAAAGGAAAAATAAGGATTGGTCTGAACTATACTATTGAGGCCGTCAAGAGCGAGGAATGGGATATGATCATCTTGGATGAGATTATGGCCGCAGTGCATTGCGGGTTCGTATCACTGGAGGAAGTTGTCGAGCTTGTTAGGAACAAGCCACTTAATTTGGAACTCGTTCTAACCGGGAGGGATGCACCTGCAAAGCTGATCGAGTTAGCTGATTATGTCTCGGAAATAACTGCCCGCAAACATCCCATGAAACAGGGCATCATAGCGCGAGAGGGGATAGAGTATTAAGCTTAACAAATAAGGCAAGAATGTGACGTCCGAAACAACCGGATCCATTGCTGTCTTGAGGATGAGTGATGCGAGGTTGTATGGAGAGACAAAGTCGATGAATTACTGCCCCTGGCAGAAATCCTGAACTTTCGTTAAAAAGAATAGGAATCGTTAATAGATAAACTGATTTAGATGGAGGAAATGGTTACGTCAGCTCTATCGTCAGCCGTTACCTGCAACGCATCTGACGATACAGATATTTCAGAGTATGAAATAGCCTTACGGCAATACCTATGACTGCTTACAAGTCGCACTCAACTATCCTATCACAGGGAGCATCTTAATATCCTAAATTATTGATAATATGGAATAGTTGTTGCATTATTAACATTATGATAATATTATATGAATATATAAGTATAGTGTTATAGATAGGAGGGGTAACAGCAGATTTGAACTTTTAACATTTCAGACTATGATTCTAATAAAAAGGAGGAAGTAAAATGGAAAGTAAAAAAGGTATAATTTTTACGGGAGCAGTCATTGGGATTCTTGCTGTCATCCTAGTTCGCTTTGGTAATCCTGTAAACATGGGAATTTGTATCGCATGCTTTATTCGGGACACAACGGGAGCTTTGGGATTACATCGGGCTGATGTTGTTCAGTACATACGTCCGGAAATTATTGGGATTGTCCTTGGAGCTTTTCTGATGGCATTTGCTAAAAAGGAATTTGACGTGCGTGGAGGCTCATCCCCTTTCATACGGTTTATTCTTGGTTTTGTAGTTATGATTGGTGCATTAATGTTTTTAGGCTGTCCACTCCGCATGGTCTTAAGGCTTGGGGGCGGTGATCTTAATGCTCTGTTTGGCTTAGCCGGATTTGCAGCTGGGATTATCGTTGGCATTATCTTCTTAAAAAGTGGGTTTAGTCTTAAGAGAACTTATAAACTGTCCAAACTAGAAGGTTACCTTTTTCCGATGTTTAATGTCGTGCTTCTCATCCTTCTTCTTACTGCGCCTGCCTTTATTTTTTTTAGTAAGAAAGGTCCGGGGTCTTTGCATGCGCCAATATGGATCGCTCTTGCTGTCGGATTGATCGTCGGGGTCTTAGTGCAGCGAACAAGGTTATGCATGGTAGGTGGTATTCGAGATGCGATTCTATTTAAAGATACCTATTTAATTCTAGGATTTATATCAATTATTGTTTTTGCGAGCTTGGGAAATTTATACTTTGGTTTTTATAAGCTCGGTTTTACTGGTCAATCCATTGCCCATGTTGATGGATTATGGAATTTTCTCGGCATGGCACTCGCCGGATGGGGTTCTGTGCTTCTAGGAGGGTGCCCACTTAGACAACTTATTCTAGCTGCTGAAGGGAATGTTGATTCTGTCATTACAATTTTAGGAATGTCTGCTGGAGCGGCCTTTGCTCATAACTTTTCCCTTGCCGCCAGTGCTCAAGGTCCTTCCCCTAACGGAAAAATCGCAGTACTCATTGGGTTCGTTCTGTTACTGATCATTGCGTATTTCAACCAAGAAAAAGATGTGAAAGCATCGGTACAAGGAGGTGTTAAGATTGGCGCAAATTGATACAAGAGGTATGTCCTGTCCCCAACCAGTTCTGATGACTAAAAAGGCACTGGAAGTTAACTCGACTGAAATCACAGTTCTCGTTGACAGCAAAACAGCAAAATCGAATGTGGAACGATACTTGAACTTAACGGGCTACACGGTTAATACTGTCGAACTCGATGGTGACGCTAATACCTTTGAAATATCAGCGAAGAAATAGAGCTATGGACTACATTGTGCTGTTCTACACAAACTCTTCCGCTATAAAATTCGCAAAACTCATTAAGAAGTCTAATTATATAGGGGAATTAATCCCCTTACCCCGCAAGTTGACTTCCAGTTGTGGCATGGGCGTCAAATTCCACTTTACCAGGGATCTTACCGAGATTATTTCGGACGAAATCGAGAAGATTTATGCTGTTGAAGGGAATCAGTACAAATTAGTTTATCGTGCTGAAGAGTGAACTTAATAATAGTAAGGGCTTCGTTGAATGACGGGGCCCTTACTAAAAGGAATGGTGTCATGGACGGATTATACTTAGATAATGCAGCCACTTCTTTCCCTAAGGCTCCTGGCGTGGCTGATGCTGTCGCTGGATTTCTAACCAATAGCGGCTGTAATATTAACCGAGGGCTATACACGGCATCATTTGAAGCTGCCAACATTGTCTATGAAACACGGGAACTTCTGTGTAACCTGTTTAATTTTCCGAAACCAGAAAACGTAATTTTTACTAAAAATATTACGGAGAGTCTTAATGTTATCCTTAAAGGGTTATTGAAACCAGGAGATCATGTGATTGTTTCTTCCATGGAACATAACGCAGTGATGCGCCCCTTAGCTTCACTGGCTGAAAAAGGGGTTGAACTATCAACGGTTCTCTGTAATAACAAAGGGGAACTTCGCACCAGCGACTTATTCCTCCACATAAAGTCTAATACAAAAGCGGTTATTATGACTCATGCTTCCAATGTCAGCGGTACGATATTACCTTTAGAAGAAGTCGGCAAACTATGCAAGGAGCATAACCTGTTTTTTATTATTGATTGCGCACAGACAACGGGCTTCTTAAGCATAGACTTTGTTAGACTTAACGCCGATGCGTTAGCATTTACAGGCCATAAAGGTCTCTTAGGACCTCAAGGAATAGGCGGGTTTTACCTTAACGATAAATTAGTTTCTCTCGTTGAACCCTTGATCGAAGGGGGAACAGGAAGCGCATCAGAGAGTGTTCTTCAACCCAATTATATGCCCGATCGTTTTGAAGCGGGCACCTTAAACTTGCCGGGTATTTACGGGCTTAATGCCTCACTTAGATACTTAATCGCGGAAGGCATTACGACTATTAGAGAAAAAGAGCTTAATCTTGTGCACCGGTTTATTCAAAATGTGCAAACGATTCCTGGTGTTTCGCTCATTGGCCCTGACCTAAATCAAGACCGTACGGGGATTGCTTCTCTTAACTTTTTGAATCACGATAATGCAGAAGTTAGCTATCAATTGTTTAAGGACTTTGGAATCATGACCCGTTGTGGCCTACATTGTGCTCCAGCTGCCCATCACACACTGGGAACGTTTCCGCAGGGAACGATACGCTTTAGTTTCAGCCATTTTAATTCAATCCAGGATGTGGACTATGTAATTAATTCATTAATAAAGACTTTTAGAATCTAATGGATGCATCCTTTGACGCACAAAATGCCAAATTGAGATATCAATGAAAGTCTGGAGGGTAACATATTGGAAAGAGAAGAAATTATTGCTGATGTAAGAACTAAGGCCGGAGGGTGTTTTCAAAGAGGTGAGTTGTATTGTTCCGAAGCCGTGATTCATACCCTCAACGAATTTCTTGGCTGGCCCTTTGATCGTGCAATTGTCCGTTTGGCCGCCGGTTTCCCGGTCGGCATCGGTCGATCTGGTTGCGTTTGTGGAGCTATCAGTGGTGGTGTCATGGCGTTAGGGATGGTTTACGGTAGGGATCCTGGCAATGCTATGAACGCGAATATGTTCCCTATTGCAGCTGAACTTCATGACCATATTAAAAAATCATATAAGAGTACTTGCTGCCGAGTGATAACTAAAGATTTAGTCTTTGACTCTCCTGAACGCAAAGCGCACTGTGTAAAAATTACCGGGGAAGTTGCGGCCTGGTTAGCTGAAAAATTTCTCGTCGATGAAGCGCTTAAAGAAAAAATCCAACCAGTGGAATTATAGAAAAATCAGGGTATAATCGATTTGTTTTTCTAGAGAATTGAGTAAACACAATATAGTCCTGTCAGATCGTTTTTATGTAAACGATCTGGCTTTTTTTTGCCCATCATAGACGAAGTTCCCATCGCTAACTCTCTATTATTATGCGTATTGAAAAGTAAGGTAGTACTAATATATAATTAGTAAGTAATACGACAGCATAACGTATAAATTATGCCGTTGTCCATTCACTAAAGAAATTCATGAGCCTAGCTTGAAGGGGGGACCTAATTGAATCATCAATTATTGAAGTGTGCTTCTCAAGAGAGTAGGGATAACTATTTAAGACAAGAACTCGGAATGGAAAAGTGTGAGGTATTAGACAAGTATCAACTAAGAAGTAACGCCAACCTTTACTGGGAACGGTACCATGAGCACCAACCTGTACAGGAATTCTTCAGTCAAAAATTCGCCAGAAAAGCATCTCCCATAGGAATGATCTTTCATATCTATAAACTTTGTTATGCTAAAGTAAAGTATTTTGACCAAAATTGGGAAAATTTTGCGCCATGTATCTACAATTGGCAAACCGGATTGTTTGAGAAGACAAGACTGTCGGATATGGAATTTATTAAACACTTAAGGACGGGCATAATTCTTGATTTGCGATATCTGGCCAAAATTAATAGATATGAAGATTTTTTGGCACTGTGTAATTACTTTGAAAAACAACCACCTTGCACACTTATTAAACAAAAGGAATTAAGGGCGATCTAAGTCGTCAAGATTTTATAGGTCAAATGGCTTTTTGTTAAGCCAAATAATACTTGGGAGATAATACATGGAAAAGGTCAGAGTCAGATTTGCTCCGAGTCCGACAGGTTATTTGCATATCGGGGGAGCAAGGACAGCCTTGTTCAACTGGTTGTTTGCTAAAAAACACAACGGAAAACTGATTCTCCGAATCGAGGATACGGACACAGATAGACTTAAGGAGGATTCCGTAAGTCAAATTCTTAGTAGCCTAAAATGGTTAGGGATCGACTGGGATGAGGGGCCGGAAAAAGGCGGCGAATTCGGTCCCTATTTCCAATCCCAACGACAAGAACTATACACTATGGCAGCTCAAACGCTAATTCAGGAAAACAAAGCCTACCATTGTTTTTGTAGCGTAGAAGAAATTGAAGAGGAACGCCAGAAGCAACGGCAAGCGGGTAAACCCTTTCGTTATCCAGGGAAATGCCGCGGCTTATCTTCAGAGGAAGTTCAAACTAGACTGAAGCAGGGACTCCCTTCGGTGATCCGGATCATAGTGCCTGAGGTAGGCCACGTTCTCGTCGAGGATATTATTAGAGGAACAGTAAGCTTTGAAGCGGAGCAATTTGACGATTTTATTATTATGAAATCGAATGGAACTGCTGCCTATAATTTTGCTTGTGTCGTTGATGACCATGCCATGCAAATTAGTCATGTTATTCGAGCTGAAGAGCATTTATCTAATACACCTAAGCAATGTCTTATTTATCGTGCCTTGGGATACGAACTGCCTTTATTTGCTCACTTATCCATGATTTTAGCACCAGACCGCAGTAAATTAAGCAAAAGGCACGGCGCAACCGCTGTTGGCGAATTCCAAGAGATGGGTTGTCTACCTGAAGCTTTGGTCAACTATCTGACCCTTCTTGGTTGGTCTCCGACAGAGGCGCAAGGGGAATTAGTTACTCCTGACCAAACCATCCCATACTTCTCCCTCGAAAAAGTTTCCAAAACCGCCGCAGTCTATGACATTCATAAGTTGATTTGGCTGAACGGACAATATATGACCAGCTATGATATTGATAGTCTGACACGACAAGCAATACCGTTTTTCATTCAGGCGGGACTGATCAGTGATTTGGAAGCCCTAGAAAAGCGAGAGTACATTCGGGACGTCGTGAACACCGTAAGAGAACGAGTAAGAACTCTGGGAGAACTGGCCGAAGCAAGTCGTTACTTTTTTCAAGAAATTGGTGACTATGACGAAAAGGGACAAGAGAAATACTTTATTAAACAAGAGGGTGTGGAAGCTTTGCTCTTTAAGGGCAGAGAATGTCTAAATACTCTAGATCGTTTTAACGTAGAAAGTGTGGATAGCGCATATCGCCAGTTAATGGATGAACTTCAGATTAAAGGTGGACTAATTATTCACCCGACAAGATTAGCGATAACAGGACGTACGGTTACTCCGGGGCTGTTTGAGGTCATGGCGCTATTAGGGAAAAGGAAATGTATTGAACGCTTAGATAAAGCCATTGAATTTATCCAGCAGATGTGAGGCAAAATTATGGGAGGCCAACTAAGTGAAAGACAATCCAAATAAAATATGGGTCGTTGTGCACCCGAAACGTGCGAGCAATCCAGAGTATTATCAGTATAATTCAGTCTTGGAGGCACTATCCGATTTTGACGATTGGACGCTCGATACTGGTAATATAGTAAGAAGTGAAGTGCTTTATCGAGGTATCGCCATGATGCAGTCTTCAAAGGGTATAGTAAACGGTGCGGCTTGCAATCAGTATAACCAAGACTGCGCAGTAAGAAATCAATTACCAAACTCACTCGAGATACTAACTTGTGTAGAATGTGTAAAGAAAATGATGGTGGACTACGTCATTTGAGAAAGTCCTAGCGGTAAGAAGGACTATGCCTTGACTGCGGAAGTGTGTCTTGAAGGGAGTAACGTATGAAGTGGAAGGAACTATCCAGGATTCCACGATTCTTGCCTGTGGAAAAAGTGTTTGAGAGATATAGTGATCCGAAATTCAGGCTAGGTATAGAAAATGTTTACTACATGGGTAACGGATTGTTACTGGGATTTTCCAATGAGCAGTTTCGTTTTGAAACTATAAAACAGATAGAATTTGGTGGGCCTGGTCAATTTTCGATTCAGCTAAGTTATTTTGCCAATCGAGATGAACTATGCTCATGTTATTCGATTAATAACGAAAAGTATGACTTTGAATCCGATTTATTGAGTGAACCATTCCGGATCAGCAATAACATTAAGATTGGATCAACGTTTGAACAGGTTTCAACTTTTCTAAAGTTGCAAGCTCACACTGATTATTATAATGAAGGTGAAACTAGCGAATTAGTTAATGGGAAATCTCAATTTCGTCACAAATGGATTCATTGGAATAACTATGAATTGCTTTTTTTTGGAAGGTCAAAGAAAACCAAACTGTCAGCAGTACACCTATCTTTAAAAGATTATTGCGTTTGGTAAGAAGTTAGCTCAGGTGTTGCATGGCTCAATAAAATTTATTAAAGATTACTAGCTTTTGAGCTAAAGGTAGACTATAATAGTAACATAATTTAAAGCAAATGATTATACATTTAGTTTTAATTATGACTGTAAGTTGTTATGCAGTCAGTATTCCGGGATTGTGTAGTGGTAGCACATGTGTTTCTGGAACATATAGCCTGGGTTCGAATCCTAGTCCCGGAGCCAAACCACAAGGCCCCATGGTCAAGCGGCTAAGACGTCGCCTTCTCAAGGCGAAATCAGGGGTTCGATTCCCCTTGGGGCTACCAAAAGGTATAACCGATTTATTATTATTTAACAATCAATATGGTTTCTTTTAAAAAGGAGTGACTATAAAATGGTAAAAATTACAGAACTTGCAGCTCAAAAAGTTAAGGAAGTGCTAAAAGCTCAAAATAAAGAAAATGCACTTCTTCGTCTCTATCTAGTCGGAATGGGTTGCGGTGGACCGAATTTCGGCATGGCTCTGGAAGAGGTAAAAACAGAGGACGATATTCATGATGAAGAATACGGTGTTTCGATGATCATAGATAAAAAGCTGGCTCCACAGTTAGAAGGCGCCATTGTCGACTATGTTGAGTCAAGTGACGGTGGAGGTTTTGAAATACGTACAGCAAAGACTGCTAATAACAATAGCGATGCCTGCGGTAGCGGTTGCGGTGGTTGCGGCGGAAGTTGCTAATTAGTTCATTCGTGTAAATAATACTATCAGATCTTGCGCCACTAGCTCAGCTGGTAGAGCATCCGACTCTTAATCGGCAGGTCCCTGGTTCGATCCCTGGGTGGCGCACCATAGAATGTCTCATCCCGCAAGTGATTGCGGGATTTTTGTTTTCTAGATCCGTATAATCTAGAAAACTACAACACTAAATAAATCTATCAACTTTTGTTAGTATAAATTTTACCTAATCATAACTAATCAATTATTTAAATACATATGTTTACAGTAATGACAACCTATAATATAATTCAATAAACATTAAGAAAGGAGACAAATACTGAGTGTTTTGTAAAATCATACATAACCCAAGAGCAGATGTGTATTCGGAAATTAATCAGGATGGAGAGTTGATAAAATTGGGAAAAATCTCACAAAAACTTATTGTAGTACTTATAGTCATATTATTATCCTTATCTTCAATGGCCTGCTCAACAAATACAGTTCAAAATCAATCTCAACCTAAAACTTCAGAAGAAAAAGTCCTGCGTATGGATGAAGAAAACCTCGGTTATCCCTCTGTCTACACTGTATCCTCACGCGGCAGAGGGTATCTAATGATGAGCTTTATGTTTGACACCTTGACTTGGAAAGATGAAAAAGGGGTTATTCCACTGCTGGCCGAAAAGTGGGAGGTGACACCTGATCAGAAGACATGGACCTTCCGGCTTGTTAAAAATGCCAAGTTTACGGATGGCAAGCAGCTTACTGCCGAAGATGTAAAATTTTCCTTTGACTACATAAAACAACATCCTCATCCTTGGGTCTATCTAAATATGCTTGACGAAGTCAAGGTAATAGACGAATACACGGTCCAAATCAGTCTTAATCAGATCTATGCGCCCTTTATCACGGATGTGGCTGGAAACGTCCCGATTATGCCAAAGCATATTTGGCAGGATATCAAAGAACCTGAAAAATTTGATACCCCAGAAGCAGTGGTCGGTTCAGGGCCTTTTGCTCTAGAGAGCTACGACAAAATTGCTGGAACTTATGTATATCAAGCGAATAAAGATTATTTCTATGGTGAGCCTGTTGTCGATAAGCTCGTTTTTAGTGCAAGCCAAAATCCGAAAGAGGCTCTTATAAAGGGTGAACTTGATGCTGCGCAGAGAACGAAATACGGTGAGGCCATCCAGCTGCAAAAGGAGGGAAAGTTTAAAGTCATCGAAGGACCAGGTCTGTGGGTTGCAAGGATGTATTTTAATTTTGGAGTACCAGAGTTTAACCAACGTGAGTTGAGACAGGCTTTATATTACGCCATCAACCGTCAAGAGCTGGTAGAAAAAGCGACTAAAAACAGTACCGTAGCGGGCAATCCCGGGCATATTCATCCCGATTCCGAATGGTATTCTAAAGATGTAAAGCAGTATGAATTTAGTCCCGAAAAAGCGAAACAACTGTTGGATGCTGCTGGGATGAAGGATGTCAATCAAGATGGCACGAGGGATTTCAAGGGTAAATCCATGGAGTATGAATTCATAGTCACAGATGATCGAGTCAATGAAGCAGAAATGATTAAAAATTATTGTGCTGCTGTGGGGATTAAAATAACCGTTAAAGCCATGGATGGGCAGAGCTTAGATTCATTAATGAAGGAAGGAAAATTTCAGTTAGCTCTCAATGGGCATGGTTCCTTTGGTGGAGATCCGGTGCTTCTTGCCAGGTTTGCTTCGGAAAAAGTGACTCAAGGGTCTACGCCCAAAATAACAACTCAGGGCGGAAAAGGTTGGTCTAATGATCAATTTGATCAGCTCTTTACTGAGCAGTTAAGAGAAAACGATCACTCTAAGCGTTACCAAAAGGTCGCCGAGCTTCAAGAAATCATTGCAGAGGAACTGCCAACGTTAACCCTGTATTATAGGAAAATTACGTTTGCTTATAATCAGAATAAATTGGACGGTTGGTTTTTCACGAAAGACGGGGTTGCTATCGCTGTGCCCACGACACAAAACAAATTGGTTTATATTAAGGGACAGTGGAAGTAAACTTGTTCTTTCGCACAAATAAGAAGTGGGTGAATGAACTTATCCATGGGATAAGGCGAGGATCAACGATGAAGATTCTAAGTAAGACGATCATTTATATAGTTATAGTAGCTTCAATAAGTTTTTTACTTCCCAGGTTGATCCCGGGAAGTCCCTTCTTTTTTTCGCATTCGGATATGAATGTACTCAATACAATGATGCCGGAAGATAGCTTTAACTCCTTTGTTCAATACTATCATCCGGACAAACCTGTAGCAGAGCAGTTTTGGTTGTATCTCAAAGATCTCTTGAAGTTTGATCTGGGTAGGTCCTTCTATTATAAACTGCCTGTTGCTGATTTATTGACGGGGTGCTTGGGTTGGACAATTTTTTTGTCCTTTGTATCTATTGGAATTTCATCCGGTATTGGAATACCCTTAGGCTTATTTCATGCTGTTAAAAACGCTAAAAACAGAGCAGTTTGGTTGAACGTTTTTACTGGACTGAACTCTGTGCCGGTCATCGTAATAGCTGTCGTTATGCAAATGTTGTTAAGTTATAAGTTTGACCTGTTTCCTTCGAGTGGAGCATATACCCCAGGAATCAGCGTTAGTGACCCTGGTTGGATACTGGATGTAATAGGGCATGCTATTTTGCCCTTATTGGTACTTGTTTTAGCTGAACTGCCTCCAATTTTTATCTTGACCTATAATACTTGTTCGAGAACCAAGAACGAACCGTTTGTGGAAATGGCACAGTATTTTAATATTCAAGATAATGTAATTAATCACCAGTATATCTTAAAGAACACCTTACCTGAGATTCTGAGTAAGATTAATATTCAGTTTCTCTACGCCATCTCGGGAGTCTTATTTGTAGAAGTAGTATTTTCATATCCGGGTATAGGGAGCCTGCTCAAGATCGCCGCCTTTGGCAGGGACTACCCACTCTTGCAGGGCATTTTGCTCGTTACGGGTATTTACGGAATTATAATTAATTTAATCTTTGAACTAATCATCAAAAGGTTAAACCCGAGGGTGCAGGTATGAGAGTTTTTCATTCAAATAAAGGATCATGGATCATTATACTAGTCATGGCTCTGATTGGGTTAACTTATCCGCTCATTTCTCCCTATGACGCAGGTGATTTTAGTTTTGATTCCTTAGTGTCCCCATCCTTAGATCATCTTTTGGGAACGGATGAAATGGGACATGATATTTTATCCATGCTCCTCGCCGGCTTCAGGGTATCTATAGGAATTGCAATATCTGCGTCAGTATTAGCCACGTTAAGTGGGACAGTCCTAGCGATCATAGCTGCTTATTATAAAGGCTTAGTTGATCGGATTATTGTTAGGCTTACGGAAGTGTTTATTCTTGTCCCGGAAATTGTGGTCTTGCTTTTTGTTACGGCGATCGCTAAGCCAACGGTTTACAACAGCATTCTGGCGATTGCTTTTTTTTCCTGGAGTAAGATCACTAGGATTGTTAGAGCAAAGGCTCTCAGTATTATTGAGCTGGAAAAGGTTCAATACACCCTGCTTTTAAAAGGCAATATTTTCGATATTATCCTAAAAATGTGGCGAGAATTGTATCCTGCTATTGCCACGATGTTTGTTTTCCAGTGTGGTAAAGCGGCGGTGTATGAATCCACATTGGCCTTTTTCGGGATAGGAGACCCTCTGGCTAAATCCTGGGGGCGGATTATGCGGAATGCTTTAGATTGTGAAGGGATTTTTAGCGGCAATACTTTTCTATGGTATCTGCTTCCACCGATTCTTTGCATTTTAATTTTTGTGTTGGCTATTTCTAGAATTGCCTATAACGTTGATGAATTTTGAAGTTAGAAGTGAAACGAAATGATTTTAAAGGTTCATAAGTTTAAAGCAAGGTATTCTAGTAATTCTTCTTGGTGGAGTTACCCGAAACTTGAACTGAGTAAGGGTATGTGTCTGGCGATCATGGGCGAAACCGGGTGTGGTAAGACCACCTTGTTAAATGCCCTTTTTAGTCATTCTTTCACAGGCATGGTGGAATACGACCTTGCTGAACTAATGGGGGAGGATCTGCGGGTCTGGGGGAGGGAGCGGTATCAAGCCATCAGTTATATGCCGCAATATGCCCAAAACGGCTTAAACCCGACATTAACCATCGGGGAACAGATTGAGTTGGTTAAAAGAAGCTGCAAGGCACCTGACTCAAGACTGGAATTATTTTTTCAAGATCTAGGCTTAGAGAAAGAGATCAGTCGTTTATACCCTTTTCAGATTAGTGGCGGAATGAAGCAAAGAGTGGTGATTTTGATGGGGTTTATCAAGCAGCCGCGGCTGTTTATCTTGGATGAACCTTCCTCTGCCTTAGATTTTTTGACCTTATCTAAGACGATGGATTTTCTTAAAAAGCGAAAACATGAGGGAGCGGGCCTAATTGTTGTGTCCCATCATTTGGGGTTTGCAACGAGTATCGCTGACAAGGTGATTGAGCTGTAGCATACTCAATCAATTGGGAATTGAGTAGAGCTGAACTCTATAAGGAGGTTAAAATGTCTGGACTGTTAAAAGGGACGAACCTGACCAAGTCCTTTGACACTCATTTTGGGAGCGCGTTGATCCTAAGCGGAGTAAATCTGAACCTAGAGGAAGGGAGTATTATTGCGCTGATCGGAGAGAGCGGCGGGGGCAAAACAACGCTTTGCAGAATCTTGATGGGTTTGGAAACAGCAGATTCAGGCAATGTATTTTTGCTGGGAAAAGAGGTAGGGCGACTTAGAATGCGCAGTTTTGCAGAATGTGCGTCTATTCAGTATGTCTTCCAGGATCCTTACTCCTCCATGGCGGATGAAGCTACGGTTATTAGCACCCTGTCTGAACCGGCAAGACTCTGTAAACGAAATCATCGAGATTACTTGGAACCTGAAGAAGCACTTCTTTTAGCAGGGCTTTCTGGGGAAAAATTTCTGGACCGGAAAATAAAGAGCCTTAGTGGTGGGCAAAGGCAAAAAATCGCCATAGCTCGTGCCTTGATTACACGTCCTCAAATCATTATTGCGGATGAAAGCACGTCTATGCTTGACGAAGGTTCTGCGCAGGAAATGAGTTCGATTTTTTGCAGAGTAAACAAACTGCTGGGGGTTAGCTTTATTATCGTGACTCATAACAAAAATATATTGTTTGATTTATGCACCTTCATACTTGTCCTTCATCAAGGGAAAATCGTTGAAGCCGGTCTGAAAGAAGAGGTCTTGACCTCGCCTCAAGCGGAATATACGCGTCAATATTTGGAGTGCATGTTAAATATTGAAGGGAGAACTGAGTTTGAGCAAAATAATGTACATAAATCTTACGGCTGAAACAGTGGAAGAACGAGAGTATGGTGATGCCCTTAGTCAATATTATGGCAGAGGGCTGACTTCCTACCTGGTTAAAGAAAATGTGCCTCCTCATGTAGGGCGACATAGTGAGGGAAATTGTCTTATTTTGGTGCCGGGGCTCCTCTCAGGAACCTTTGCACCAAGCACTGGGAGACTGAGTATTGCCGCAAAGAAAGCCCAGGATTCTGGAATACAATACCTGAACTTAGCGGGGCCATTTTCACAAAAGATGGCTTGTTTGGGCATTGTGGCCATTGTGATTACGGGTAAAAATCCAGAAGCTGTTCCAGCTGTAATAAGCTTCGACGAAGGTGGGGGGCAGATCCTAAAGGTCCCTTGTCTAAAGGAAAGAGAAATATCTGAGACGATCAGCTATATTCGCAATAATATCGGAAGGGGAAAGGATACAGCGGTCATCGGGATTGGCTCTGCCGGTGAACATTTATTGCCGATTGCTTCTGTGTTTACTACCTATCCCGAGGGTAATCCCCTCTTTAACTGTGCCCGGGGCGGAATGGGAGATGTTTTTGGCTCCAAAGGCTTAAAGGCAGTGGCAGTCACGACAAAAGCTAACTTTACCAGCAAGGTAGGGAATGTTACTGAAATGGAAAGAGCTTCCAAAAGGTTGGCCAGAATCATTATCGATCATCCGGTATGTGGGGGAGCTCTGCCTGCTTATGGTTCAATCACTTTAATGAAAATGATGAAGAGTAACAAGTTAAATCTTAGTTCGATCAAAGATACTCCCCAGAGTAAGATCATAGCAGAGAACCAGAGGGTTAATCGGCATAAAGAGGGTAGTCCCAGAATCAACCGCACTTGTGCCCCGTTATGTGTTGTGGGTTGTCTAAACCGTCATGCCCGCGGCAATGAAACCCTGTTGGCATCCCCAGCTGAGAGTGAGGTTTCGGCAGCCCTGGAGGATTTTGGTGTAGAAGACGTTACATTTGCCTCGAGGTTTAATAGAATAGCCTTTGAACAAGGGATTGATTCAGTCGAATTTCTGTTTTGTTGCGCCTTATATTACAAAATCAAGAATATCAAGGCAGGTAAAGATGAATTATTAGCGGCCCTCAATGAAGTTAAAGAGCTAACCGATCTGGGCAGAATTCTGGCTTCCAGGACGGAAGGATTATATCGGCTATATCAAGATCACACCGAGTTGTTGCCTATGGTCACCCGGCCGTCAATTGCTGAGGAACATAACTTTAATGTTAACCTGAGTTTTAAAGTTGCGGGGTGTGAGGATTTAGAGGACAAACAATATCTATATGCCAATATGCTGACCTTAGGCAACCTAGGCATTTGTCTTTTTACCTCGTTTGCGATTATAGAAAGTCGTGAGGCCATGGACCTGCTTGCGGTCTTGTTTGAGGCTAAAACAGGACGTAAGGTTGAGGCGAATGATCTAATTAAGTATTCTGTTGATTGCCTTAAGATTGAGGAGGACTATGAAAAACAAGCCAAGCTACTAAGTCTGCAAAAAGAAATACCGGAGTTCGTTAAGGTGCTCCATAGGTATTTTGGCAAAGGCGTGGACAAATGAAGGATAAGCTATCCGTTGAGATTTTACCAATGGCTCTCGGCGCTTTTTCTGCAGCCTTGGACAACAATGTCTTAAATATCTGTCTGCCCCTATTAGCCAAGGAATTTGAAACAGATCTGGGTACGGTCCAATTTGTGTCATCTTCTTATGTATTCGCTATTTGCAGTTTATTGTTGTTTTTTGCCTATCTCTCAGCATCCATTGGCAGAAAATACGTTTTTAGTATTGGTGTTACTTTGTTTTCACTGGGGAGCTTGGCCGCAGCCTTTTCCCCTAATATTTTTATGCTTATTCTCCTTAGGATAATTCAGGGGATGGGTGCTGCTATGTTCATGGCCAACGGTATGGCGTTAATAAATACCCACTTCAGTAACGAGGTAAAAGGAAGAGCGTTTGGGATTATATTTACTGCCACATCCGTTGCAAGCATTATAGGTCCAGTTGTAGGAGGGGCTATTGCCACAATGTGGGGATGGCGTACGGTTTTTTTCTTAATCACCCCGATAGGTGCTTTAGCCGGGGTGTTGGCTATGAAAATCTTAAATAAAGAAGATCAAAAACCAATAACATCGTTTGATTTTAAAGGGTCAGTCTTGAGTATTCTGGGTGTATTCGCCTTTTTTAGCTGTTTTTATCTTGTGAAGAGCAAGTATCCGTTGTGCGCTCTTTTAGCTTTGGCAGGGGCTATTTCTTTATTCTATTTTTTCAGAAACAGTCAAAGAGAAAGTTTGAATCCTGTCTTAAACCCAAAGATCTGGGGACAACAAACCTTTCTCCAGGCAAATATACAGTCTGGATTGATCTTCGCCATTATGATGGCAGTTTCAGTAGTATTACCTTTCTATTTCCATGATGTTTTTGGTTACTCTTCCGCGTACTCAGGTATGGTTCTAGCTTCTATGGCTATTTCAATAGCAGCTGTTTCATATTATAGCGGGTTTTTTGCGGATAAAATAGGAACTCAAAAAATCACATCGATTGGTATAATATTAGTGTTAATCGGCATGATGACACTGCTTATAGGAGTCTATGTTAAATTGAATGGGATACTAATTATGGGTAATCTCATTCTGGGCTTGGGGGTAGGCATCTTTAACCCTGCCAATAATAAAATGATTATGCAAAGTGTGCCTAACGAATTTGCTGCTATGGCAGCATGTATTAACGTTCTTTCACGCAATGCTGGAGTTGCTATTGGCATTGCTTTATCAGGCATAGCATATAGTGCATTTATTAGTTTCCATTTACGACCAGATATAGCTGCCTTCTGCGTTTTAGGATTATTTCTAATTTTGAATGTATTTTTGTATAAAATAAGAGTTGACGATATTCGTCCTGCCTGCTCCCAATGAGTTGCGCGCGCTCAAACAGGTAATGTAACCCTGGGTGAACGTATTTATTGAGACGCTCTGGCTTTTTAGATTTGCATATTTGATTATACATAATATTAAACTTATACCATAGTATATATTTAATGTTATAATGCTAAGGTATATAAAGGAAAGGAGGTGAATATATGCCAGATCGGGTTGTCTTCTTGGCCCATTGTTTCTTAAATCCTCAAGCTAAAATTCAAGGTTCGCCAGATATTGCCGACCTTAGTGGAAAAATTCTTAAAATACTATTGGAGAACAAGTGTGGAATTATCCAGTTACCCTGTCCTGAGTTGCTCCATGGTGGGTTATCTCGTTGGGGTCAAACTAAATACCAGTATGATACAATATTTTTCCGACGGCATTGTGAAAAGCTAGCTGAAACCATTGTTGATCAAGCTGAGGAGTATCAACGCCATCAAGTCCCTTTAGGTCCTATCATCGGAGTAGAAGGAAGTCCCTCGTGCGGGGTAACGTTGACTTGTGATGGTCCCTGGGGTGGCGAACTCTCGGAAAACGATAATTTACTGAACAAAATCCGAGAAGTGCAACTAGTCAAAAGTCGTGGAGTTTTCATGGAGGTCTTACAGTTAAGTTTGGACCATCGATCAATCACTCTGGATGAGTTCGGGATTGTTGAGTCTGATCCGGACAATAGCCTACATAAACTCCAAAATTATTTTTGTAAAAGAAAAATTGTAGGGGAGAAAAAAGTATGAATAAGAAACTTGCCTTAACCATGGTATCCACAGGTATTGTCATTAACATCATAGGTGGACTAGTGGCTACAACGTTTAAGATTCCCATTTTCCTAGATAGTATCGGCACGATGTTAGCCGCAGTAACTTTGGGCCCTTGGTTAGGTGCTTTAACTGGGTTACTAAGTAACCTTTTTCTAGGACTGGCGACCGATCCTATCTCTATTCCGTTTGCCTTAGTTAATGCAGCGATTGGCCTAGTGGTAGGATTTTTAGCAATGAAACGAGGATTTACAGACTATATTACGCCCTTATTGGCAGGTATAATTCTAGCCTTTGTGGCCCCAATCATTGGTACTCCTATCGCTGTTTATTTGTTTGGTGGGGTTACTGGAGGCGGTGTGGACATACTTTATTCCGTTTTATTGAAATCAGGAAACGAAATTTTCGCCAGTGCCTTTCTAGCACGTATACCTGCTAATCTAGTTGATAAACTTTTGAGCGCCTATTTGGTCATGGCCATTATTCGTAAATTACCCCAAAATATGAAGGGGATTAGTAAGAGTCCTAATGTTACCGGTTAAACAAAAACTTCGCAATATCAACATAGGAGCACAAGCCATTTTAGTTTTGCTTGTACTCCTATCTTTACTATTTTTGCATACCTGGTTTGCCTTGCTTGTTGCCACCCTATTGTCACTGCTGATAGCAGCTTATCTTGGCATTCTCATTCCCTTACTTAAGCGCTTATTACCTATCGTTTATCTAGGAAGCGTCATCATCTTACTCCACACCCTGGTGAATCCGCACAATCGTCATTTTATATATTTTTTTGGACTCGAAGGGTTCAATTATGGGTTAATTACAGCGCTACGCTTGCTGGGGATTGTGACAGTGACCCAGATATTCATGCTTATTAACCCCTTGAGGAAAATAATATCTGCTTTAAGTTGGATACATCCTGACCTGGGCATTGTTCTAGGGCTCGTCCTTTCGATATTGCCGGTAATTCGTCAACAAATGGACGTTACATTAGGTGTCCAGATAGCCCGGGGGTTGCGAATCGGAAAATACCCTTGGCAACGAATACAAGCTTACCTTGCGGTGATGATACCCATCATCATTAAATCACTGATTCGAGCCCAAATAATGGCTCAACTTCTTCACGTGCGTGGATACGATTCCAAAGGTGAGAAAAGGCAAATCCACTGGGATATCACTGACAAACTGGTCATTGCAAGCGGCCTTTGTTTCCTCATAATCAGTCTCTGGATCCGGTATAAGAGTGTTTTTACTTCCCTCTAACACAGTACTTGCGTGTAGGGGCAATTCATGAATTGCCCCTACGTCAGCCACAGGCAAGGTTTTCAGCATTAAGAACGTTAGAAAAAAGGAGTACAAGTTGGCGAGTATCACGATAAATAATCTTAGTTTCACCTATGATGAAGCGGCAACTCCAACTCTGAAAACAATTAATTTCAGCGCCACTCCAAGGCAAATTATCTTAATTGGGGGCAATAATGGAAGTGGCAAGTCTACTTTGTTAGCCTGCTTATCAGGGATTATACCTGAACTAACTTCAGGTGAGCTTGTGGGTCAAATCTTCTTCGGCGATAACGCTGATACGAAACTTCAAAAAAATAGTCCAACATTAGGAGTCTTGTTACAGGATTCTGACGTTTATCTTTTGGAAGAAGTTTATGAAGAGTTGGCCTTTACTTTACAGAATTCCGGAACGAGTGGACCAGATTTAGACATACGTATTCAAGAGGTTGCGTCAAGCTTGGGATTAAGTGGTTTACTGCAACGCAAAATTAGGTCTCTTTCTGGCGGAGAAAGACAAAAAGTAGCTATTGGAGCAGCGTTAATAAGCGACGCTCCAATTCTGCTCCTGGATGAACCTGTTGAACAGTTAGATCCCTTGTCTGCCTTCGATCTATTCCACACCTTAAGGAAATTCGCGGATAATGGGAAAACAATCCTAGTGTGTATGCACAACCCGATTACAGCATCGCCATGGGCCGATAGGATATTATGCTTTCGTAACGGTGAGTTGTTTGAAGAAACCCTAAAGCCTGACGAGGTCCTCACGCCGACGCAGTTTATTCAACCAAAAGCATGGACATTTCCGTCTCTACTCGATCAAGAGAATTCAACATCAGAGAAAGTAGTAGTGACCCAAAAAGCAACAACAAACGAATTGCTTAGCAAAAACGGAAACCCTGTCATTGAGGTGCAGAACCTCACTCATCGTTATGATACGCAAAGCGGCATAGAAGATATAACCCTAAAGGTCAACCAACAAGAAATCCTTGCTCTCATAGGCCCGAACGGCTCGGGTAAATCGACCTTACTTCAACACTTTGTTGGATTACTACGGCCACAAGCCGGAAAGGTCTTCGTCGGGGGCTTAGACACAGAAAAGGTCCCGACTTGGGAACTGGCTAAGAAAGTTGGGATTTTGTTTCAAAATCCAGATGACCAGATCTTTAACGCCACAGTTGCTGAAGAAATTGCTTGGAGCCTTGTTGTTCGCGGTATACCGAAACGAGAAGCTTTAACTGAGGCCCGAAAACTGGCTGCAGATTTTGATTTGGAAAGTATGCTGGATAAACATCCCCATGATCTTAACCGTTCCTTACGACAATTGGTTGCGCTAGCATCCGTGCTAATCACCAAGCCAAAAATCCTCATCCTTGATGAACCAACAAAAATGATGGACTTCGACCTTCTAACGAAAATTATGGCTTGGTTACTAAATTACCGTGAACAAGGTGGGACGATCCTAATAGTAACCCATGATATGACCTTAGCTAGAAGATATACTGATCGAACGGCCTTCTTAGTTGGCGGACGTCTGGCGGGAATCGGTATGACAGCAGAATTATTGGCATCTATGACGAGGGCTAATCCAACTTGAGATTTAGTCCTAGGACCTTAAAGTATTTCTCCGCAAGCTCGCTCGGGACCGTGAAATCATAGCAACCTAAACGAAAATACCTAGGTACCTGGTATGCATGGGAGGAATGTATGTGTAGGTGGGATTTAATTGCCAATATTTTTCAGAACGGGCAGGAACATGTGTTCTTGCCCGTTCAAATGCGTTATAATACCCAATAGATAGCAGGAAGATAGTCGCATCGCAGAAAGGTATAATTTTTCGGAAATGCAGGATTCTATGGAAACCATGATTCTGCCAGAGTATCAGCATGTCAAAACTCTGCTGCAGGATGAAGAGCTTAAGGAAAATTTCAACCTGTGAAAATATAGGATAGTCTGGTCAGAGAGCTCGATTTCGGGCTCTCTTTAATTATATAAGGGGAAAGAGTAACAATTTCTGAGACGGGTAAGGACATGATTATGGCAAATGCAATTTCAGTATATTTTTAAATAAAATCTATTAAAAAATCAGAAAGCGTCTCCTTAAACATTTTATTATATATAACATGAAACTTATACAATAGCATAAATTTAATGTTATAATATAAAGGTATATAAAGGGAAGAAGGTGAATATTTGCCAGATCGTGTTGTCTTCTTGGCCTATTGTTTCTTAAATCCTCAAGCTAAGATCCAAGGTTTGCCAAATATTGCGGACCTTGGTGAAAAATTATTAATACACTTTGGGAGCACAAGTGTGGAATTATTCAGTTGCCTTGTTAAGTTGTGCTCCATGGTGGGTTGTCTCGCTGGGGTCAAACCAAATACCAGTACGATATTATATTTTTCCGACGACATTGTGAAAATCTAGCAGAAACTATTGTTGACCAGGCTGGTAAACTTTCATGTTGACAAATACATACTATGGTTTTCACACAACCTGCCATATACTTGGAATTTCCATAATGCGAAATTGAGGGTTAATTTGACAGCATGGTAGGACTATATTATGCCAGGTAAGGCTCAAGACTGTGTAGTATCTAAACCTGATTTGGCTATGGTGGAGATCCTGCTGGAATACAGTCTGTTAGTTCAGCGGTTTTCTGTTGATGAGTGTTTTATGGACTTCTCTGAGATGAATCTTATATATGATGAGCCCGTAGCCACGGCACATATAATCAAAGACCGAATCAAGAATGAGCGGGCTTTCCGTAAATGTTGGGTTATCGACGAATAAACTTCTGGCAAAAATGGCTTCAGAGGTTAAAAAGTTAGATAGAGTGCATACGATTTCCACAGAAGATGTACCTCAAAAGATGTGGTCACTCCCTATTGAAGAGTTATTTTTTGGTAGGCCAGACAACTTTTAAGAAGTTCCGTCAAGGGGCAAACGGACTGTTTGTGATTTGGCTAATTTCCAATCTCAAATGGTTGAAGACATTACTGAAAAGTCATGGCGTTCTCATTTGGATTTCCTCTCAACACAAATAATTGTTGTGTTGTTATAAATAACAATTGAATTATCAGCGCTAAGGGCAAACCTGCCAAAAGACAGGGACGCAAAGCCATAGGGTCTAAGGTGCTTACCAGCACTATGACAGCCTGGCTACCGCAGAGACTACGTGTCTAAACCTGCCCTTAGCGGCAGGCTTTTTTGCGTTTTAGACGTAACGAGGGAATTTCATAATTTGATGCCAGTAATACAATGACATATTTCAATAAAATATGACCGTTACAGCCTTATTTTTCATTTCATATGAGTGAGGTGCTGGCAAATGGAAAACGGGATTTTAAGAAAAATAGAAAGGCTAAAGTAGCTGAACTGCAAAGATACAAAGGCACTTATCATGCAGAGATCAATTTCTCCGACACGGATAGGTACCTTAGATCTCTGCGGACTTCCACGCAGGCCCCAACAATTTTACAATTCAATACACCTCATACAAGCCGTAAAAACGCAATTTGGTTGTCGCAAATTGCGTTTTTTTATTTGACAAAAAATCTAAATTTCCGACTGCAGATTGCAATTAAATACTTTGACACCCTTGCCAAGTCGGTAGGGTGCCGCTCTCCTCCCTCCATTTCTGATTTTGAGAAATTCACAAATCAGAAACGGAGGGAATCAAAATGCAGGAGGACAAAACATACACCCTGCTTATAAATAAGAAGAGAATCCCGGTAACCGAGGAAGTTTACAAGGCATATTATCAGCATAAAGAGCGCGAATCCTATTTGGACAAGCTTTCCGAGCGAAATAATCTATCCTATGAAGAATGCGAGGAAAAAGGCATTCAGATAGATTACTTATTACCGCAGACACAGGAATCCGCGGAGGACAAGCTTATCAAGGTTGAAATGCTTTCCCGACTGTCCGCGGCGATGGAAAAGCTGACGGAGCAGGAACGGCTGCTGATCTATACGCTGTTTTTCAAGGGCAAAAGCGAAAGAGAACTGTGCGCTATGCTCGGAATTGCAAAGACGACCCTGCATGATAGAAAAACGAAGATACTCGGCAAGCTAAAAAAGATACTACAAACTTAAAAATAATTCCGACCACCCCCTCACTTTTTTCCTTAAAGAAGTGAGGGGTATTTTTATTATCTCCCTCGCTGTTCCTTGACAAGTGCATATACGGTGTATCGGGAAAACCACCTTTCCCGCCGCTTAGAAGCGGCAAGCCACATAAGCGGGAACGCCATGACCATTCCGTAGGAATGCGAGCGATTACTCCCGGCTTTGAATCAGCCTGTTGCGGTCTGAATGGCGATGACGGGGAAAGGGATACACAATGATACTTCTGCCTTGAACGCCTCACCGCATTGGGCAGCCCGCGACGAATGACGGGATCAGGCCGGTTTGGGTTGGAAACTGATACCCATGCCAGTTGATATGTTGCTCTCCAGCAAGGAGCAGACCGGTACATACCCTTGTATCAGGGACGTTGTGAACAAGTATGATACATATATTTTTGCCATTTTTGTTTGACGGCAGAACTATTGCGCCGGGACACAAAGCGATTGACGCCTTGATGTGTTTTCAAAACCATTGGTGCTCCGGCGCACCATTCTGTCGCCAGGCATTTTCATATTTTCGAAATTCAAGGGAGATAAAAAATGTTTGATATAACGACGAGAGACTATTCTATTCTGGAAAAGTACATCCTAGCCGGAAGGATAAAGGCTGACAGCAGTTATTTCTTTACCCTGGACGGCAGGTATATTGTCCATTTCCGATTTTCAGGTAAGAGATTTACTTATTCCGTGCTGAACTACGCCACCGAGAAGTCAGTCGTGTTGGCGACAAGCCGAACTGTGCTCTCCGAAGCAGACTATCCGGGCCTTGTTAAAAAGATACTCCATTGCAAGGTATATCAGTTTGTGCTGCCACCACAGCCCCAAATTCTGATTGAAGCCATATTCCGGCAGCTCCTGCCGGAATACGGCTATACGGTGCGGGACAAGCAGCTTGAACTGTCGATGATGATGTTTGAGAGCATGAGGCATAAAAAGGTCGCCCTGTGCGAAGCCGAGGTGGGCACGGGCAAAACTCTTGCCTACCTTGTGGCTGCCATTGTCTATGGTCTGTATGAGGGGAAGGAAAGACGCACGAGTCCCTATGTTTTTGCCGGTCCGATGAGCCCGACGCCCATTACCATCACCACCTCCAGCATTGATTTACAGCAGGCCATCATAAGGAAGTTTATCCCAGACCTTTCAAGGATACTGATGGAGTATAAAATCATCGAAGGCCCCGTTACCGCCGTACTCCGAAAGGGAAAGGAGCATTATCTGTGCCAGGAACGCTATGCGGATTTCATGGGTTATCTTGAAAACAGTGATATTTCAAGGGATGTAAGGCTTTATCAAAAGCTGAAAGCAAAGACACTGGAGCAGGGCGATATTGACCTGGACGCCTACCCCGACATCAAACAGCATGTAGTCCGCAAAATTAACGTGCCCAGGGACTGCGACCGCAAGTGCCCCTACTACAAAAGGTGCCGGTATATCGACCATATCAGCCGTGCCAGGTCGAACGGCTATACCTTTCAGGTGACAAACCATAATTACTATCTTGCCAATGCACAGCGGGAGTATTTGGGACTTGCACCCCTGATACCGAAATGCGGCGTTCATATCATAGACGAGGCCCATAAACTCCTGGACGCCGCCTATCAGATATTGGGAGAAAGCTTTTCAAGCAGTCTGTCAGGTGAGTTTATCCGAATCCTCCACAATCATACCACCGGCAACAAGGCATATCACAAAAAAGTCTATCTGCTAACCGATGACCTGGCCTTTCATAACCAAAGGCTGTTTATGGAGCTTGAGAAAACCCTGCCCACGGATGAAACGGAGGAAAATCGGCGGAAAAACGTAAAGCTCAATGCCGCCGTCAAACAAGCCATGCGGGATTTGCAGACCAGTCTTGACGGGATATACCGGGCCTGCTTTCAGGATATTGCCTGCTGTCGGCAGCTTGGGCACCTGCACCGGGAAATCAGCGGCGGAATTGAAACCTTTCTGGAGCCGAAGAATATCATCTACTGGCTGGAGAAGGGCGGCGACGGATTGTGGCAGCTTGCCGCCATCCCCACCAACATGGAAGCTATGCTCTATGACGTGCTGTGGAAAGGCATGGCCTCTAAAATACTGACCTCAGCAACCTTGACCGACGACACAGGCTACGGCTTTTTCAAGGAGCAGACAGGCATCGGCAAACTGTCCTCCTTGCTGCTGGCGGAGCTACGGACGCCTTCACCCTTTGACTATAAGAGCAACACCAGGCTCTATCTCTCCGAGAAAATACCCTTTCCCGATAAAAACGACGAGCGGTACATAGCCGCCGTTTCGGATGAAATTGAAAAGTTGGTGGAGGCCACCTACGGACATACCGCCATTTTGTTCACCTCTTACAAGTTGCTGTCGGCTGTGCATGAGCTATTGAAGGACAGAATCACCCATTTCCCCCTTATTACCATGCACAAGGGGACAAAGAACACCGCCGAGGCATATCGAAAAAGCCGAAACGGTGTCCTTTTCGCTTCCGGCTCCTTTTGGGAGGGCGTGGACTTCCCCGGCGATATCCTGTCCTCAATCATTGTAATCAATCTGCCCTTTCCCGTACCGTCACCCATCATGGAGTACAAGAAGAAGGACTTTTCCTCTCTTTCAAAGTTTATTGACAGGTATGCCTTCCCGGTGATGATTGCCAGGCTCCGGCAGGGTCTTGGACGGTTAATCCGCAGCGAAACCGATACGGGAGTGGTCGCCATTTTGGATTATCGCGCCAGCAGGTACGGCAAATACCATCGCAGGGTGCTGGCTTCCATCCTCGGATATACCCTGGTCGGGTCCATTGACGAGGTTGGGGAGTTTGTGAAAAGCGTCAAGGCTGCGGAGTATTTTGAATGAGAAATACTCTGCCAAATACCTTGAGGAAAGGAAGACGATGTCTTGAGAATTCTTAAAAACCGGATATTTTTAAGTGCCCTCTGCATTATCCTGGCAGCAGCCATTTCCTTTGTGCTGCTGCCAAAGCTTTACGCGGACAAGGGCGCAACCGTGACGGTGCTCCGGGCGGCGGAGGATATCCCCGCGGGCATCAGGATAGAGGACAAACAACTTGCTGCAGTGGAGGTGGGAAGCTTCGGCCTGCCCGACGGCATCGTCAATGACAAGACCCTGATTGTAGGGAAGATCGCACAGACCGATCTTGCCAAAGGGGATTACCTGTTTTCCCAAAAGCTCGGTGAGTTTATCGCCGATGAAAAGCTGGATCGTATTGCCGCGGAGAATAAGCGCCTGGTTACGGTGAGCGTGCCGAGTATTGCCGCAGGGCTTTCTTCCCACCTGCAAAGCGGCGACATTGTGACGGTGGCTGTGTTTTCAAGCCAAAAGAATGAAGGGAATACAAGTCAAAGCGCTTCTTCACAGGTTATCCTTTACCCCGAACTGAAAGGGCTGGAGGTTTACAGCGTGGAAAATTCCCGCACTCAGAGCACTGTTCAGGTCCGGGAGCAGCAGGCAGAAAAACAGCAAGGCTCCAGTGACCCTATCCCCAAAGCCGTCACCCTGATTGTCACCGAAGCGCAGGCCACCAAGCTTATCGAAGCCGAGTACACCGGCAAACTGCACTTAATTTTTGAAAAAAGGGGGATGAGCCATGAGCGCTAGAATCATCACCGTATGGGGCGGAGACAACAGCGGGAAAAGCACCTTCGCGGTCAACCTGGCCTGCGCCCTTTCCAGCCGTGACTATCTGGTGGGCCTAATTTCCTCCAGTCTGACCTATGGCAATCTTCAAATCTTTTTTGGACAGAGCATCCCACCGGAAAAGGGCCTGTTTCACGCGCTGCATGAGGATAATCCCAACATCGGCGAGAAATTTTCGAAATACGAGGAAACCAAGAACCTATTTTTCCTGTCCGCACCCACGCACTACACCGGCCTTCTCTGCGACACTGTGACGCTGCAAAGTGTGGAACGGATGATTACCGCCTCCTCCCTGGTGTTTGACATCCTGATTATTGATGGTGCCGGGGAGCTTGCAAACCCTGTATCCGGTGCAGGGCTCTGGATGGCCGAAAGGATTTACACACTGCACAAGCCCTCTATCGCGGCGCAAATGTGGCATCAGGGCGTAGAAGATTTTGTGCGGGAGCTGCACATTGCCGGCAAGCAAATCCATGTCATGCAGGCTCCCAACGGCGAGTTTGACGACAAGGTCTTTCAAAGTATGATGGGACTTTCCTTTGACTATGAGCTGCCCTTTGTAAAACGGGCGGGCGAATTGGAAAACGCCGGGACGCCTATCTATCTCTTTCACGACAGAGTATGCAGGCGGTACGGCAGGGTGCTGGAGCAAATATCCGAGGAAATCTGCGGAGGCAAAGCATGATGAATAACAAGTTTTCAATCAATGAGCTGATTTACAGGGCCAACAAGCAGCGCTCCGACACCGGAGAAAACAGCCTGGAGGCCCAGGACTACGGCGAAATCCTGGATAAGCTGCAGCGGATCATCGCCAAAAACCACTCTACCGAGCTGGCGCAGGTATTGTACTCGGAAGAAGCCGAGGAAAAGTTGAAAGATTTGATTATGCAGTATTTGAACAGTGAACATATGGTGGCCAAGGGGATTGCCAACATCTCCGAGCTGGTGGACGCCGTATATTTCGATATGGCCGGCATGGGGCTTTTATCCTCCTATCTCAAGGATGATGAGGTGGAAGAAGTGAACGTCAACGGCTATAACGGTATATGGGTTTTATACAAGGACAAAAAGGTGCGGCTTTCATCCACCTTCGGCAGCCCGGAGGCTTGCACCAACATCACCAGAAAAATGAGCCGGTTTGGGAACGTCATCCTGGACGGCTCCAAGCCCATCGGGGACAGCTTTATTGCACGGGGCATACGCATGTCGGGCGCCATCGCCCCCTGTGTGGACCCTGACGCCGGAGCCATTGCTTCGGTGCGAAAACAAAAGCCTTCCTATATAACTAGGGAAAATCTCATTGTTTGGAATACGGCCACAGCGGAAGAACTGGATTTTCTCACCCTGTGCATCAACAATGGCATATCGGTCGCCCTGGCCGGAGCCACCGGCAGCGGAAAAACCTCTGACATGGGATATGTTTTAAGCTGTGTATCCCAGGACAAAAGAATTGTGACCATAGAAGACACCCGCGAGCTAACCCTGGCACAGTTTGATGAAAACGGGGTGATGACAAATGACGTTATTCATCTTCTCACAAAGGAAGAACCTAACCCCGTCACCATGCTGGACCTTTTAAAACTATCATTAAGGCTGCACCCTGAAATCCTTGTCCCGGCAGAAATGCGGGGCAAGGAAGCCCTGACGGTGCAGGAGGCCGGACGGACGGGGCACACCATCATCAGCACCCTCCACGCCAACAGTGCGCGGACGGCCTATGAAAGAATTCTCACCATGTGCCTGGAGGCTGGAACGTCCTTGTCGGAGGAACGATTGCTCAAAAACATCGTGGAAGCCTTCCCTATTATGGTATTTAAGATGCAGCTCCCCGACAAATCCCGCAAGTACATGGAGGTGTTTGAAGCCACCGGAGTTAAAGACGGCGGAGTCACAGGCAATACCCTTTTCAAATATCAAGTAGACCAATATGAAAGGGATGAAGCCGGAAGAATCGTAAAGGTCGTGGGAAACCACAAGCGTTTGGGCTGCATCTCCTCCACCCTTGCCGAACGATTGCTGATAGGTGGCGTTGAGTTAAAGGAAATCCGCCGTTTTGCAGGAAACGGGTTTATGTTGAGGGAGGCCAGTCATGAATGACATTCAGCTATCCCTTGCTATTATTTTTGCATTAATTAGCCTGTCCCTTTTTCTCCTGCTGAAACTAAATCCTTTTCTGATGGAGAAAAACCCCCTGAAAAAGCGGCGGCTTTACCTGTCGGGGGCCAGGCTGAAGATATTCGAGCGGATCGTCCTCCGGTTCCAAACCCTGTTCCGGCAGACCGGCACCACGCTGAGAAAATTCAGCCTGATGATGGCTGCGGCTTTTACGGCAGGGTTTCTGGCCGGAAGCTTGCTTTTTAGCAACACCGCACTGGCAGCGGTTATGGCGGTCTGCCTGATCCCCGCCCCTTACTTTTACCTGACCATAAAAAGTGCCAGGGCGGCAAGGGAGGAGATTGAAGGACTGGAGAACACCATGTCCGTTATTACCAATGCCTTTGCGGGATGTGACGACATCATCAAGGCTGTGGAAACCTATGTGCTGGAGAAAAACCGGTATATCCCCGTGAATCTGCGCAGGCCGACACCCTTTGACGAGTTCGTCTCCGAAATCCGGCTCATCAACCCCAATGTGGAGCACGGACTGTACCGCCTGTCGGCAAAGGTAAAGAACCGGTATTTTGCCGAGTGGATTAAAATGCTCATCCTCTGCTACCACGACCGGCGGCTGAAATTCGCCCTGTTCCCCATCATCCAGTCCATGAACGACGCCAAAGCGATGCAAATCGAAAGCGACAGCATGATGGTGAGGGTCTGGAGGGATTACCTGATGACGGTAGGCATGATGTTCAGCATTATTCCCCTCATGCGTTTTTCCAATGCCGAATGGTTTGCCATCCTGACGGAAACCACCATCGGGAAGCTATTGATTGTGGTTATGCTGCTGACCGCCCTTGCGACTTCCTTCTATGTAATGAAGGTGACAAAACCAGCAAACAGATAGGAGGTTCAAATTTGCTATATAAAATCATTGTCTTTGTCCTGCTGACTGCGGCAGGCTTTCTTATTTGCAGACAGATACTTAAGATACCCAGGTCAAGTATGAAGAAAAACATCAAAAACGTACAGGCGGAAAAAGAACAGTCAGGAGCAAGGTTTTTAAACCTCTTTGTCATGCCCTTGGTAAAGCCGGTATCCCGGCTTATCCGAATCGACCCGGAGGAGGAAGCAAAAATGGCATCCATGTTGCGGCGCGGAGGGCTTGACCTGGCACCGAAGGAATATCACGCGCGGGCTCTCATCTGTGCCGCCTTCACCCTGCCGCTTTTGCTTCTGCTTCTGGCAGCCGGGGCGACGAACATCGTCCCCGTAATCCTTATCTTTGCGGTGGTGGTGTATTTTCACTTTGTGACCGACCTTAAAGACAAGCTGAAGGAGAAAAAAAGGTTGATTGAAATGGAGCTTCCCAGCTTTGTCCGTTCCATCCTCTACAAGCTGGACGACATTAGGGTAACCAATGAAAAAGCGGTTGTGCAGGTGGACCTGATCCAGATATTCGAGGATTACCTGAAGATATCCAGCGAAGTTTTTTACTATGATATTGCCGTCCTGGTGATGGAAATGAAGGCAAAAGACATAGAAACCGCCCTTCGGAACTTCAAAGAACGCGTCGGGCTTTCGGAGGTGTCCTTTTTGGTCAACGCCCTCATCGGCCTGTACCGCGGGGAGCATCAGGGCGAAGCGCTGATGTATCTTGCCAAGGATATGGACCTCAGGGCAAAGGAAGCCCTGCGGAAAAACCTCGACAGGCTGCCCGGCAAAATCAAGCTTGCATCCATCCCCCTGGTGGCAGTGACCCTTGCCAGCCTTTTATATGTCATCGGCTCTCACTTGATTAAGTCAATGGGGGGCCTTTTTTAGTGCCAAAAGGCGATAAGCATCGAATTACAGCGTTGCACTGCGGTCGGAAAGTCCTCACATACAGGAAGTATGCTCCGGGTTTTCCGCCTTGTGCGCCTTGTACTTCTCGCTTCTGGCCTTTTCGCAGGCAATAAAGTGAAAACGGGGCAACCCTTTTCAAATATAACTATATTTTTCGGAAAGGAGGTCAAATCCATGAAAAAAAGGATCACAAGTGTCCTTTTAAGGACAAAAGGGCTGCTGCGGAGCAGGTCCGGCGATCAGATGACGGGCTGGCTCATTGTCGTACTGGTCGTCGTAGTCGTGGGCGCAGTGTTTATGACGCTATACCAGGGCTCGATTACCACTATCTGGAACAGCATTGTCAGCAAGATTACCGGCTTATTGAGCTGATGGCAGACGCAACAGGCATATCTGCTCATGCGGGAGGTGTGAAAAGTCAGATGAACAGGCAGCACCGGGGCATAGAGGGGAGATTTTCTCCCCTCTTGCCTTTATCTGACAGAAGGGGCAGCTCTTACTACGACCTGATTATCAAGACCTTTGTAATCATCACGCTGCTGGCGACAGTGCTGTCCTTTCTGAGCATTTTTACCA
>CAKMJS010000126.1 GCA_927405585.1 uncultured Desulfosporosinus sp.
AGGGCTTCGGCTTGATTTTTTCTCAACGCGTGATGCTCACCTTAGTGGATAAGGGCGTTAGCAGAGAAACGGCTTATGCTTTAGTGCAACGGAATGCCATGGAAGCCTGGAATACCAAGCCAGGAAATGAAATTATATTGCAAAGAGAACCATCAAGCGGGAAGAGCGTGTCGAGTGCGTGAAGACGCACATTGGTCGCACATGCAGATAGCACAAGGGTTATGTGCGTTAGCTTCGTAAACAAACGAGCCGCTCTGGAGCTTTGGTGAACGTGCAATATGATTTTATTCCCCGAGTCCTAGCCTCAGAAAAATATCCTTGACATGCTTAGTATGGTATTCATAATCAAACAAGGCAGCAATTTCTTCTTCATCTAAGTATTCCCGGACGCTCGAATCCCGACCGAGTAAACTTTGAAATTGTTCTTTGGTATTCCAGGCTTCCATGGCATTCCGTTGCACTAAAGCATAAGCCGTTTCTCTGCTAACGCCCTTATCCACTAAGGTGAGCATCACGCGTTGAGAAAAAATCAAGCCGAAGCCCTTATCGATGTTAATTTTCATTTGCTCCGGAAAAACCTCCAGTCGATCTATCAACTGGATCATCTTATGGAGCATATAGTCTAAGGCGATGGTGCTATCCGGTAAGATCATTCGTTCTGCAGAGGAGTGGGAGATATCCCGCTCGTGCCACAAGGCTACGTTTTCTAAGGCAACTTGAGCATTCCCCCGAATAACTCGGGCCATGCCACAGATACGTTCCGGAGTGATAGGGTTTTTCTTATGTGGCATCGCGGAAGACCCTTTTTGCCCTTTTCCAAAGGCTTCTTCTACCTCATGAACATCCGTTCGCTGTAAGTTACGAAGCTCCGTTGCCATTTTATCGAGAGAACTGGCGATTCCAGCGAGTGTTGTCATATAGCAAGCATGCCGATCACGCTGCAGTATTTGTGTTGAGATCAGGGCTGGCTCTAAGTGAAGCACTTGACAAACGTGCGCTTCGACTTGCGGTTCGACATTGGCGAACGTCCCAACGGCGCCTGAAACTTTTCCTACCCGTATCTCCTCACGGGCAAAGACCAAGCGCCTCTTTTGGCGTCTAATTTCGTCATACCACAAAGCAAACTTTAACCCTAAGGTAATGGGTTCTGCGTGAATTCCATGCGTTCTCCCCATCATCAGTGTGTCCCGATGTTCTACCGCTCTTCGGCGTAGGACAGCTTCCAACTTCTCCATTTTAGTCAGCAAGAGATCAGATGCTTCAACTAATTGAAGCGATAAAGCTGTATCCAAGATGTCTGAGGAAGTAAGGCCTAAGTGAATGTGTTTTGCCTCATCTCCCACATTCTCGGCCACATTGGTCAAGAAAGCCAAAACATCATGTTGAGTCACTTCTTCTAGAGCTTGTACCCGTTCCCAGGAAAAAGAAGCCTTCTCACGGATGACCTCAACAGCCTCAATAGGAATCTTGCCTAGTTTGGCCCATCCTTCGCAGGCTGCAATTTCTATTTTCAACCAGAGCGCGAGACGATGTTCATCTGTCCAAATTCCTCCCATTTCAGGAAGTGTATACCGTTTAATCATACATGAGTCCCCTTTACTCCTTCACTTAATCTTTTTTGCATTGCTTCATCCTTTGCCTCGACATCCTTCAACATCTGCACTCGATAGTTTTTGACCTTCAAACTCAATTCTTTATCCTGAACGGCCAAGATCTGTACCGCCAGCAGCGCTGCATTGCGTGCTGCATCAATGCCTACAGTCGCTACTGGGATTCCTGGGGGCATTTGCACGATAGAGTAAAGAGCGTCAATTCCTTCTAACGCTCCACTACGCATCGGTACTCCGATCACAGGTAAGATCGTTGCCCCAGCTATTACCCCTGGCAAATGAGCTGCAAGACCTGCTGCAGCAATAATAATTTTCCCACCTTGAGCTTCAAACGCTTTCACCCAGTCTACGGTTCTCTCCAATGCCCTATGAGCAGAAGAAATTTTAACTTCAAAATCAAGTTCAAATTGACTAAGAACGTTCAGTGCGCCCTCCATAATTTTATAGTCTGAATCACTTCCCATAATGACCCCAATATGGCTCACAATTATCGCCTCTTTCCTTAATATCTTCCATAGCAGAAACCCAGGCTAGGGCAGATTACACCCCTAAATCAGAGTGAAACCTACCCGCCTGGGCTTTTATCCCTTCGGTGTAATTTGATTTTTCAATCAAATCTGTACCGCTCGGACAAACGTTTGCCCTAGGTACACTTTCGCTCATAGTCAGGCCATTTACGGTAGCCTGGTAGAAACTTGCGGACCATATCTCCGCGGTTATATGAACTACTATGAAGTTGGTAAGTCCATTCTACAAGAAGGGGTCATGAAGGTCAATAATAAAATCGAACATTATCATATAATATTATAAAAACGTTCGATATACTCTAGAAATAGTAAAATTTAACCCTCACACACTGTTATCTTATCCTTTACGGTCAATTTTTATAATAATCACTTACTGTAAGAAAGGGGTGTAACGAAACATCAATTTCGCTACACCCCTTGGTTGATATGCTGGCTCAGGTACTCTGCTCTCCTCATCGATGGGAGTAGGTCTTTTTGGGAATAGGATTCTTCGTCTACCCTATGCCAATAAGTATTCCGATAAAATAATGTAATTCCGTATAAAGTATAGGGAATTCCTAAGAATAAGAAAGGGAGGCGTTAAAATGGAAGATCCTCTACTTACAATGATTGTTTTAGCGTTCACCTATCAGTGGGGTGATTGGAGGCACTGGAAACAGTATTATCCGACGATCTTGTTTTGGGCATTGGGTAATTTGATTTACCTTTTTCTCACGATTAACAAACCTCTTTGGAAATTTACAACTCATTTACCTGCATCATTAGCTGATATTTTGATGACACTCGTAATTTTTCCATGTGTAATATTATTGTTGTTGCCTTATTTTCCTAATAATATTGTCAAGAAAATACTATATATAGGTGTATGGACATTTTTCTTTTCATTTATTGAATGGTATGCCTTACAAATAAAGCATTTTGCCCATTATAATGGGTGGAATTTTACTTATTCTATTATTTTCAACATAGGTATGTTTACTCTGCTCCACATACACTACAAGGATCCTCGTTGGGCTTGGATAATTTCACTCGCTACTGGTACGTTTATTATGATCTACTTCAAGATCCCCTTATAGTTCTCAAACTTCGAGAGTGAAAAGCAGCTTGCCTTCGCAAAAATGATATATAACTAGCAAAAGCGCTCGTTAACCAAAGCGCTTTTCGTGCTATTCAATATCAAAATTTAAGGCAATTCAGGCTTCAATTGCGGTCTATTGAGATTCTCCGATAAGGTTTGCTCTAATCCTTCACTTTTAACAATGATAGTATTATTGGAAACGATACTATACTCGCTATTTTTTTGAATGATTCTAGAGATATGTCTTATTTGAATATCGCATTTGGTACAGCAACCAAATGCAAAGTACTTTTTCGTTTTAGTAAATTCGCCATTTTTTTCTATGACCCTGTCACATTGCGGACACCGAATAATTGCTTTATTGATTAACTGCTTTAACGCTTCTATTTTTATTTCATTTTCTTTTTGCACCTTATCCCAATTTATTATGGCGTCCACAGAGCGATCGTAAACCTTCCGGAAAATATCGACGGTATAGAATGCGTCACTTAAAGCATCATGAAAAGGCGTCTTGATTTCAATTGCTAGACATTCCACCGCACTTTCAAGACTCGGCTGTTTTGATAAGCCTCCATATTTCATGTAGATCTGTTGAATATTAATAAATTTATTAAAAGATAAGTCATCGAAACCGAAAAACAGGCAATTATCTCGTAAGGCTAAAATATCATCGTGACCCCATGAACACAAGACAGAATCCTCGCCAACCCATGTACTAAAGCTCTCTATTGCTTTAACAAAAGGGGTCCCTTGGACAACCCTGCTTGTATTAATATTCGTTTTCCTTCTGACATAAGGATTCATTCTTCGATATATAACTGGCTTGATGATTAAATCAAAGCTACTAATGGTCTCTAGTTGCTCATTTAATTTGACGGCTCCGATTTGGATAATCTCGTTTTTTAGCTCCGGATTAGCCAAGTCACCTTCTTTAAATTTAAAGAACATGTTAAACTCTAAATCAAATACAATATAGTTCATAAACGCGCTACCCCCCTATGTCCTGCATCTATTATAATCCTTCCAAAGAAGAAACGCACATATTAGTTTCATCTCATCCGTTCTCTGCGCGTTCTACACGGATATTGTTGGTTGTATCATGATACAATAATAAAGTATTGACTAAGTCTTCTTTTTTTGGGCTATGAATACTTAAGGTAGAGGTGATGATTGTATGTGGTTTAATAAAAGCATCAGCGATGTACTCCAAGAATTGGATGTCAACCCAACGACTGGTTTATCTGAAAGTGAAGTAATCCAACGACGAGAAAAATATGGACTCAATGAGTTAGTAACTAAAAAACCTAAAACCTTACTTAGAATTTTCCTCTCCCAACTAAACAATATTATGATCTACATTCTTATCGTTGCTGCGATCATTTCTGGGTTTATCGGCGAAATTAGCGATGCCGTGATTATTGGAATCGTGGTTCTTATTAATGCCGTCGTTGGAGTGATCCAAGAATCTAAGGCCGAAAAAGCTCTCGATGCCTTGAAAAAACTTTCGACTCCCAAGGCCTTAGTGAAAAGAGACGGCGCATTAAAAGAAATCCCCTCTCAGGAATTAGTCCCTGGGGATGTTGTGATCATTGATGCCGGACGCTACATTCCCTGCGACCTTCGTCTTATAGAAACAGCCAATCTACTGGTTGAGGAATCGGCACTAACTGGAGAATCCGTTCCAGACGATAAGCAGGCCGAGCTCTTGCTAGAAGCTGAGGATACCCCCATTGGGGATCAAGAAAACATGGCGTTTATGTCTACCCTAGCAACCTATGGTCGTGGCGTCGGCATCGCTGTCGCCATAGGCATGGATACTCAAATCGGAAAAATTGCCACCCTGCTCGAAGAATCTGAAGAAGGTCAAACCCCTCTTCAGAAAAAGATTGAGGAGTTAGGGAAGATCTTGGGCTTCGCCGCCATCGGGATTTGTGGCCTGATGTTTTTAGTAGGAGTTCTACAAGATAGAGATCTTTATGAAATGTTCTTAATTGCTCTTAGTTTGGCTGTTGCAGCAATTCCGGAAGGCTTACCCGCTATTGTCACCATTGTTCTCGCCATGGGTGTCCAGCGCTTGATCAAAGAACACGCGATCGTCAGGAAACTCCCGGCTGTCGAAACGCTAGGCTCCGTATCCATTATTTGCTCTGACAAAACCGGAACCCTTACTCAAAATAAAATGACGGTCACCCACTTCTTTGCGAACGATCTCTTAGCAGACATTGCTTCCATTGATTTGACAAAAGAAGCGCATCGATTTCTTCTCGAAAATTTAGTCCTTTGTAATGATTCGACCTACTCAGAATCCACTCAAACCGGTGATCCAACAGAAATAGCCCTTTTAGAAGCTGGAGCAAAACATAACGTAAAGAAAGAGTCTTTACTACAATCCCATCCAAGGGTCGCTGAAATCCCCTTTGATTCGGACCGAAAGTTGATGACCACAATCCACACCTTTAAGGACCAAGTTCTAGTCATGACCAAGGGTGCTTTAGACAGTCTGTTGAAAATCTCCAAGTCCGCTTACATAAATGGTGAAACGGTCCCGCTAACTGAAGAGCTTAAGACCAAACTGATGGACGCCTCTAACACAATGTCTAATGGTGCCCTGAGAGTGCTTAGTGCTGCATATAAGCCGCTAGCCGCTGTTCCCTCAAAGGGTGACCCAATAGAAGAAGATTTAACGTTTATTGGACTGGTCGGAATGATTGATCCTCCTAGACTAGAAGTCAAAGACTCCATAGCCCTTTGTAAAAAAGCTGGCATAAAAACCGTTATGATCACTGGAGATCATAAAAACACCGCCTTCGCCATAGCAAAGGAGCTTGGTATTGCTCAAACGATCGAAGAAGTTATCTCAGGTTTCGAACTGGATAAATTAACTCAAGATCAATTAAATGACAATATTAATCGTTTTTCCGTCTTTGCCCGAGTTTCTCCGGAGCACAAGGTTATTATTGTAAGAGCGATAAAATCGAAGGGCAACATCGTGTCTATGACAGGAGACGGTGTTAACGATGCACCCTCTTTAAAAGCTGCAGATATTGGAGTTGCCATGGGAATTACAGGCACCGACGTGGCTAAGGGTGCTGCGGACATTGTTTTAACGGATGATAACTTTTCAACCATCGTTTCGGCGATCAAAGAAGGTCGCAACATCTATAACAACATCAAAAAATCCATTATGTTTTTATTATCCTGTAATTTAGGAGAAGTGATCGCCCTCTTCCTAGCGATCTTATTAGGCTGGGCTTCGCCCCTGAGACCGATTCATATTTTATGGGTCAACTTAGTGACTGACACGCTGCCGGCGCTTTCCTTAGGCGTTGATTCCGGGGATCCCACTGTCATGGATAAAAAACCCCGCGATCCAAAAGCAACCCTTTTCGCAGAAGGTGCCGGGGTGAGACTGGTCTTAAATGGTATCATAATCGGTCTATTAACCTTAACTGCCTTTGCCATAGGAACTAAGTTATACCCTAATTCCTTAATGCATGCTCAAACTCTAGCTTTCGCAGTCTTAAGTATTTCTCAACTGTTCCATTCTTTGAATATGCGACATCCCGATAAGTCAATTTTCCAATTAGGTTTGTTTACCAATAAATACTTGATTTATTCCATAATTCTTGGGATTATGCTCCAAGTGATTGTCATTACAGTACCTGCCCTAGCGGCAGTCTTTAAAGTCTTTCCTCTAACCTTAAGGGACTGGGCCTTCGTTTTGGCACTATCAATTATTCCTCTAGTGATCAATGAATTGGTGAAAGCGATCCGCAGACGCTCACACTCGAATTAGTTTTTGATTCCATTGTATAGACGACCTCTTATCCAAGTGCAGTACAACGCCGCTCCGATCACAGAAAAGACACCACAAGAAGCCTTTCTTGTGGTGTCTCTATTATTCTATTCACATTGATCCCATCGTGAGCGAGTTCTCTACCAGAAGCTTAGCTGTTGATAACTACTCATCTTGTAATATTCGTTAAGTAAACAATCTAACTGTTGACTCACTTCTACTACTTCACTATCAATAAGTTTACGAGTATGACCGAATTTATTGAGTTTCCTACGCAAACCCTCTATTCTTTTCAAAAGTTTCTTTTCCATTTGGATTCCTCCTGAAATGTCATTCTCAAGAGAATCTTATTGCTTTTTTCGGATAATAGCAAGAATATAATACCCATAAATAGGGAAACATTTGTCGATTTATTGTTGAAGTGGTAATTTGATTACGAACGTTGTGCCCCCTAAGGACTGTCATAGCTCTACTCCAGGCGTTCCACGCTAACTCGATTGCGCCCTTCATGCTTAGAACGATATAGGGCACGGTCAGCCGCCAAAATTAGGTCATCCGGAGTCTCAACTTGTTCTGGAAGTCTTGTGACAACGCCAAGGCTCACTGTGACATAATCCGCACAAAGAGAATTAATATGCTTAATGCTTGCACCCTCGATACTGGCTCGTAATTCCTCAGCTACCAAAGCAGCGCCTGCGTCGTCAGTGTTGGGGAGGACCACAGCAAACTCTTCCCCTCCATAACGTGCTGCAAAATCCCCCGGACGTTTCAACGACTTTTTAAGGATTGATGCTACTGTCTTTAGACAATCGTCCCCTTTAAGGTGACCGTAGGTATCATTAAAGGCTTTAAAGTAGTCGATATCGAGCATAATTAAAGAAATCGGATTATTTTCACGATTGGCTCGTCTACTCTCTTGAAGAAGTTCCTGATCAAAATGCCGACGATTGGCTATCCCTGTCAACCCATCTAAAAAAGACAGACTCTGCAACCTCTCATTGGCCTCTTGTAGCTGGTGAGTGACCTCTAGCAGTTCAGTTTCCCTGGCTTTTCGGCGAGCAGTTTCATGCTTCAAGCGCAATGCCGACCGAACCCTAGCTAACAACTCCACTCTATCAAGAGGTTTCTTGATAAAGTCCATGGCACCTGCGGAAAAAGCCAGCTGCAGATTTTCTTTTTCCGTTGTAGCCGTCACCATGATGACTGGTACATCTGTCAGCCATTCTCTCTTCTTAATATTCCGGCATGCCTCGATGCCATCAACATCCGGCATAATGATATCCATCAGAATTAAGTCGATCTCAACAATTCCTCGATCTGAATAACCGTCAACTAACTGATAAAGTTCCCGTGCCGACTTGACCGTGATAACTTCTAAATAACCCGCTGTCATAAGAAAGGACTTAATCACTTCTAAGCTAAAAATGGTATCATCCACAATTACTATGGCCATTTACCGTCGATCCTCCTTCTCCTTGATCTTGTCTTGTTCTTATCTTTATTTTGTCCTGATCTTTCCTGATTTTGTTTTAATTTAGTCTTGAAGTTATCTCATGAAACACATAGAAGTCGAGATGTTTGACTTGTGTTTATCTACTCGACATCAGTACTCCTATAAATATTATTTAAAGTTGCTAATTGTAGAGCTTGGATTTCAACAATAAAATACTCATATAGTTAGTTCGGCATAATTTGGGATTATCCTTCCTAGATGTCCATTATATTACACTGGAAATACCGTCCATTTTCTACCCGGGCAAAAAGACAGGGTCAGGTAATTTTTCTACCTGACCCTGTCACTTACTGGAGTAGATCCCCGTACTAATCCAACTTAAATCGAACGCTAAAAACCGTACGAGAAGAGGTAGATTCCACACTAATCTTTGCATTATGCCTTTCAGCAATACTGTAACAGGTTGTTAAGCCCAAGCCCGTACCACCTTCCTTGGTGGTCATAAAGGGTGTGCCTAATCTCGCAATATTTTCTTCACTGATCCCTATCCCTTGGTCTTCAACTGAAAGTACAACATGGGTGGCCTCCATGTACGTCCTAATCTTTAGGATACCCTTTCGAGACATCGCCTCAAGGCCATTCCTTGTAAGGTTCAGGATCAATTGTCGAATTTCTCTTTCGATCATTGTTAATTCTTTCACTTCTTCAGCCACTAATTCAACTTGTTTATCTTGGTTCGTAGCATCTGCCAGAATTAGAGGGTACAAAGAATTAACTAAATTATTCAGTTTCACTACAGTATATAATTCCGTTTTGGTTTTGGTTTTTGCTATCGACAAAAACTCGGTTAGAATACTGTTCGCTCTATCTAATTCACTAATCATTAAATCGAAATACTCTTCGTTTTCGTGTAAAGTATCTCTGCTTTTTAGGATTTGCAAAAAGCCCCGTACAGTAGTCATCGGGTTACGTACTTCGTGCGCAATACTTGCCGCCAATTCTCCAACGAGATTTAAGCGATCTAGTCGAGCCACTTCCTCTTCGGCAATTTTCCTTTTTGTAATATCAAGCAGTTGCATCAGAAATAATTGTGTCCCATCGGAATCTAGAAATGGGTGTTCAAACACTTCAAAGATTGAATCTTTAATGACAATTTGCCATTGCATTAAAATTTTAGTCTCAGAAATTGATTGTTTAAGTTTAGTACGGCAATCACTACAAGGTTGATCTTGATCAAGAAGTATTTTATAACACTTCTTACCCTCTGGTTCTCCATGTATTTCTTTAAAGTTTTGGTTAGCAAAAATGACGTTTCCATCACTTGTTCGGACATAAACTAAACCAGGTAACCCGTCTAATAAGGTATAAAGACGTTTCCGTTCATCTTCTAAGGACTTCTCTAATTTTTTTTGTTCAGTAATCTCTTTAAAATATACTGTAATGCCCTCGGAGGATGGATAAACGTTGACTGTGACCCACCCCTCCGTGAGAATTGATAAGGCATCAAACTGAACCGGCATCTGAGAACGTACAGCTTCAGAAAACTTCAGGAAGTAACAATTATCTTTTCCGGGGAATACTTCCCAATATTTCCTACCTAAGACGTTTTGGTCCGTAACCTTAGAAAAAGCTGCTGCTGCGGATTTGTTAACGTAAATGAAATCCCATTGTTTATCTAGAGTATAAATGGGATCAGAGATATTATTTAGAATAGCTTCAATCTTAATTGACTGTGATTCACGATTTATCGACATCGTTTCAGCTGCCCCCAACTCAATTAACGGTTGCAATGTATTTCACATTCGACAAATACTTATTTATTCCTCTATTTTTTTTAATAATAATATTGTTATGGATTGACTTTAGTTTTCAGCATGGTACATCCTTTTTTAGGAATGGTCAATATTGCCTTACTTGAAACCATGGGTAGTATATCGCTTACTATATAGAGACTCCACTGGAGGATAAGAGATTGAATACATCCGTGAAAAAACATGACACCATCTCGAGTTTTAGTTTTAGGATTTGCTGTAGTTATTCTATTTGAGACATTATTGCTGAATGTCAGGTGCTTCGCCATGAAGTGTTCCTTTTGGATCACGCACCGAAGACTAACGTACCAAAGGCCTAGATGTTCAACTTTAGCTGAAAGAGGTCACTATACTCGAAAATTTGTTGACGAATTAAAACCTAAGGCGTATAGTGACATACATAAATTCATTTAAAATGACAATTATTGGTCCACTCAAATCATATTATCTTTGGAGGTATATTAAATATGCGCGTTGTCATTGTGGGAGCAGGCAAATTAGGTTTTAGCCTCGCAGAGCGCTTAGCCCAAGAAGAGCACGAGGTAATCGTCATCGAGCAAGACGAAGAACGCCGTTTAATCGTGCAAAATAGTTTAGATGTCTTGGCTATCGTCGGAAATGGAGCAAACCCACAGTTTCTATCCAACTCAGTCGCTAAAGCTGCCGGCGTCA
>CAKMJS010000127.1 GCA_927405585.1 uncultured Desulfosporosinus sp.
GAGATGATAACTATCGATGGACGGGTGAGGCGGTTTCGTAAAGACGTCGCGCTCGTGTGACACTGCGTCCTGTTCTTAGGTCGGGGAACGATTTTCTGGGTGGACGGCACATTTCATGTGCGCCGTCCTGTTTTAAGAACAAATTTTGCAAGCCGAAGGTGGTCCTGACTTGCGCGGAGCTTCCTAAATAGTTGCGCTTATCCTTTCCCGGCTGGAAACAGTCCGGGCTTTTTTGGTGCGTTCCAAAACTATCTGTGGTAAAGTGGTAGTGGAAAAAACTGTTCCTTCAAATTCGAGCAAACAAGAAGGGAAGATGACTTTGTTTTACCCTTTTGAAATGGAACAATATCTTGAAACCCTGCTGGGTGATCGGGACCCACTGCTTCGAGAGATGGAAGATCAAGCTCTGCATGAAACAATTCCTGTGGTGACCCCGACAGTAGGAAATTTCCTCAACTTACTTGTTTCAATGGGCAAGTCGCAGGCTATTTTGGAGATCGGGACGGCGATCGGATATTCTACAATCTGGTTGGCGCGTGCCGCGGTAATAACCGGTGGGCATGTCACAACGATTGATATGAATAAAGATCGGCGTGCTCGGGCCCTTATATATTTTGAACGTGCTGGTATTCAGAACCGTGTCACTGCATTAGAGGGGGATGCCCGTAAGATTTTACCGAAGTTAGAGTCAAGGTTTGATTTTGTCTTCATCGATGCAGCCAAAGGCGAATATCTAGAATACCTGAATCTGATTTACCCCTTAATTTCACCAGGGGGACTACTTGTGGTGGATAATGTACTTTTTCGGGGTTGGGTAGTTCCCGGTAGTGATTTTGCACCGAAATATGACAGAATGGTGAATGGATTGCGCCAATTTTTGGAGGATCTCTGTCAGAATCCAGACTTTACCACGACTGTTTTACCGTTTGGAGATGGGGTGTCAGTGAGTAAGCGACAGAAAAATGTAGTAAGGAAAACGCTGCTTGATTAGTTAGAAACGAATTACGACATATCCGAGAAGTAGGTGAAGAGAAAATTTGAAAATGGATCACAAGTCACGAACTGGGGAGATTTCCAGTAATCGTCATGGGGAGATTGATGTGCTAAGGGCAGTTGCTATTGTTCTGATGGTTCTCTTTCATCTTGTATATGACCTAAAGGTGTTTGCCGATGTCAATATTGACTATCAGTCACCGTTTTGGTTTTCGATTGGAAAAGCCTCCGCACTGCTCTTCATGTTTACCTCCGGCCTTTCAACGGGATTTAGCAGATCCCCCGTTAAAAGAGGGCTAAAAGTGCTGTTATACGGCTTGGGCATCACGGTGGTGACCTATATATTTATGAACGACGAGTATGTTCGCTTTGGGATCCTGCACTTTTTAGGCGTTACCATGATCATGTCTCCTCTACTCGTCAGATTGCCTTCGTGGATTCTCTTGAGCCTTGCTGGTTCTTCCGCTTTACTAGGATTTTGGTTCCACAAGCTTTTGCTTACAACAAATCTCTTGCTTCCATTGGGTCTTATGTATAAGGGGTTTGGTTCTATGGATTATTATCCCCTTTTTCCGTATTTAGCAATGACCCTCTTAGGCATTTTTGCCTACCGACATTTGTATGCCCAGCGGACAGAACCCCTCTTTGCAATACGAAATAATTTCGTGCTCATTCGATGGCTGAGTAGGAATTCATTAGGGATTTACTTAGTTCATCAGCCTGTGCTCTTGTTCATTATTTACAGTTTTAAGCTCCTCGTATAAGGTTTGTCTCGCTGTCACGACTCCTTGCCACCACAGCATCTATCTATTCATGGCGTGGGTCCCTTCGCACCATCACCGCGCTTTGCTCTGGTGTTCTAATCTCGAATAGCCTTGTTCAAGTCATGGCCAGCGCCCGAAGGCGTAATACTAAGCAATTTATCTTTAGGGCTTAAATGGGCAATGTGATATAATTGTGGATGTTAGAAAATTAAGACAACGATATGCTAGATTAATATGGAAAAGAGTTAGGGGAGGGTTTGGGTTTGGCCATGTTTGTGCATGAGCATTTAATGCAGGCGGTGTATTTTGCTCCTCGTGGGAGGAAACGTCTTCTTGTTTTAGGAACGAATATCCAACAACGTTATTTAAGCCCTGAAGACAGGCTGATAGGCTTTGTGGGAGATGCCGGGGCAGGGAAATCGTTGCTCATTCGAGGAATGTTTCCAGGGTTAGAACTAACCAACGATGACGATGGAATTAATATTCGGCCTTTGCCTTTGATGGAGGACGCAGATCGTGGACATTTCCGCTATCATACCTACCATTTAGATGTCCGTTTCGAGTCAGCCTTTACCCAAGCTTGGAAGATTGCTGAAGCAATTCAGAAAGCAATATCGTCTGGACATCGCGTGGTTGTCGAGCATTTTGACCTTGTCTATGCGCAACTGGGGGTTAACGCAGAAGTATTGATTGGGGTCGGGGAAGAAGTGATTGTAACCCGTCCAACGGTGTTCGGTCCGGAACCAGAAAGTATAGCCAATATTGTTTTTGAGTCAATTAAATATCGCCGCATGGCTCATAGCGCAGAGGATATTACCTCGATGATCCTAGAGGAAATGGGTTTGCCAAAGCCCGAAGTTCACAGTGACATTAAACACGGCTTTGTCTTGGAACTTCCGGAAAAACCAGACATAGATTTAGACTTAGTCGAACAACGGGTTTTAGATTTAATTAAGGCAGATTTACCAATATGTTTTGCCGATGATAAACATATTCGGGTCGGAAATATTCTATACCCTTGCACAGGAGCCCGTATTCATATTCGGCGAACCAGCGAAATCAAAGGGTTCCACTTACTCAAGGAATTCCGCTTCGATGCGATTGCGAAACTTTATACCATAGCGGGTATTGTGGGAGAAGAATCGATGCCTAATCGTTCCATCGATTTATTTGGAGGGCGCAACCCAAATAGCTAGCTCGTAAAATTGGCGTTTCTGGTTCGATTCTGATAAACTAAAAAATGTAAAAACTAGGTAATAGAAGAAAGGTTAGGTTATCAATATGCAACGTGCTCATGGTCGGGCTTATGATGAATTACGGACGGTTAAAATTTCTCGGCAGTTTACAAATATACCGGAAGGTTCAGTACTGATCGAAATTGGGGAAACTCGGGTCTTATGTACTGCGAGCGTAGAGGAAAAAGTACCTCACTTTCAAAAAGGCTCAGGCAAAGGATGGGTTACTGCGGAATACGCGATGATTCCTCGAGCGACCCAGGCTAGGACTCAACGTGAGGCGACCAAAGGAAAACTAACCGGCCGTACGATGGAAATTCAACGCTTAATAGGGCGAGCTCTCCGATCCGTAGTGGACTTAAAAAAACTTGGCGAACGCACAATCTGGCTGGATTGCGATGTTCTGCAGGCGGATGGTGGAACTCGTACCGCTGCCATTACCGGAGCTTACGTTGCTTTAGTTGACGCGGTTCAGTTTTTAATGGAAAAGAAACTTATTCGAACTAATCCAATCCAGGATACCCTTGCCGCCATTTCCGTGGGGAAGGTCCAGGGACACGCGATCCTCGATCTAGCGTATGAAGAAGATTCCAAAGCGGACGTCGACATGAATGTCGTGATGACTGGCGCCGGAAAGTTTGTGGAGATCCAAGGAACGGCGGAAGAAATTCCCTTTGACCGAGCTGATCTGAATGCTTTCTTAGAGCTTGCTGAGAAAGGGATTCGCGATCTGATGGAGGTTCAGAAGTCAGCAGTGGAAACGACCGCATGAGCATGAAGATATTACTAGCGACTCAAAACCAAGGAAAGGTCCGTGAGCTTCGAGAACTACTAGTAGATGAAGCGATTGAAGTTCTATCGTTACGCGATATTCCAAATTGGGAAGACATTGAGGAAAATGGAGTTACCTTTGCAGACAATGCTGCGCTTAAAGCCAGAGAAGCGGTTCGAAGAACAGGTTTGATTACCCTTGCCGATGATTCTGGTTTGGAAGTCGATGCCTTAGAGGGTGCGCCGGGTGTATATTCTGCGCGTTTTGCTGGGGAACCTAAAGATGATGAACGCAACATTGACAAACTACTTCAACTGTTAGGAACGACCCCGGAAGACCAAAGGACGGCGCGTTTTCGTTGTGCATTGGTGGTGGCAACGCCTTTAGGGGAAGAATTTTTGACAGAGGGCGCTGTTGAAGGGCGAATTTTGACCGAACGTCACGGTTCGGATGGATTTGGCTATGATCCGGTGTTCTATCTGCCGAAGTTTGCTAAGACAATGGCCGAACTGACTATGAATGAAAAAAACTCGTTAAGCCATAGGGCTCAGGCATTTCGTAAAGTGATCCCGATCTTAAGAAACCTTAGAACAAGCACGAGTGCCGAAGCCTAAATACTAAGGCACGATGCCTCTTGAGCTGGACTAAGCAAGGGTACAAAGCATGACACCCTTCCATAAATCCTGGCTTGAAAAATTCTTTAAATTACTTCTTGACGTATAGACACAGATGAGCTATACTAATCAAGTCACCAATCGGGGCATAGCGCAGCTTGGCTAGCGCGCCTGCCTTGGGAGCAGGAGGCCGGGGGTTCGAATCCCTCTGCCCCGACCATGATTTTCCCAAACGTCCTCGATTGAAATGGTAACTTGGGTTGACATCGTAATCCTTGAACTGCGCCTGTAGCTCAGTTGGATAGAGCATCTGCCTTCTAAGCAGGTTGTCGGGGGTTCGAATCTCTCCAGGCGCACCAATTTTACAAAGTTCATGGTGGGTGTGGCGAAGTGGTTAACGCACCGGTTTGTGGTACCGGCATTCGTGGGTTCAAGACCCATCACCCACCCCATAACGCAAAAGTAGCATCGGACGTGAGTCCGATGCTTTTTATTGTGTCGTTTCCTGCTACGGATATTACCATTGGTGTAGTTGGTCCGATAGGACCTTGTCGATCCATGTTTCTTTTTAAAACAAGGAAACTTTGCCCGCCCTTCAAAGAAGTTCTTTTAAGCCCTATCTAAGTCTTTTAAACTGTTTTGCAACGCAAACTTATCGACTTCCTTGAGCCAACAAGTTTCATCGTCCTGCTTCATCTTTGTAAGGATTGCCGAACATTGGTTATACGTAAGGCTCAACTTCTCCGTGTCATAGAGTTCCTCGCGCTGAGCGAGGAATCCATTGTAAACATACCGAGAAGAGCCGATAGTCTTACCAACTTGCAATTTCTGTTCGTCGGTTGGGTATAATCGAAACTCATAAGCCTTCTGAACCAACTTTATCACCTCGTTCTTTTTGCGAGTTAATATAGTTTGAAATGATTTCTTCGGAGACATCACTGATCGTTGTCACGAAATACGAGGGATTCCATAAATGGCCACCCCATAACTTTTGTTTCAATTCGGGATTCTCCATGAACAACCAACGTGCTGAAGTCCCTTTGAGTATCTTAATAATATCCGGTAAGTAATGTTGCGGAGTGCAATCGATTAGTAGATGGACATGATCCGGCATGACTTCCATGGTAAGTATCTCAAACTTCCGATCCTCGGCTATTTTAGTAAACATATCTTTGACTCGTAGTGCTCGTTCGTTGATTAAAACCTTATGCCGATATTTAACACAAAAGACGATATGGTATCGTATTGAGTATACATACCCTCTTCCATAAGTGACTTTCAACACTTATATTTCCACTATGCCGCGAAACTATTCCGTAGCAAACCGCTAATCCTAAACCCGTACCGTTCTCTTTCGTTGTAAAGAAGGGTGTTCCCAATTTGGAACAGAAGACCAAATTATTGGAAGTCCATGGTCTCTATAGTGTACTTGAGGAACAGTATAACATCCAAATTGACAGTTGCGTCGAAACTATCCACACATATATCAGTGGTCCCATGGAAATGGAG
>CAKMJS010000128.1 GCA_927405585.1 uncultured Desulfosporosinus sp.
ACGTTTGATCGCTTCATAACTATAAAGTCCTCTCCGCTCGTCTTCTAGAAACTCAGGGGTACCACTAAAAATGATATACAAACCTGAGACATTGCCCTGCAGAGTATCATTGAAGATTTTAAGAATGGTTTCATAGTTCTTATCCCTCGACTGCGGATGGGTTATTTTATATAGATTTATCGCCTCATCGAAATTGATGACCAAGCCAGAATACCCAATTTGGCGGACGAATTGCGCGATGATCTTAAGATAATCATAGTAGTTCGAGTCATCGATAATATCTCTGACTCCCAGATCCCCTCTAGCCTCAGTTTTAGTCGAATATTCTCCTCGTAACCAACGCAGTGCGCTGCGCTGGAGGGAATTGTTATCTTCCACAAAACCCTTAAAATATTGCATCAGGACTCGTACAAAATCGAACCCACCCACGAGCTGGTCCATCATAGTTGCGGTCTCCGCAATCTCGTGTTCCACATCGATAATAAATTGAGGATTATCATACTCAATTGACCCGTACCCTTTTTCTTGCATGGTTTTGGTCTGTACTTCACTAATCCATTGATCCAAAATCATCGGTAAAGCATTTCCATCGGGGCAAGTAGCGACCGCTAGATTTTTCATCATTTCCGAATAAGTAGCCACAGCCCTGCCCTCAGAGCCATATAGGCGACGATTTGCATCAAAATCAACCTTGCCAACCGCAAATTTTTCACTGAAGGCGACTTGCTGGATTAATGCTTGCAGAAACGTCTTACCTGAACCAAAGGGCCCAATAATAAATTTAATGACCGAGGCTCCGTCCTTAACAGTCTCTAAATCATTCAAAATTTGATTGACCTCATCTTTGCGGCCGACCATAATATGTTCCAGACCCCTATTAGGTACAACTCCCCCGTAAAGAGAGTTTAAAATTGCTGTGGATTCTTTTTTACGAAGTTTTCCCGCCACTGATCTAAGCCTCCTCGACAAGTCTGTGTAGCACATCTTCGAAATCACTATTAAGCCTTAAAACGTCTCCCTCTTGTTCAATGAGGTTGTCCCCCAAATCTTCCAATGCCTTCTCGTTAAGGGCGTTAAGGAAGACCCCCAGCATAATGCCACGACTTTTAAGGTAATTAATCCCCTCTTGCTTGGCTCTTATGAGACCCTCGAACCCTAGGAGGAATTCACCTTCTAGCTTGCTTAACTTGTCCATGAACGTCTCTAAGCCCTCATCCGAGGACACTGGGATTATATCATAAATGAGTTTTTTTTGTATTAGTGGGCGTTGCAGAGAATTATCCTGTGTTTTCGGATCCGATTGGTCGTGAAGATCAAGGCTCTCGTCATCATATCGCAGGGCAAAAATCTCGATTAACTCTTTGCTTTCTTTATCTAACGTATCGATTCGCTCTAAATCAAACTCAATCAGTGGAATTGCCACACCTTGTTCCAGAATCTCAGGCGGTTCTGGAATCAAACTACCCCTGCCCTTAATCCCTTTGTCCCTTGCTTTGATAAAGCGACTTTCAGAGACTAGTGACGGTGTTTGCACGTTATCAAGAAACAATTCGAAGAGTGCATTTTTAAAGCCTTCTGGAAAGAGTGCTTCATCGACTGATAATTGGCGCTTCTCTCCTGTTTTAACTCGGGCAACATTTTTCGCTAGTCGAAATAAGGCTGTAAGATCGTCTCTCATTTTTAACGCCGGAAATCGTTTTGCTTCAAGTTTAATGACTACCTTACGACCTATCACAGCATTTGTAAATAATCGCCGTTCAAGACTGGAGTTTTCTGTGAGGGGTATCCATGCATTTATTAGGTTTTCTCCTTGAGCTTGATACTGCCTTTCCAAGAGCCCAATCGAAGTTTTGAAAACTTTATAAATGTGATTTCTATTCGTCTTAAAGAAAGCTGTTTTATTATATCTTATAAATCGTTTCCAAAAGGAAATAGAAACTGTCTCTAGTTTATTCTCAAATTGTTTGAGTGTTTCATAATCGGATAACTCATAGTTTCGTATCTTAGCGGTCCACTTCTTTTCAAGGGCACCCTCTCCTAATTCATAGCAAAAATCAGCAATCCAGCGTGGTAAAAAATGAGCCAAATTATAATGCTTATCCTGATAATTTAGAAAAATTCGATCCAACATACTTAAATTAAATGCTGCTTTATCATTAAAGGTGTAATTCAGTAGTTCATAGACAAAGATTAAGATGTAGCCTGGATCAGCATAGAGGTAGTTCCCCCTCAGAACTTCCTTTCTCCAGTAGAAATACCATTCCTTTTGTGCCTTATTGAGACTGTCAAACGATGGTTCATAAATCTTAAGGAAAACGGGCATTGCAGATTTCCCCTGTGTCTCCTGTCGCTTAGAAAAAGCCACAGAATCCTTGCAAAACTTGAAGCTATTGCCTGTATACTGAGCCTCTTGGAAAGGCATCCCCTTGATAGTTTCCAGAAAAACTTTGACTGATAAAGGTGTTTCGACATGTTGATATTCTGAAAGAATCAAAGTTTCTACAGGATATATTAAATCTTCAGAGATAGACAATGTCTTCTCATTTACAAGTTCCGTCGCGCGTTTAAGATTAAACTTATCGAGCATGGTCAATAGTTTATCGATCATTCCAGTCCTTCGCCCTTCTATTTACAGGTTCTACCTATATTAGCCCATCTAATAATTATAGCAGGTTAAACCTAGTATCATAACAGTTATCACCAGGAAAAAATACGTCCAAGCCTTCCTCTTAGTTAACAAAACCAAATCATACCCTGCAATCCTTGTACCGAGCCATTTCTTCAAAATCAATAACTCTCCCCTCAAGTTTGGCATGATCTAAGGTCAGAGGTTTCCGAACAAGGACTATTACCTTAGAGTATTCATGGCTATTCAATAAGCAACTGAGTAATTCGCTACCCACTAACCCGCTTGAGCCCACAATAAGCGCCGATTTTCCTACCATTCGCAACCCCTCCCCTTTTCCATCGCTTACCTAGTGTGACCCTAAGTGCATTTGAGTCGTATACGCAAACAGCAACCCCCAGTTTCCACCTAAACCCACAGCAAGCTAGCCCCAAAAGGGAGCTCTCTAAGTTTAAGATCATACCAAGTGCATTTGCGTCAAAGAACGCAAACAGCGTCACACACCCCAAATTGTGCAAGTTAAAGCGTCCCCGAGCTTGCACTCGTCGTTCCAAACCCTGTCGACCCAAGCTAGAGGGAGTTTTTTAGCTTAAGAAGCACTTTAGTGGAAGCGCGTCAATGAGCGCAGTCGATACGGCGTGAAGAAACGCAACGGTCGCACATGCAGAAAGCACAAGGGTTTTGCGTTTTAGCCTTAGCGACAAGCGAATAGCACGATAGTCTCCGGTGGAGAGTATCGCCGAAGCCGCGATCCCTAAAGGAATACTTACCGGCGTAGGATTGAAGCACGATAGTCTCCGGGGGAGAGTATCGCCAAGGCGCTGAACCACAAACGAACACTTCGCGCCGTAGGATGCTGCGACTGTGCTAATAAACTTCCTCCCTAGAAACCGAAATGTCCCATTATCATCGGAAACAAGTCAATAATCCTCGGATAATCTAGCCTAACTGGCATACCAGTAACGATCATCGGTACCGTCGAATCCTCTTCTTCAAGCGATCCGTGGCTCCCACCTCCCGGATGAATGGGGGCCCCTGCTGCTAAATATTCATAGCCTGATACAGCAGAAACGACTACTCGGCTCCCGCTCCGTGCCTCAAGAGCTGAGGAAAGACGACCAAATGCATCAGGGTACTTACCAAATTCAATTTTTTGCTTGCATTTCACCTGGGCATCGACCACGGTTAAATCCCCTTCAAAGGTCCAGGTTTGACCGTATACATCCTGATACGGGCCAACTCGCCCAAAGAAAAGTTGTTTCTCCGTTCCACCTTGAAGGACACAATACTTATTTTCAGAGATTTTCCAAGCAATCTGGGCATTACGTGGATCCTTGGCCAGAATACCAACGATGTCGTGTAATATCTCGTTTTTTCGCTGGAGAACGTAAATAAAGGCCATACGTTCATTCGGGCATATGGCAATTTCTTTGTTGTTATTCCCACTCGCTTCTTCTGTAGCCCTTAATCGTTTAAACGACTTTAAAGCACGATCTAGATCGATCAGGTATTCATTGCCTAAGCCGACCAACGACTGCGCATGGTCGCCAGTAACAATAATGACATTTTCCTCAAGGGCTTTTTCCCAAGAACCAAACTCATCAAGGACTGATGCCACTAGTAAATCTGCTTGTTCAATCGATGGACCAGTCCTCAATGGGCCGTAATGATGGGAATACTTATCATTATCTGGAAAATAAACAACCATGAAATCCGGTTGTTTACCTTCCCTAATTAGCTGCGCAGAGATTTTCCCGGAGAAGGCATCATTAAAACCAAAACGATTTAATGGTCCTCTTGGATAGGCACTTGCCCGTTCGGCGAAAGTTGGATGGACGAGTTGACCCAACGTCAGGTGGGAAGGCCCTAATACTTCTGCTTCAGTGAAACGAAAACCAGTGGCCAAAGAGAGTGAAAAAGGAATTTTTGCCTTGTAAGGACGCGTAGCTCTATGCATAAAAAGATTCACATTTCCTGTACTATATCCTTTACTCTCGAGTTCTTCATACAGGGTAGGCGTATCCGAGCTAAGGTGTTCTTGATTGAGTTTAATCAGTAGGTTGCGTAGAACCTTCTCAGTCCCAATTTTAATGACACTTTGTAAAGTCGCTCCGTAATCCACGATTTTCCGGATATCCTCGTTATACCAGATGAATCCAGGGACTCCATGCCGATCTGGCCATGTTCCCGTAATCATAGAACTTGTGGCAACTGGGGTCATAGTTGGGAACGAAGAAACAACTCGCTCGAAATAAGTTCCGTGTTTAGCCAAAAAACGAAAAGCAGGAACATAGCCTTCAGAAAGAAGTCGTGCTAAAACCACAGGATGAAGGGAGTCTACCACAAATAAGATTACCTTTTTCACGGTCAACCCCCTTCCAAAATATCACCCATCTATAAAATCATCTTCATGTTATCTTTCACTGAACAACCTTATAATTTTTAACAGAAGTAAATTTTTCTTCAAAATAAATATTGTGCGCAGATACAGAACAAGGCTCAGAGCAAAAAGCTTCTAGCCTTGTTGAATCACCGAGTACCTATTCTTGATAAATGTATTCACTTCACAATAAGAACAGAACATTTTGCTCCATGGAGAACGCGTTGACTGACGCTACCTAAGATAGTGCCAGTAATTGCCCCGTAACCATGACTTCCCATAACAACTAAATCTATATTCTGATTTTCTATCTCTTGTAATATGATGTTTGCTGGTTTTCCTTGCATAACTTTCTTGATTATGTTGACGTTCGAACTATCGGATCCTTGCAGAGTGTCTTGGATCGCCTGCTCCCCTCCTAGTTCATTTTGTTCCCGCCAATTAATATGCTCGTCGAGCAAATTCACAGCATACGCTCGCGGCTGATCCATGACGATCAGAAGCTCGATTTCCGAGTCAAATTTCCTAGCAATTTCCAAAGCACGCTTCAACGCTTTCCGTGAGTACTCCGAAGCATCTGTGGCCACCAATATTTTCTTCAGAATCAACCCCTCCTTCTACCTCATCTCTCTGCCAACTAAAATTCCACACTTTTTAATGATATCCTTCCATTTTAAGGATCATTATGATTTCTTATTAAGACAAACTAGTCTTAGTGCATCCTAAACCATTAGTTTTTAGATTTTCCGGCTCCCTGGCTTGATAGCAGGGATCCCTTGTGCACATAGCGGGCATTCCAGAGCTTCATAGGCTTGGATGTGCAACTGAATTATAGAGGCCGTCGGCAGTCCAAAATCCACGGTACCTCCTGTTCGGTCGACAAGAATGCCGACGCCAACCGAAATAGCCTCAAATTCTTGGACTACAGCTAAGACCTCGCGTACGGATCCACCGGTCGTGATCACATCCTCCACGACCAAGACGCGTTCTCCCGGAGAAAGTGTGAACCCTCTGCGCAAACGCATGACTCCGTTTTCCCGTTCTGTAAATAGCGCTCGAACGCCTAAGGCCTTGGCGACTTCGTGGGCCACCAAGATCCCTCCTGTAGCGGGTCCAATAACAGTTTGTATCCCCTGATCTTGAAACGACGCGGCAAGCCCCTTGGCCAATGTTGCTGCCCGCTCAGGATACTGCAAGACTTGAGCACACTGCATATATTGAGCACTATGTTTTCCTGAGGTTAACAGAAAGTGCCCATCCAATAGAGCTTTACTCTCTCGAAATAAATCTAAATATTCGGCTTGTTTTAGTTTAGCTTCTTCTGCGTTCATTTGTTTTTTCATGATATCAGTCTCCTTTTTAGGCTTAGTAAGAAAATAGCATGTCAAAGGTGCGAATGTGCCTTAACGTATCCAAAGTCGTTCCAAGGCCTGACGCGGGTCTTCTGCTCGAGTAATCGGCCTTCCGACCACGAGATATGTGCTTCCGGCTGCTAAGGCCTCATACGGTGTAAGGACCCGAGCTTGATCCTGTGCTTCACTCCAAGCTGGGCGAATCCCCGGCGTAACAATCAGAAACCCGTCTTTAGTGTTTCGTTTTATCTCACTAGCTTCCATAGCGGAAGCGACAACCCCATCTAATCCTGCCTTTTCTGCAAGTATAGCAAGTTCCAGTACATGCTCTGGGAGTTGCCGTTGTACTCCCATCTCTTGTTTAAATTGATTTTCAGACATGCTAGTTAGTACCGTTACTCCAATTACTTTAGGAGTACTTTTCAGTTTACTCCCGGCTTCCTGCACAGCGTTGGCCGCCCTAGCCATCATATCATACCCGCCGCTACAATGAACATTAATCATATCCGCACCACACTGCACGTAACCACGAATTGCCCGTTCGACCGTATTGGGAATGTCATGAAGCTTTAAGTCCAGAAAAATGGGAAACCCCATCTCTTTTAGTTCTTGAACCATCGCCGGACCAGTATACGCATAAAGTTCCATTCCTACTTTAAGCCAACATCCACTCCCTTGGAGAGCCTTTGCCAGGACCAAAGCTTCCTCGCGTCCCTGAACGTCTAGGGCGACCATAATCCGCTTATTTAAGGTTGCGTCCATTACTGGTTATACCTCCGTTTCTAACTGTGGGGCTTGTGACTATTCTTTTCCATGTAGGGCAATTTATGAATTGCAATTCTTTTCCTTGTAGGGGCAATTCATGAATTGCCCCTATGTAACCGTTATTCCTTTATGAACTAAGCCTTGTGAGCCAATCCTACTAAATCACGCACGGTACTTCTCCCGTGTTTTTGGCAATAAGACTTAAGCCCCTCAAGAATGTCCAGGGGAGCCTGAGGATTGACGAAATTTCCTGTGCCAATGCTAATGGCGGTCGCTCCTGCTAAGAGAAATTCTACAGCATCTTGCCAAGTGGTGATCCCACCCATCCCTATGATCGGTAAATCAACCGCATCAGCCACCTGCCATACCATGCGGACAGCAACTGGACGAATGGCAGGCCCAGAAAGCCCTCCAAATGTATTGGCGAGTAAGGGTCGTTGTTGATCTATGTCAATACGCATTCCTAATAGCGTATTAATGAGAGATAGAGCATCCGCTCCCCCACGCTGGGCAGCACGAGCCATACCTACGATATCCGTTACGTTGGGTGAAAGCTTAGCAATGATGGGGAGATCCGTTGTGGCCTTCACTGCTGCAATCACCTCTTCCGCACTACAAGGGTCTGTTCCAAAATGCATCCCACCATGTTTGACATTAGGGCAGGAAATGTTAACCTCCAGAGCAGCTAACCCGGAATCAGATTGCAATGCGTTAGCCATCTGAACATAATCCTCCAGTGAAAAACCAGAAATATTGGCGATCACCTCGGTTGGCATTTTGCGAACTTTCGGTAGATAGGAGCGCAGGAATTCCTCTAGTCCCGGGTTTTCCAACCCGACGGCGTTAAGTAGCCCTGACGGTGTTTCTGCCAACCGCGGTACTGAATTTCCAAGCCGTGGCAGGGGAGTAATCCCCTTCAGAGTTATTCCCCCTAGGGCTTCCAGAGGGCAATAATTGACATATTCTTCTCCAAAGCCATAGGTTCCTGAACAGGTAAGGACAGGATTTCTAAGTGTCATACCCGCAAGCATGGTCGTAAAATCAACAGGACTCATCCCAGACAACCTCCTCACCCCGAAAAACCGGTCCATCTTGACATACTTTTTTATGAATTAAAGTGCCTTCTTTATTAATGAGGGTACAGACGCATCCTAAGCAGGCCCCCACAGCGCAACCCATGCGTTCTTCCATTGAAACCTGCACAGGCACGGCAAAGTTCATGCATAGCTCCGTCACGGCCTGCATCATTCTTTTGGGGCCACAAGTGGCCACCATAATCTGGTTAAGGCTCAGCTGATGAGCTTGGTCTGTCAATTTAGTCTGCCCGAAGGTCTGCAATAACCGTCCCTGGAGTTGCTCCGTCACCAAACCTATATCCCCTAACGATCCATCCAATGTACTCAGGTGAATCGGGAGTCCTAACGCTTGCCATGCCTTAAGTCCTGCGCTAACAAGAAATGACTGGTTTTCACCCCCCCAAAACAAGCGGACGGTCAGGCCTTGAGCCAAGGCGCTTTGGGCGAGAGCATATAATGGAAAGATGCCAATGCCACCTGCAACGAGCCACAATTCCCCAGCCTCTGGCATAGAAAAGCCTTGACCCAAGGGGCCCATAATGCTGAGCCGTTCCCCACACCGTGCCCTTGCCAAGATTTCAGTACCTCTGCCTTGAATCCGGTAGAGCAACGTTATTTCGTCTTCATCAAGAGAAATTTCGGCTAAGCTGATGGGCCGTCGCAACAAAGGGTCGAAGGACGAGATCGAGGAATCCTGAACTTGGACAGCAACAAATTGTCCAGCCTTCGCCGTTTTGGCGATCGGTCCACGTAAAACCAAGCGCCTAAGCCTCTGCTCAGCCTCTCCCAAATATTCATGAACAACTACTAGTCCTTCTGTGAGCATCTCACCGTCTCCTTCCCTGATTCTTAGTTCGTGTGTCTCCCGTATACAAGCGTTGTACGGGCAATTCATGAATTGCCCCTACTTCTTACATACACCTCGAGTCTTGAATCTTACAGCGGCAAAAGGCCAGGGGAAATACTTTCAAGTACCTGGAGCAAAGCGGCTGCGGTATCTAGACTTGTGAAGCAAGGAATTCCATGCTCCACGGCCGCTCTTCGAATCGCAAATCCATCGCTTTGTTGGACTCGACCATGGGTTGTTGTATTAAGGACATATTGAATTTGATTCTTCCGTATTCCATCAATAATTTCATTCGAGCCATCATGCAACTTAGCGATCTGTTCCACCCTAAGCCCCTCACCCTGTAAGTAGCGAGCCGTCCCCTTAGTCGCCAGGATTCGAAACCCAATATCTGCGAATCGTCGGGCGAGTGCAACCCCTTCCGCTTTATCACGATCTGCCAGAGTCACGAACACAGAACCATACGTCGTGAAGGACAGACCCGCGCCAAGAAGCGCTTTGTAGAGGGCTTTTTCGTAGGTTCGGTCGATCCCCATGACTTCGCCAGTAGATTTCATCTCTGGACCTAAAGAGGGTTCGACTCGATGTAGCTTGGAGAAGGAGAACACCGGTGCTTTGACGGCAACCCGATCACCCGTAGGCCAGAGGCCGTGGGGAATCTTTATTTCTTCCCAGGTCCTTCCTAAAATCACTTGGGTAGCCCAGTCGACAATCGGTACTCCAGTGACTTTACTCAAAAAGGGTACTGTGCGACTTGACCGTGGATTGACTTCGAGCACAAAAAGTTCTTTATGATATATCACATATTGAATGTTCAAGAGGCCTTTAATTTTCAAAGACCGAGCAAGCGACTCCGTCAAGGCGATGATTCGCTCTTGCATATCTAAATTCAAGGTTTGCGGTGGATAGACTGCTATGGAATCTCCAGAATGAACGCCTGCCCGTTCTAGATGTTCCATAATTCCTGGGATAAAGACGTTTTCTCCATCCGAGATCGCATCGACCTCCACCTCTGTTCCGAGCAGATATTGATCCATCCAGATCTCTTGATCCGCAGAAGCCGACAGGGCACGCTTTACAACAGCCTCTAATTCCTTCGCTTCATAGACAATGTCCATTGCCCGTCCACCCAAGACATACGATGGACGAACCACTAAAGGAAACCCGATTTCTTTCGCCACACGTTGCACCTGCTCCATATTCGTGGCTCCCCCTCCACGGGGGCGTTTGGCACCCAGTTCTTGAAGGACTCGGTCAAAGGTTCCTCGTTCCTCTGCCCGATCAATGTCTTCAACTGTTGTACCCAAGACTTTGTATCCACGCCCGGCGAGGCCACTGGCCAAGCCAATGGCCGTCTGTCCTCCGAACTGAACAATCACACCGTCAGGCTGTTCTTTGTCCAGAATCGCTGAAACATCCTCCAAGGTCAAGGGTTCAAAATAAAGGCGGTCTGCAGTGTCAAAGTCCGTTGAGACCGTCTCTGGATTGTTATTGATAATAATACTTTCAAATCCGGCTTTGCGCAGTGCCAAGACTGCGTGCACCGAACAATAGTCAAATTCAATGCCTTGTCCAATTCGGATCGGGCCGGATCCTAAGACGACTACTTTGGGTCGCTTATGAACCTCCCCTTCATCTTCTACATCATAGCTAGAATAGAAATAGGGCGTTGTAGCCTCAAACTCTCCAGCACAAGTATCCACCATTTTAAAGACGGGTCGAATACCCTGCTGAAGTCTGAACTGAAACACCGCATCTTCCGTACTCTTCCAGAGGGAGGCAATCTCCTGATCTGCAAACCCTAGCCGTTTGGCGCGCAGTAACATTTCCGTATCCCATGGCACTTGTTCTAATAAAGCAGTATTCTCCACAAGGCGCTTTAGTATACCTAGATAATAACGATTCCAGCCCGTCTCTTCAGCTAACCAATCGACTGTCCAACCGCGCTTTAAAGCTTCAGCAAAAACAAACAGCTGTCGATCATCCGGTTCCAGGCACGCGCTTTTTAATTCAGCATCTGAAAGTCCCTCAAGTTCAAATAATCGGATCCCGAACACTTTTATATCCAGAGAACGGATAGCTTTGAGAAGAGCAGTCTCCAAGTTGCGACCAATTCCCATGACTTCTCCAGTCGCTTTCATCTGGGTACCCAAACGTCGATCAGCCTCCGTAAATTTATCAAAGGGCCAACGTGGAATTTTAACGACCACATAGTCCATAGCTGGCTCAAAGCACGCCGAAGTCTTCTCAGTCACCGCATTCTTTATTTCTGTCAGTGCATAACCCAAGGCAATTTTGGCTGCCACCTTAGCGATTGGATATCCCGTGGCTTTGGAGGCGAGGGCACTTGAACGGCTTAGACGAGGATTTACCTCGATCACTACGTATTCATTACGTGAGGGGTGAAGGGCAAACTGGACATTGCATCCGCCTTCAATTTTCAGTCCATTCACGATTCGGCGCGAAGCACTGCGTAAGGTTTGAACCTCGCGATCAGTCAAGGTTAGACAGGGCGCAACGACAATACTATCTCCAGTATGTACTCCGACTGGGTCCATGTTTTCCATGTGACAAATCGTAATGCAGTTCCCGATTCCATCGCGAAGGACTTCAAACTCAACTTCCTTCCAACCGGCCACACTTCGCTCGATAAGGATCTGATCAATAAGGCTAGCTTGCAAGCCACTTTCTGCAATTTGTCCTAGCTCCTCCGCGCTTTGCACTATCCCTCCCCCGGTCCCTCCTAAGGTAAAGGCGGGTCGCACGATCAGCGGATATCCGGTGATCTCTGCGAACTTAATCGCATCCTCGACTCGGGATACAATCTTACTTTCTGGAATGGGTTCCCCGAGCTCTTGCATCAAGGTCCGAAAGCTTTCACGGTCTTCCGCTTGATCAATGCTCTTAAGAGAGGTTCCCATCAGAGTGACTTCGCAGCGATCTAAGACCCCCCGTTTAGCCAACTGATAAGCCAAATTTAGGCCAGTTTGACCGCCCATAGTCGGAATCAGCCCGTCCGGTCTCTCTCGCTCAATAATTCGTTCCACGGATTCTACCGTCAACGGTTCTATATAGACCCGGTCAGCCGTTTCCCGGTCCGTCATAATCGTGGCTGGGTTGGAATTGACAAGAATGACTTCGACGCCTTCCTCGCGCAAGGCACGACAGGCCTGCGTACCAGCGTAGTCAAACTCAGCAGCCTGCCCAATGATAATGGGGCCTGATCCGATCACCAGAACCTTTTTCCACTCTTTCTTGGGCATTATGACGTTCTCCCCTTTCTTGTTAGATTTTTCTCGACTAATTTCTTGAATTGATCAAATATTTCAGCGTTTTCCTCAGGTCCTGGGGCGCCTTCAGGATGAAATTGAACCGATAAGATGGGGTAGGTATGATGCTCCATGCCTTCGACCGTTCCATCATTAAGATTACGCAAGGTCACTTCAAAACCTGAACCCTCTAACGATTCTTCCTGGACGGCATACCCGTGGTTCTGGGCCGTCATGGTTGCTTTTCCTGAACGAATATCAATCACCGGATGATTTCCGCCGCGATGCCCGTAAGGAAGTTTGTAGGTTTCTCCACCCGCCGCCAAGGCCAGGAGTTGATGGCCTAAGCAGATTCCTAATACTGGTAGTTTGTCATATAAACTACGGACCGTAGCTACACATTCCGTCAACTCTTCCGGATCACCAGGACCATTGCTTAAAACAACTCCGCTCGGATGATGTCTTAGAATTTCTTCTGGAGATGATCCCGCCGGAAACACCATAATCCGAAATCCTCTCTGCTGAAGGTTACGGATAATATTCCGTTTGGCTCCAAAGTCAAGTACAGCAAGCAAGGGGCCAGATCCGGGAATTTCGTAGGCTTCTTTGACCGTTGAACGATAGACCCAGTGTTCTCTTTTCCCCTCTAAGTCATCGTTACTCTGAAAGTTTGCCCAGAATTCTAGCCCGACCTCCCGAGTTTGAACTATTACCCCAGGTAAGGTACCAAATTGTCTCAGATACCTTGTCAACGCCCGTGTATCCACACCCTTTAAGCCCTGAACACCATACTGTTGACAGTAGTCCTCCAAGGACCCCTCACAATGTAAACTTCCCTCTCCCTGGGAAAGTTCCCGTACAATGAGTCCCTGCAAACGCGTTTTATCTGCTTCATTTTCTTCATGATGCCAACCATAGTTACCAATTTGAGGTTGAGTCAGGACCAGAATCTGACCAGCATAGGACAAATCTGTGACCATTTCCTGATAACCGCTCATAGAAGTGTTAAAGACTACTTCATGTTCGGCCATTACGGGATTGTTCTTCAACCAATCTCCAAACGCTTCCCCCTCAAAGGTTGTCCCATCCTTGAAAACAAGATATGCCAAGTGCGACACTTCCTCTCTGACTGCGGTTTATCTCTAATCAATTTTAATTCATTTCCTGTCATTCTCAGTCCCAGACTCCGGCCTCTGGTTTCTGATCTCCGACCTCTGGTTTATAGTACGATACGATTTCTCTGGACAAGTCGGCCTTCCACCCAGACCATGACCGGAAACCCTTGTAAGGTTTTATTTAAGAACGGAGTATTTCGTGCTTTTGAAACCAAGGTTGCTGGCTCAATCACCTCTGAGAAGTCAGGATCAAAGAGTACCATGTCTGCCGGAGCCCCAGCAACTAACGATCCACCTTGCAAACCAAACCTCAGTGCCGGAGTGACACTCCAGGCCTCGATCACTCGATCCATGGAAATCCGTCCGGGCACTACCAAGTTTTCCCACACTGCACTCAAAGCCGTCTCTAAGCTTGCGATTCCAAAGGGAGCCTCTGCAAAAGGCCGAGACTTTTCTGCCTGGGTATGAGGAGCGTGATCCGTAGCGAGCATATCTATTGTTCCATCACGAAGTCCTTCGATCAATGACTCTCTATCCGCTCGTGAACCTAAAGGTGGATTCACTTTAAGAAATGTATCTGTTATACCCAATTGTTCATCACAGAAGATCAAATGGTGAGGGTTGACTTCTGCTGTGACATTGACCCCTCGTGCTTTGGCCTGTCGAATTAAATCAACGCTCTCTGTCGTAGAAATATGGGCTAAATGAAGTCTACCCCCAGTTTCCTCCGCCAGCATCAGATCCCTTGCGACAATCACGCTTTCTGCACTGGCTGGAATCCCTTTCAAGCCCATCCGCGCTGATGATACTCCACGTCGCATTTGCCCTTCTCCTGCTAGGTCTTTATCCTCGCAATGACTGATAATCAGGAGCCCAGTTAACTTGGCATATTCTAAAGCGAGCCTCATCACTTCTGCATTTTGAATGTTTTTTCCATCATCAGAGAAGGCAACTGCTCCTCCCTCTTTCATCGTTGCCATTTCGACCAGTTCAGTCCCTTGCATTCCTTTGGTGACGGTTCCAATAGGATGGACATGAGCGAATCCTGCCCGATCTCCCTGCATACGAACGTATTCAACGAGGGCTCTACTATCAATTACTGGTTGAGTGTTAGCCATGGCCAGAATCGTTGTAAATCCTCCCCGCACGGCGGCACGCGAACCACTCAAAATATCTTCTTTGTCTTCTTGCCCTGGCTCTCGCAGGTGCGTGTGTACATCAATTAGCCCTGGAAAAACAAACTTTCCCTTACCGTCGACCGTATCAACTGCCTCGCCCTGAGCTTTTACTGACACCTCCTCTTCTGTCATTGAAGAAGAAATTTCTAACACCTGTCCGCCTTTAACGAGAACATCACGAGGAGCCGAAAGCTTTTGACTCGGATCAATCACCCAGACATCTTTAAGCCACCACATTGCTAGACCCCCCTATCAGTAAATAAATTAAGGCCATGCGAATGGCTACCCCATTCGTAACTTGTTTTTCAATCAAAGCCTGGACTCCATCTGCTACATCATCTGAGATTTCAACACCCCGATTCATAGGACCTGGGTGTAACACAATACTCTCTTTTCCCGTTTTCTTTAAACGGTCTGTTGTCAATCCATAAAGCTGGCTGTACTCACGAAGGCTAGGAAATAGGCCGCTTTTCTGGCGCTCAAGTTGAAGGCGAAGGGCCATCACTACATCTGCACCTGGTAAAGCACCGTTCAGATCATGCGTCATTTTAACTCCCAGCCCCTCCATCTCGATGGGGAGCAGCGTTGGAGGACCCACCAAGGTGACATTTACGCCGAGCTTCTGAAGACCCCAAGCATTGCTCCGGGCAACCCTGGAATGCAAAACATCTCCCACGATGACAACGTTCTTTCCGTCTAAGGGTCCCAGCTTCTCCTCCATCGTGAAAATGTCCAGTAATGCTTGAGTTGGGTGCTCATGCTGCCCGTCTCCTGCATTAATCACATTAGGATCAAGGATATCTGCTAAGAATTTTGCCGAGCCTGAACTAGGATGCCTCAAAATCACCAAATCCGCTCGCATCGCCTGAATCGTCTTAGCCGTATCATATAAGCTCTCCCCTTTGCTTACGCTGCTTTGGGCAATGGCTATGCTGGTGGTATCGGCTCCCAACACTTTGGCTGCCATTTCAAAGGAGGTTCGAGTCCGTGTACTTGCCTCATAAAAAACATTAACCACCGATTTGCCTTTCAAGGTGGGCAATTTCTTAATTGGGCGCATCAAAATTTCTTTCATCACTTTTGCCGTATGCAGAATATGGCGAATATCTTCCACGCTCATATCCTCTAACCCCAAAATATCCTTACGCTGCCATTTCATATTAACCCTCCCTAACTTCTTCCCCCAAGCGTCCTGCAAGTCACCCTAAGAACCTTACAATCTACATTGTTATCCCCTTCCGCTCTCTTTCCTATTAAAAAAAATCCTCTTCCCAAGAGGGAGAGGATTAAAAATAGGCCTAACCTATATCCCGCTCGCCCTTGACTATCTCTCTGGATAGCATTTAAAGGGTAACGTCTCATTTATTTCATATCGTCATCACGTTCTAGTAAAAGCACATCTTCTTCTGCATCCACTTCTTGCAAACGGACCGCCACGATTTCTCGGCGTGACGTGGGTAAGTTCTTTCCGACATAGTCTGCACGAATGGGCAATTCTCTATGGCCACGATCTACGAGCACCGCCAATTGAATGCGTTCCGGCCTTCCTAGATCCATTGTAGCATCTAAAGCTGCGCGAGCCGTTCGCCCAGTATATAGCACATCATCGATCAGTACCACGGTTTTCCCCTCAATGCTGACAGGAATGTCCGTCTCATGAACCACTGGATGTATGTCAATAGTACTTAAGTCATCGCGATAAAGGGTGATATCTAGAATCCCCAGTGGAACCTTTACCCCTTCGAATTCCTCAATATATTGTTGGATTCGTTCCGCTAAAGGCACCCCTCTGCGGCGAATTCCAACTAAGACGAGTTTGTTGGTTCCTTTATTCTTTTCCACAATTTCGTGCGCAATGCGTGTTATAGCCCTGCGTATCCCATCCGCATCTAGAATTTTGCTTTTAAACGTGCCTACTTCCACAGTTCACTAACTCCTTTCACCCTATTCTTATCCTGAAATCTAAGGTTTGGAAAGAAAGGTATAAAGAAAAAAACCGTCTGAACAGCAGACAGTTCTCCCACGCTTCCGTCTGCCTTCCCAAGCCTCTCGGGACTTCATTAAAGGCCTAACACTTGTACATTAGTTTACTGTACCATCGACTGAAAGTCAATGTTGGGATGGGCTAATAAATAAGGGTAAACTATTTCCAAGGTTCAGTATTTCCTTAATCCACGCGTAATTTTCCAAGGAGGGCTGCAAATACTTTTGGTAATGGAGCATCGAACTCCATCCACTGTCCACTGCGCGGATGTTCAAATCCCAAATGTGCGGCATGGAGCATTTGTCCTGATAGCCCAAAGGGATTTTTCCTAGTGCCATACACAGGATCCCCGAGAACCGGATGTTTAATATAGAGCATATGAACACGGATTTGATGGGTTCGACCGGTTTCTAAACGCACCTCAAGATAAGTCGTCTCATTGAATCGTTCTAATACCTCATAATGCGTCACGGCCGGTTTCGAATGATGCATTACCACAGCCATCCTCTTTCGATTCGAAGGGTCTCTCCCAATAGGCGCGTCAATTGTCCCAGACGGTTCTAAGACTACCCCGTGTACTAACGCTCGATACTTCCGTGCCATAGTATGCGCTTTAAGTTGAGCGGCCAGCCCTTGATGGGCGGTATCATTCTTAGCCACGACCAAAATACCGGAGGTATCTTTATCAATACGATGCACTATTCCCGGACGTAAGACCCCGTTGATGCCAGAAAGATTATGACAATGATACAACAAAGCATTAACCATTGTTCCAGTCCAGGCCCCCGGAGCTGGATGAACCACCATTCCCTGACGCTTATTCACAACCAGGACATCCTCATCCTCATACAGGATTTCAAGTGGGATGTTTTCGGGTTCCGCCGTAGAGTCACGCAGTGTGGGGAACTCTACCTCAATCTTATCGCCCTGGCGAACTTTATAATTGGCCTTCTTAGGGGAACCGTTGACTTTTACGCATTCTTGCGCTATGAGCCCTTGAACGAAAGACCTGCTCTTTCCCAAAACATCAGTCACACCAAGATCAAGGCGAATTCCTTCCTCAAGTTCAAAAGTTTCCAGTTCCGCAGATACTTCTTCATCAATTTCAAAATCTTCCGTAACAGATTCGCTTAACACTTTTTCCACTCTCATAACCCCATTATATTAAAATTCAATAAATTAGAGTATCGGTTAAAGCTGCCGATTTCACTTTACTTCAATATCTAATTCCTGTATGTTAGTAGATTCATCTTTCTTTTCTGGTTTACTCTGAGCCTTTTCGTCCCGATATATGAGTAACATCAGCAGCCCCGCCGCAATGACAATCATACTATCAGCAAAATTAAAAACATATGGCCAAATTTGGAAGTCCAAATAATCTACCACACGTCCGTTGGTAAGGCGATCATATAGGTTACCAAGTGCTCCGCCACCGATCATCCCAATCGCCAGACGGGTGAGCCTCTCACTGCGAGGAATACGGAACTGACCATAAATTACTCCGCCTACAACTACAAACGCGGTAACAACAAAAATCCAGGTCTGACCGGCCATCAGGCCGAACGCCGCACCTGGATTTAGTACAAACGTCAAGTGAAATACTTTGGGAACGACTATTAGCGTTTCTCCCGGAGTAAAGTTCGTTTCGATCAAGACCTTAAAAAGGCGGTCAATAGCCCATACCCCGATCATTGTAAACCACACCAGCACCCTTTTAACCCCCCCTGTTTTTTCTACATCTTAACACAGGGCTACGACCTGGGCAAACTATTCGTGGGTGAATTAAGGCTAGTGCGAGAATAGAAGCGAATCAAGAGCCGTCCCCGTCGCCAGATAAGACCTTAATAACGCCTTTGCGTTTACGACGCAAACAGCCCCAAACGTTCCCTCCATTGTTTCACTCCTCGGCGACCCAAGCTAGAGGAAGTTTCTTGGCTTAGGGAGCACGGAGAGAGGAATCGCGTCAATGAACGCCGTCGATAAGTCGTGAAGAAACGCAACTGACTTGTCCAAGGATGGACTGATGTCGCGGTGCCAAGGATGGCAAGGAGCGACGCGCACATGCAGTAAGCCCAGAGGTTTTGCGTTTTAGACTTAGCGACAAGTGAATAGCGATGGAACACGATAGTCTCCGGTGGAGAGTATCGCCGAAGGCTGCTGCGACCGTGCCAAGACACTTCCTCCCACTTCCTCCCTACGTCAACCCATGCTCTTTACTATAGTGGATCGAATTTGCCCGCCCTTCCGGTTCCCTCTCTGTTTCGATGGTTTCAATATATTGGACTGCCCCAATCACTTCATCCGAATCTTCATATAGGTCATTAGGATCCGAAATATTACGATTTGTCCCTAAATCCTGAAGGGAATCCGCAGTCCCGTAGCGAGCTACTGCTTGCCAAGAGTCTTCGCCATCAAACTCTACTCGATCAGTTCCGTCATTAAAAGTGCGAGAAAATGGGCGATTCAGAAGTTCGTTCTCAACCGGATCGCGGTGCAGAGAATGTTGCTCTTCCATCTCCTCTTCGCTGCTACATTCTGTGCATACCGTCGTATAGGGCAGGGCCTCAAGGCGTTCAAACGGGATTTCGTGACCGCAGTGTTCGCAATCGCCGTACTTGCCTTCGTCAAATCGAGCTAAAGCAACATCGATCGCTTCAACTCTGTGGATCAATCGATCATGTTGTGCTACATCTCGAGACCGCTCATAAACCTCGGTTGCAATGTCAGCTGGATGATTGTCTATGAGGGACAATTCACCTAACGATTCTCTCATATCTCCATTAAGAAGGTCTGTGGCGGTTTGAATTGCATCCGCTCTATCTTCATGCAGCGTTTTGATCAATTGGGTGTAACGCGTTTGGTCTTTCATAATTTCTGCCCCCTATCATTTCTAAGGCTGATTAATGTACTTACTTAGTTCTGCAATAAACCCTCCAATAACTGGCAAATTAAGGATAACAATACGTTTTAACAGAAGATAAGCAACTCCTGCCAGGAGTCCAGCTCCCAATGCTGTTCCCAATCCTCGCACAAGACCGATTAAGAAATTAAACCATAGAAGGCGTCTAGGACGATTTAAATACGCGATGTATTCGGCCAATCTCATCTTTTCTAAAGTATCTGCCAATAATGCAACCTGACGCCTTAATCCAACTAACTCCTGAATGTCTGTTAAATCTTCTGCTTCTTTGCTTGAAGTAGATATAGGCGTCGATCTATTATCTTCATTTAACACGGTCACATTATTCACCTCGCGTTAAATTTCAGTCTTCCCTGCGAAAGCTAGATTTACACGGAGATTTAAATTTCAATGATATAAGAATACTAATAATCCCCTTGTGTATAAGAATTTTTATCAATAAATTCAAATGTCTTTTTCTTAAGATGACTAAGGCACGCAAAAAGACCCAGGATTTATTTTCTGGGTCTTTTTGCGCTAAATATTTATATTTTACAAACATCATGCGACTGAAATCTAATCCAATCTAATCTAATCTAACAAAACATCCAGCTGTTGACCATTGACCAAGCCAAATGCATTGCCTTCATCAGTATCTATATGTAAATCCAAAGCGTAATCAGGATTAACACGGATGAGAACCTGTTCTAAAATTCCACCTCGTGGACCCGGAACTGCGACACGGACATGATCCCCGTCTTTCAGCGCATACTTCGTAGCATCTTGTGGGGTCATGTGGATATGACGAGCTGCCACAATCACACCTTGCTCCATACGAACGCGCCCCTTCGGGCCTTCTACATCAACCCCTGGAGTATCCTCAAGCTTACCTGAATCTCGAACAGGGGGTTTCACACCTAACTTAAAGGTATCCGTCCCTGTAAGCTCTACTTGTGTAGCTTTTCTAGCAGGTCCCAAAACACGAACACCTTGAATTGTGCCTTTTGGTCCGATCAGAGATACCGTCTCCTCACTGGCAAACTGACCACTCTGGCTCAAGTCCTTCATTTTAGTCAAAGTGTGGCCTATCCCAAAAAGCGTTTCAATATGTTCTTGGGACAAATGAATATGTCGATTAGAAATGCCCACGGGGACTTTAAAACTCGCCACGATATCAACAACCTCCCTGTTCAATAATCTGTTGACACCATTATACTCCATTACGACTCGTAACAAAATTTACTATTTCTTCACATTATTTAAACATCACTCTCTATGCAGCTTGTTCACGACTTACTCCTCCGTCATCCACACAATTTCTCCCTCCTCGAAGACAGGGATAATCGGCAGAATATTAGGAGTAGAACAATATACCACATCCCGTTCAAAGCCTAAAGATATGAGCTTTTTTCCGTGTGCCGATTCGCGGATTCTATTTACAAGATAATTTTCGGAACTGTGATATAACATCCGTGCTGCTTCGCCCAGATCGTTGAGAGCAACATTGCTCCCCAACCCATCAATTAGCATACCCGCACATAGCGTATCTGGAAGATCAAAACGTTCTTCCGTACCCGCGCAAAACACCACGATTCCTTGGAGCTTATCACTATTTTCAAATTGTCGTAAAACGGCCAGGATAATACTCTGCATATTAATAAAAGAGGCCATCCAGATTTTCGGCGCAGCGCCTGCATCTCGTATAGCCCGAGTACCATTCGTCGTCGTTATGATAACCCTTTTACCCCCAACTTTTTCTGGAACATAATCAAAAGGTGAATTGCCTAGATCAAACCCCTCAATCGGTAACGCATGACGCTCTCCACCTAACAAAGATCCGGGTAGTGTTAAACGCCTTTCAATAGCATCTTCCGGTGATAGGACCGGGATAATGGACTGACACCCATTGGCCAAAGCGGTTACCATGGTACTTGTCGCTCTTAAGACATCAATCACAATGACTAATTTATCTTCTAGGTAGGGTAAAAGTGGTGAACCTGCATTCGGTAATACTTCAACCTGCATACTAGCGCCCCCATCTCTGGTGTATCAAAGCATTAACCCGTTTTTTCTACCAAAGAGGGTTGCCTTTTACCCTTAAAATATTCAACATATTCTTCCATAATTCCTGCAAAGTTTGTATAAAAGTTTCATATTCTCCCTTTATCGCTTTTTTGTCCATACTTCGGAATGATATTTGAGGAGTGCGTCTTCCATCAAGACCTTCTCCTGCGCTGTCAATTGGCTACGAATTAATTCGATGTTCATGATCTCACAAAATCCTGAACATAGTTCCCGTTCCAGATCCTCCCTATCAATAGGGTGCGTCCATACTTCATCCAGCGCGCAAGCTTTGGCCATAAACCCTGTCAGTAATCTCTGCCGTATTTGCTCATTTGGAAACTTAAGTAGACGAAAGAGAAGGTCTGCGTCGAAATGGAGAAGGATAGACCCATGTTGCAACAATATCCCTTCTTTCCTCACCTGGGCACTCCCCACCAGTTTACGACCGTCAACAACTAATTCATACCAAGATGGAGCATCAAAGCAGGCAGAAGAGCTGGCCTCGTTAAGTCCACCGCACGCTACCATTTCTGCGGGAACCCCCAGAGCTTTTAATCCTTTTAATAAGGCTTGACTAATTTTCAGATAGGATTGTATCACCGTACCAGAAACATGGGGATCCTGCTCTGGTGCAATGACACTATAAGTCAGTTCATATTGGTGCAAAACAGCCCTTCCGCCCGTCGGACGACGAACTATTTCGATCCCTTCAGCCTGGCAAGCTTCTTCGTCTACCTCTTTGTGATAACTCTGCGCATACCCCAAGGAAAGAGTCGATGGACTCCACCCATAAAATCGGAGCACGGGTTGGGGCTGCGCGGTATGAGACATCGTCAGTAAGAGCGCCTCATCAATCGCCATATTCTCTGCTCCGGTGTGAACAGCATACGGCAAATACCGCCAGGATGTTGTATTCGTACTCGCACTCATACTCATACCCCTTCCCGCATGTCCGTTGTTGCACGGACATGTGCCCATGCGGCTTCAACCTCTTCAGGAGTTAAGCTCTTGGGATAATTGTAGAGTTCTTCTCCAGGCGTTTCGTTATAGTACGGGCGGTTACATCCAGTACAACCGGAGGTTTGAAATGGTTCCCCACTCCTTCTCTGCTGGAGCATATCTATTGAAATCCCAAAATCAATAATCTGACCGTCTCGAAATCGGAAATGATCGGCCCGTACCAATCCAGTTTGGATCCCATCATGGGCAACCTGAACACGTCGATAATGCGCCATCTCAGGTTGTTTTACTCCTTCCATGCGAGTCCCTTTGATCGGTGTGAAAGCAAAAAGAGCTACGCTTATCCCTTTATCGTACAGCGCTTGAAGGAGTCTGACCATGTCTTCTTCACTTTCTCCCAGCCCGACAATCAAGTGAGTAGCCATGTGTCCGGGAAATCTTTTAGCCGCCTCACTTAATAACTCAAAGCGGTCCAGCCATGAGCCATCTTTACTTTGTGCATAGATTTCTGGAGTTGCTGCGTCCAACGCAATGCTGACGTGTTCAACCCCAAGCTCAAGAAGTTCTGTAACTTCTTCAAGCGTTCGCGGCCCTGCAGAAACGCAAATTGGAAGCTGCGTTTTGCTTTTCACTGCTTTGACCCATTCCTTGGTGTCCTCTAAAGCGGCCTTGTCTTGAACGACTTGAAAGCAAATCCGTTGCAATGTTGTTTTAGCATTCGGTTGCACTAATCCTTGCAAAAACGATTCTCTTTCGAATTCTGGCCAACTGATTCGAGACAGGAGGTCTGCACGCGAGCTACTTTCTCGGGCTTGCGCACAAAAGGAACAGTTGAAATGGCAACGCTCCCCCACCATAAGATAAGCCGTTGTGGGTAAGGCATCGACTTTAACTCTTTTTAAACCCAATACTTTGGCAGTACCGATTGAACAGCGGATCTTCATAAGGCACAACACTCCTCTCCTCTAATCACACGGAGCCCCAACTCACCCGCTAAACGACGCGCTCCCGGGGTCGGCATGACAAGGCGATTGATTCCCAGTGCGACTGCCGCCTCATCCAAGATCTGACGATATCTTCCTTTCGGTCGCATACATCCCAAGGCTAACGATATATCTGGAAAACGCAGTCTCGCGCTAGCCAAAAAACGAATAACCTCTTCTACCGGAAGTGGAGGCTTTTGCTCATAACGTGTGCCTGGCGTCGGAATAAAAACGTTAAAGATCAGTCCATCTAGCCCTAGTTCTTCCAAGGCATCCAAGGCCTTCTCTTCTCCACCCCATTGACCTCCTCTTAGACCAAGCGTTAAATGCGGCATAACCGGCACGACTTTTCTGAGTGCCTGGTAAACACGACTGTAATCGGTCAGTCCTTTCTTTAACCCGTAAACCTCCTCAATAGTATCGGAGTCTGCAACAAAGTCAAAGGAAACAACATCCGCTAGATCTTTCAAGAGCTGAATTTCATCGTCATCCAGCAACCCAACATGAAAGTTCAAGTGCACATCTTTTTTAAGCGTGTGCAGAAAATCAAGTTGTTGGGTAAAGGGAACCTTCCCCTCCGCTGTGCACCCTCCGCTGATCAGCGCACTGCGAAAGGCATACTTTGAATCTTGAGATCCTAGAGCCTTAACTTCTGGTACGCTTGTCATTCCTTTAAGATAATGCCCTCCACAATGGGCACAGTCAAGCGCACACGAATGGCCAGTAAGAGTAATGCTCTCAGTCAAGGTCGGAAAGTCAAAAAAGATCTCATCAGCAAAATGCGCCTGTCGCACTTTCCAAGCTTGTTGAACTAACGTGTCTAATTGTACCATTTAATATCCTCACCTACTTGAGTAAAAAGCCGCCCTTAACGAGCGGCATTTTTACTTATTCACCTAGTCTTAAAGTGTCTACACATTCCGCCAACGTAAATTTGGTTTTCGTGCTGCGCCGACTTCATCAAAGCGCGACACGACCGTAGTATGTGGTGCATTTTTTACGAGATCTGCGTCGGTTCGTGCTTCCTCTGCTATCTTTATTAAGACCTCTGCAAATTCATCGAGGGTTTCTATACTCTCTGTTTCGGTTGGCTCAATCATCATGGCTTCTTCGACAATCATCGGGAAATAAATCGTTGGTGGATGATAGCCATAGTCTAATAAGCGCTTAGCGATATCTAAGGTGTGCACTCCAGTGGCTTTGAGATTTTTCGGGGTAATGACAAACTCATGTTTGCAGACTCGATCAAAGGGCAGGAAATAGTGCTCTTTGAGAACACTCATCAGATAGTTAGCATTCAACACTGCGTTCTCTGAGGCTGCTTTTAACCCTTGCCCACCAAGGCTTCGAATATAAGCATAGGCTTTAACGAGAACATTGAAGTTCGCATAAAATGAACGTACTCGGCCAATGGATAATGGCATGTTCGTCTCGAGAGAATACGTTCCATCCTCACGCTGAACCACTACTGGCTTAGGCAGGAAAGGTATCAAAAACTCTTTGACTCCGACTGGACCTGATCCAGGACCTCCGCCCCCGTGAGGCGTGGCGAACGTCTTGTGTAAATTCAGATGGACAACGTCAAAACCCATGTCTCCAGGACGAGTTATGCCCATAATCGCATTAGTATTCGCTCCGTCGTAGTACAATAATCCACCTGCGTCATGAATCAGTTTTGTAATTTCTGAGATATTTTCTTCAAAGAGTCCTACTGTGTTAGGATTCGTCAGCATCAAGGCAGCAACTTCGTCATTGACGACCTTTTTTAGTTCCTCTAGATCCACTCCACCCCGCGCATTGGAGGGAACGACAATGATCTCATAACCCGCCATCGCTGCTGTAGCAGGATTGGTGCCATGGGCCGCATCTGGAACAATGACTTTTGTACGTTTAAGGTCTCCACGCTGCTCATGATAGGCTCTAATGACTAACACACCCACGAGTTCTCCATGTGAACCAGCGGCAGGTGAGAGAGTAAATCCGTCCATTCCTGTCAATTCAGCGAGATCGTCTTGGAGTTCCGCCATGAGCTGTAAAGCCCCTTGAGTCATTGACTCAGGCTGGTAGGGATGTAACGATGTGAAGCCAGGCAGACGAGCCAGTCTTTCATTGACCTTCGGGTTATATTTCATAGTACAAGACCCTAGTGGGTAAAATCCGGTGTCCACACCATAATTCAAGGTCGAAAGACGGGTAAAGTGACGAACAACATCCACTTCAGAGAGTTCTGGGAGCTGCGGTCCTAGCTCGGAAAGAAATTCTGCAGGGATAAGTGTTTCAACCGCAACTTCAGGTACATCACACATTGGTAAGCTGAGCGCTTTACGCCCGCTGGCGCTAAGATCGAAAATAAGTGGTTCTGACGTTATCATTTAATCTCCTCCAATCTGGCCACGAGTCGGTCAATATCCTCTTTACATTTCGTCTCGGTCACACAGAAGAGGAGGTGATGATCGAGCTCTGGGTAGAAGCGAGCAAGATCAAGTCCACCAATAATTTTATTTTCTAGGAGCCAAGCATTGACTTTAGCCGGTTCTGCTTTCGTCTCGACTACAAATTCATGGAAGAACGGCCCTGAGAATGCCAAACTCATGCCAGGAATTTTCCCAATCTCTTGTGCGGCATAGTGGGCGTTCTGCAAATTAAGATAGGCTAATTCTTTGATCCCAGTTTTGCCAAGTGCACTCAAATGCATGGAGAAAGCCAGCGCGCAGAGCGCTTCATTGGAGCAAATATTGGATGTGGCTTTTTCACGTCGGATATGTTGTTCTCGGGCTTGAAGGGTCAATACAAATCCCTTTTTCCCGTTTTTATCCGTGGCTACACCCACAATTCGCCCTGGCATACGCCGAACGAACTTGTCTCGGGTGGCTAAAAAGCCCAGATAAGGACCTCCATAACTCAAAGGGTTACCAAAGGGCTGTCCTTCGCCAACCACAATATCAGCTCCACATTCCCCTGGAGACTTTAGCAACCCCAATGAAACGGGATTAACTGCCATGACCAGAAGTGCCCCTTTGGCATGTGTCAGCTGTGCGATTTTCTCCGCCTTTTCAACACTACCAAAGAAATTAGGATTTTGGATAATGACTCCAGCAATGTCATCTTGCAGGGCCGCTTCAAGCGCAGCTAAGTCTCCTACCCCATCCTGATAGGGAAGTTCAACCAGCTCTACGCCCCTGGGCGGTAAATAAGTCTTTAAAACCTCGCGATATTCTGGATGCACGGTTTGGAAGACAAGTACTTTTTCCCGTCGAGTCGCATCACAAGTCATGAGGGCTGCTTCCGCTAGAGCCGAGGCACCATCATACATCGAGGCATTGGTAGCGTCCATCCCCGTTAACTCACAGACTAATGTCTGATATTCATAAATCGCTTGCAGTGTCCCCTGACTAATCTCAGGTTGGTACGGTGTATAGGCTGTATAAAACTCAGAGCGCAGTAACAATTGGTCCACAAAACTCGGGATAAAATGGTCATAGGCACCAGCACCGAGGTAGGAACTGTACTCTTCCACCGATTGATTCTTAGTTGCTAAGCCAGTGACATGTTTGACCAATTCTTGCTCGGACATTCCCCCCCGTATATTAAGGGGATGCTTCAATCGAACTTCCTGAGGGATATCATCAAAAAGCTCTTCGACAGACTTAATCCCAATACGGGCTAAGAGCTGCTCCTTTTGATCCTCCGTATTTGGTACAAAATTCATTCTAATGTTCCTCCGTAGCCACAAACGCTTCATATTCATCAGCCGACATCATTGTTTCTAGCGGTGATAAATCGTCCGCTTCAACCTTAATGAGCCAGCCTTCTCCATAGGGATCACTGTTCAGCAAATCTGGTGCATCTAAGACCTGAGTATTCACTTCAACAACTTTTCCACTGACTGAAGCCATAATATCTGAGACTGCCTTCACCGATTCCACCGTACCGTAGGATTTTCCGGCTGTCACAGTTGCGCCTTCATCAGGTAGTTCCACGAACACAACATCTCCGAGACTTTCTTGGGCATGATTTGTAATACCAAACGTTACGATGTTACCATTCACCCCTGCATACTCGTGCTCTTTGTTATACTTCAATTCTACTGGATTCATGTAAATCATCCTCCTAATATTTTTTATTATCTTGCCCTGAATTCGAGGCACGATGCCCTTTATCGAGGCACGATGCTCGAGGCTCGATGTCCGAATTGTGAATTCGATTCTGCGAATCGAAGAACGAATTAAACTACGAATTAAACTCGAGATATTAATCATTATGCGAACTTTGTTCGCTTTCGATTCGTGCATCGTGCATCGCACATCGTGCCTCGCGTTAGCCTCGTTTATAAAACAGTGAGGGAATAATTTTAGCTTGCACAGCCTTATCACGAATCATTACATCCAGTACGTCACCTTGAACAGCCAAATCCGAACGAATTAGCCCTAAAGCAATGTTCTTATTCAGAGTTGGGGAGAACGAGCCTGAAGTGACAAATCCAATCTCTTCACCATCTTTTTGCAGAGGGTAATGAGACCGGGCAATCCCGCGTCCAACCATTTCGAGACCAACTAATTTTCGGGGAACCCCTTGCTCTTTTTGGAGTTGCAGAGCAGCCTTTCCGACAAAATCTTCTTTATCTAATTTCACAAAAAAACCAATTCCTGCTTCGAGGGGAGTAATTTCTGCACCTAATTCATTACCGTACAAAGGAAGGCGAGCTTCGAAGCGTAATGTGTCGCGTGCTCCCAAGCCAATCGGTTGTACCCCATCGCTCGCACCGATTTCTAATATTTTCCGCCATAATTGTCGCCCAAACTCCGGTGCACAATATACTTCAAACCCATCTTCTCCGGTATAGCCCGTACGGGAGATAAGGCAAGGCACTCCATCAACTTCTCCGTGTGTAAAGGTGTAGTAAATTATTTTAGACAGATCAACCTGTGTTATACGTTGTAAAATTGTTTCCGCAAGAGGCCCTTGCAAAGCGAGTTGAACATATTGGTCAGAAACATTGTCGACAGTCACTTCAAAGTTTTTGGCCTGCTCAAGCATCCAAGCATAGTCCTTATCCGCGTTAGAAGCATTGACAACAATAAAGAAATGTTCTGTATCATAGCGATAAACGAGCGAATCATCAACAATTCCGCCGGTTGGGTAGCACATGGGCGAATAAAGAATTTTCCCATCATGTAATTTACTCGCATCATTGGTAATTAACATCTGAACAAATGCCAGTGCGTCTTTACCTCGAACATCAATTTCTCCCATATGAGACGTATCAAAAAGCCCTGCTTTGTTCCTGACTGCATGGTGTTCAGCAATCACACCAGCATACTGCACTGGCATTTCCCACCCACCAAAGTCGATTAATTTGGCTTTTGCAGCCTGATGTTCCTCATAAATTGGCGTTCGTTTTGTTCCTATCAAATCAAGCACCTCCTAATTTTCTTGCCTCGTGATCCCCCCACCATAATGTGGGGGTGGATTATTCGTATAACTTCAGGTAGGGTAGAGTCCATTTGGGATAGGCGACTGCACCGGAGGCTTTCATATCTGCCGCCTCGGAGTGGGACAAGGAACCTGTCCCACTCCCTGTAACATAAAAAAGGACAGAGGAAATGCGTGTCGCACTTCCTCTGTCCTTGAACCTGAGAGATTCGCCTCTCGGCATCCCCTTTGGTGTTCTCTGTTACAAGAAACTCTCCAGAGTCCCGTCTACTAGCAGTACTTTCTGCCTGAGAGTTTCTTCCCTTGAAAAGCGATTCAGGGATTTGCTCCTTCGGCGTCTGGATTTTTTGCTGCCCAGATCTCTCCAGCTAGTATCATTCGGTAATTAAATATTCAGTATTATCTATAGTATATACTCATTTCACCATTAAGTCTACTTATAATTTATCCCCTAAAGGTTAATCACCACTGCGCTACAACGTGGGCAAATCGTTGGATGTTCCTGATTCTTTCCAACCTCGACATGAAACATCCAGCAGCGTTCGCACTTTTCTCCCTTGGCAGGTTGCACAAGTATCCCTAATCCCTCGTGACCTTCAGCTTTTTGTACACCTTCAGGCCTTTCCTCGCTAGGTTTATGGAGCATTAAGCCCGAAACTATAAAGATTTCTGCGAGATTAGGAACTTGTTGTAAAAACTCATACTGAACTTCCGTTGGATAAAGATCAACGTGAGCGGTTAAGGGATGATTGATCATTTTCTCCTGGCGCGCCATTTCTAACACTTTGGCAACATCCGTCCGCAAATCTAGGATCCGATCCCATTGATAGGCAATCTTCTCATCCATCCATTCGTGGTTCACTTTTGGCATTTCTGCCATTTGAACGTTCTCCATGTTCTTTTCTCCAGGGATATATGGCCAGATTTCGTCTGTCATGAACGTCAAGACCGGTGCTAGCAAGCGAACCAAGGCATCTAGGACTTCGTATAAAACCGTTTGAGCAGAACGACGGAGTGGAGATGTTTTCCCTTCCACATAGAGTCGGTCTTTGACAATATCCAGATAAATGGCGCTCAACTCCACCGTACAGAAATTATGAATTGTGTGGTAAACCCAATGAAATTCATACGTCTCATAGCCAAGAAGTACGCGTTCAACGACTTTAGAAAGTTTAAGCAAGGCCCAGCGATCAATTTCCTGAAGCTCTTGATAGGCTACTTTATCCTTAGCTGGATCGAAATCATTGAGATTGCTCAACAAAAAGCGAAGGGTGTTTCGAATCTTTCGATAGGCCTCGGACATTTGCTTCATAATGCGCGGGGAGGCGGCGACGTCATTCTTATAATCCACAGAGCTAACCCATAGTCGTAAAATATCAGCCCCCAGTTCTTGAACGACCTTGAGCGGATCAACCCCATTACCCAGCGATTTAGACATCTTACGCCCTTGCTCATCAACGACAAAGCCGTGCGTCAATACATTACGATAAGGCGCCTGACCAAACGCCGCTACTGACGTTGACAACGAGGAATTGAACCATCCTCTATGCTGATCAGACCCCTCTAAATAGAGGTCTGCCGGCCAGGACAACTCACTCCGTTGCTTCAATACGCCAGCGTGACTGGTGCCCGAATCAAACCAGACGTCCATAATATCCGTTTCTTTACGGAATTTTTCTCCGCCACAGGAACACGTAAACCCTTCTGGTAAGAGTTCCTCAGCAGAATGTGCAAACCAAGCATCTGAACCTTCTTGACGAAATATTTCCTGGACCTTGGCTATCGTTTGGTTATTCACCAATACTTTCCCACAATCCACACAGTAAAAGATCGGGATCGGGACTCCCCACGTCCTTTGACGGGAAATACACCAGTCTCCTCGATCGGCAATCATGTTAAAGATCCGGTCTCTTCCCCAAGCAGGAATCCAACGAACCTTCTCGATCTCATCCAAGACAGCCTGACGAAATCCGCTAATGGAGGCAAACCATTGTTCTGTGGCACGGTAAATAATCGGGCTTTTACAACGCCAACAATGAGGGTAACTATGTTGAATCGTCTCCTCTAACACCAGATTTCCGGTCTTAGTTAGATCCTCGACGATCACGGGATTTGCTTTTCCTGTTTTCAGCCCGACATATGCCCCACCCTCTGAGGTAAATTTCCCTTGATGGTCAACCGGACATAGCACGGATAACCCATATTGTTTCCCGATTAGAAAGTCATCTTCACCATGTCCTGGTGCCGTATGAACGCATCCCGTACCTGCTTCTAAGGTTACATGTTCTCCGCAGATCATCACGGAGTCGCGATCCATCAGGGGGTGAGTGCAAATTACCCCTTCCAGCTCCTTACCTGAGAGAGTTTTTTCGACTGGGAGTTCTAGCTTCCACAGCGAACGCAGGGACTCCAGCATCCCCTCCGCCACGACCCAACGTTCTTCTCCTTCAGTGACAACAGCATACGTCAGCTCTGGGTGTACGCAGATCGCCAGGTTAGCAGGAAGAGTCCACGGAGTCGTCGTCCAAATAACCACAAACGTGTTTCCCTGGGTAAGAGCGTTCAAACCATCTCTCACGGCGAACTTCACATAAATGGCAGAAGCAGGTTTATCCGCATACTCGATTTCCGCTTCGGCTAGTGCCGTTTCACAGGAAGGGCACCAATAGACAGGTTTTAAGCCTTTATAAATATACCCTTTATTGGTCATGTCCCCAAATACCCCGATTTGAGCTGCCTCATACTCTTTTTGCAAGGTCAAGTACGGATGGTCCCAGTCTCCGCGTACCCCTAGGCGCTTAAACTGCTCGCGCTGAATCCCTACATATTTCTCGGCATAGTCTTTACATTTCTCACGGAATTCCAGCGTAGACACAGCATGTCTGTTGACGCCCAACTTCTTGATCACTTGTATTTCAATAGGAAGCCCATGAGTGTCCCATCCCGGGACATAGGGCGCATCAAAGCCCATCATGGTTTTGTATTTGACCACAACATCTTTTAACACCTTATTGATAGCGTGCCCAAGGTGAATATCCCCGTTAGCATACGGCGGCCCATCATGAAGAATAAACTTTGGTCGTCCAGCACGAGCACTTTGTACCTTTTGATAAATATTATCATCTTCCCAAGTCTTGAGAATTTCCGGTTCCTTTCGGGGAAGATTCCCACGCATCGGAAAATCAGTTTCCGGTAAATTCAGGGTAGTTCGATAGTCCATTGATCTTTCCTCCTTAAATTTCGTAGGGTCAATTCATGAATTGACCTACTGGGAATAACGGGTTAACTAGGGGGCAATTCACGAATTGCCCTGCAGAAATAACGCACTAGATAAATAGCAGAAATCTCGCCCCTTCTAGAAGGGACGAGATCACTCGCAGTACCACCCTTGTCGCCCAATAAAGCCACTCGGAAGTCTGTTAACGGTGACCGACCGGAAGAACTTACTCAGTTTCAGCCCTTCACTCCAAGGGGATTTTCTCCGTCTCTCCTCACGGGCTCACACCGTTCCCGCTCGCTGTTGAGGGTACCTGACAAAGACTGTCCTTATCAACGTGTCAATAATTTATTTACTTTTTATCAGCCCGAGCTCACTTTTCCTTCAAGATAACTTTCCTTAAGATCGTGACAAGTTTTGCTTGACCTTCCGACTCAATAGGATCCACCATCCACAGACATAAAAAGGAATTTTTTTGACTCTTCCAATCCTGAACGTAGGGGCTCATCTGATCTTTAGCTAAATATAAATGCGTTGAATCTTGAGAAGGCGTCAAACTGACGACGACTCCGCGTTGCTCAATTTCATCCATGGCCTGAAACGCCCGATCGAGTAAATCATCACTCCCGGCCATCAAAACATCTCCCGGACGAAAATTCTGGCTGGCCTCGGCGAACCCTACACTCAAAATTTTTATATCCGTTCGGTTTGATTGCAAATCATTAATGGAAGGTAAGAGCTGGACTTCTTGTCCTCCAACTTTCCCAACATAGGACAAATTCTCATCTTGATGCAGCCCAAACCCCTGAATGAGAAAGTCAGGAGGTAGCTCACTAATTAATATATTATTCATCGATGCCAATCCTTCTCCTTCAAAGTGTCTATTAATCATTTTATCACAAAACAAGGTTTATTCGCAACCTGAAGGACTCTGCGCAATTTAAGCAATGCCATCGGTTCGTTCCTGCAATTTTTCTAAGTCTAGATGAGCAAGCAGAAACGATTTGAGTTGAGTTCTTAATAAATCCCGTCTCCGCGAAAGTCCCTGAATTTCTTCTTGAATATTTGCCAGTATTACTTGAGTTTCTGACACTTTGCTTAACTTATCGTTTTCAGCTTCCCTCAGCAGGAGAGCCGCCTCATGCTGGGCAGCTTTCTTAACCTCTTCAGCAGTTTGCTGAGCCAAAACGAGGGTTTGTTGCAAGGTATTCTCAAGTTGGCGATAGTGGGTGATTTCCGATTCCAAGCCCTTGTTCTTTTCGCGTAGTTCGAAATTTTCAGTATAGGCAGCTTCAAACTCCTGACTTACGATTTCGAGAAACTTTTCCACTTCTCCGCATTGGTAACCTCGTATACCTTTACCGAACATTTTATTTCGAATATCAAGAGGAGTCATCTGCATCTTCATTACCTCCTAATGCCGTTGTGATCGGTAAAGCACGATTTGCCACGCTGTCCGATCCTTGCGAGTCTGAGTACATTTCAAAAGTTTTATCCGCCCCTGCCCCCGGCAAGAGATCAGATCGTCGGCTTGAACTTCAGTATCCGCTTTGCTCACCACCAGACCATCCTTTCTCAACTTACCTTGGGTAATCCACTCTTGCGCTATTGACCTCGAAACCCCAAAAGAATTAGCAATCACCGCATCGATGCGTGAAGAATTAACGGTGATGCGGCATTCCTCACCCGAATCGGGACACAGATCCGGTTTATCCTCGTAGCAAGAAACTTTAATGTTCTCTCGACCCGCCTGGGTCCAATGATCTAACAAAAACGGGGCAATTTCTGCTGTAGTCGCGATATAGTAACCCTTCACTCCAGCTTGTATATCTCCCAATACCTCTCTCTTGAAACCTAGTCCCATCAGGGATCCCAAGATCTGGCGATGCTCAAGTTGAGCACGCGGGTCCGTTGGACGCACCCAAAGTAGCGAAATGTTAGCATCTTTAGAATGTAAGGTACTTCCCCATGGAGCGATAATTAGCCGAACACGCTCTGACTCGGAGAATCCCCCCTCCGCCATTACCACCAAGTGTTCCTTGCGCAGAACAGCTTCAGCCCAATCCCTCATTGCAAAACTTAAAAAAGGCGTAACTTGTGTAGACTCCATATGGTGGACTGCATCCGCTAGGTCCAAAATATGTGCAGCCTCTAAACGCACTTCCTTTACACTCCAAAATCCGAGTCCACTACGATCTGTCGAATAGTTCACTAGAAACCAATAAAGGGTCTAACGACTAATGACTGAATCAGATTGAGCACAATGATTGCGATAATCGGGGAAAAATCTATCGCCCGTGCTGCACCGCCGATTTGAAAACGTTGAAATGGCTTCAGGAGTGGCTCTGTCACATCATTAAGAAGAACACTCAGTTTACTGGAATTGAGTTGAGGAAAGAAAGAAAGCAACGCGCGCGCCACAATCATGTATATTAGAATTGTGATGACTTGATAAATAACTTGAGCTATTAGAGAAATCAATTCAAAATCCTCCTATTTTTGCCAGAATAATCCCTTATCTTTTAATTCGTCGCGCATCTCACCAGAAATATCCACATTAGTCGGAACAAATAAGAAGATTCCATTCCCGACCTTTTGCATGTTGCCATTTAATGCGTAGGTTGTTCCACTAATAAAATCTACGATGCGTTTGGCTAACATTTTTTCAGCGTTTTCGAGATTGACAATAACGGGTCGGCGAGATTTCAGCTGATCAGCAATATTTTGGGCTTCTTCAAAAGAACTCGGTTCCATCACAACGACACGCATTTGCTTTTGTGAATGAATGCTTACGACCTGTGCATTTTTACGACTGGAGCGCACCTCTTCTTGAGCGTTTTTTTCTCGCTCATTTTCTTCGAAGATATCTTCTTCTGGTTCTTCATCTGAAAATCCCATAATTCCGATCACTTTATCAATTAATTTAGCCATTCATTTATCATCCTCCCTATTTAGGTTGTTTATCCACGGTTTCCAAAAATATCACGCCCAACACGAACTAGAGTAGCCCCTTCTTCAATGGCCATTTCGAAATCATCACTCATCCCCATCGAAAGCTCACTCAAATCGACTCCAGACCATTTTTGGGCTTGCAAAGTATCCCTTAGTACCCTCAGTTGACGGAAAAAACCCCGCGTTTCCACTGAACTAGCTTCCAAGGCCCCAATGGTCATTAATCCTTTGACCTTCACTTGGGAATAATTCCCAATTATTCTTAAAAAGTCTGGGACTTCCTCCGGCGTAAGTCCTGCCTTTGCAGGGTCCTGGGCGATATTAACTTGAACAAGTGTTGTCCAGATTATACCACATTGTTCCCCTCTTGCGTTAAGAGTCTCTAATAAAGAAAAACGATCCAGGGAATGAATCATCGCAACGGAATGATCTAAGTACTTCACTTTGTTGGTCTGGAGCCTTCCAACTAAGTGCCATTCACAATCGTTCTTAAGCGAAGGTGCTTTCTCTAACCATTCCTGAACACGGTTTTCTGCAAATCTGCGTTGTCCGAATCGATAAGCCTCCTCCATAGCTGAAATCGGCTGGGTCTTAGACACCGCTAATAATCGGATACTTTTCGGGTCCCTATGACTTAAGGCTGCAGCTCGACCCATCCGTTGACGAACTTCGATTAGGCTTTGCTCAATACCCTTATTTGTCATTAGAATATCTCCTCCGCAATGAATTCTACGCTCTTTCGTCGTTTCCTGCTTTTGAAAGCGTAACCTAAATATTTTTTACATCGGCAACTAACCCTTCCAGTCCGTTTCGGGGTGTTATCACAATTGGGATACCACTCGTCAGGTTTTCAATGCAAGCATAACTTTCATCTTGATCAAGGACTTTAACCTTTTTAAAATGCACAACTCCCTCATTCCAGAGAAAGACTCCAAGTTCCTCTCCCTGAGTCCACAAAGCACTCTTTGGAACGATTACCCCACTTGTCGGCGATTGGTAGATCCAGGTCACCTCTTGCCGCCTATTGATTGCTGATCCATCGATATAATGAGGGAATACTACGATAACTCCCGTTGGCTTCGCTGATTTACGCAGAATTTTTGCATTGACAGTTTGCTCTCCAGTCATAATACGTATTGTCTTGCCGACAGTGAGTCCCTCGATACTTGTCAGTTCTAGAAAGGCCTGCGTTGGAATAAGGTTATTCACTATTTTACCCACAAATTCGCCGGTTTGAACATTAGCTCCTGGAATTTTAACGTTCGCTGTCTGGGCAGATAATTGATCTAAATCCATGGTAGATAAGTTTTCAGTCGTTATGATGGTTTCTAAGCCATCTGTCTGATTATAGAATAGCCCACCCATCGTTGCCGAAAGTATTTGTTTCTGAGCATCCTCCTGCTTAGTTCCCGGCGTGGCTCCATTTGGTTGAATAGTCGCAATACCTTCCCCACGCCTAACGCGCTGTCCATCTTTGCCTATTATTTGAACACTACCAGAGAACGGAGCAGATATTGGTAGTTCCTGATTCGCAAACGTTGCCTTAACTTTACGTTCATGACTAATGGTTCCGGTTTGGGCCAACGCAAATTTAATAGTCACTGAGTTAAAATTCGATCGATAGGACCACAAAATCCCACCGATTAAAGCGATCACCAATACTCCCCAAAACCAAAAGCTTGGTTTTCTTGTTTTCCCCTCCATGGCATCCTCCTGCGCGAAGCTCGATGCTCGATGCTCGATGCTCGACCATATTCTATATGTTATGTTAGATGTTGGCTATTGATTTTTGATATTCGAACCTCGAACCTCGAACTTCGAACTTCGCTTATGCTCGTGGTAAATCACACGTAAAGATAGTCCCCACCCCTATCTGAGAAGTTACACTTATTTTACCACCAATGCCTTCCAACATGTGTTTTACAATACTCAACCCTAGCCCGGTTCCCCCTTGTTCTCGCGAACGGGCCTTATCTACTCGGTAGAAACGCTCGAAAATCCGTGGCAACATCTCTTCTGGGATGCCACAACCAGTATCTCCAAATTCCAGGTGAATGAATTCCTGCCCGATATGGGCATGCAGCCAAACACGTCCCTCAGACGTATATTTAACAGCATTCTCTAAAAGGTTTAAGAGGAGTTGACTCAGTAGATTTTCTCCTATTAAGAGTGGCGGGATAGTTTTTGGGAGATCGACCTCTACCCTAATTCCTTTAGCCTGAGCAAAGCTCAGAATGACCGGTTTAATTGTTTCGTAAGCCTTCTGCACATAACTCACTTTTCCGGAACTCTGTCCCTGGCGATTATCCCGTCCCTCAAAATGAGCTAAGGTAAGCAGGTCTTCGATTAGCCGTTGTAAACGCAAGGTTTCTGCTTGGATAATCTTCAGAAACCGTTCTCGTAAAGAGGGGTCTTCAGCCGCTCCGTCCAAAAGTGTTTCGACAAAGCCTTTAATGGAGGTCAGAGGAGTTCTTAACTCATGAGAAACATTGGCGACAAATTCCGTTCGCATTTGTTCAAGACGTCGAAGCTCAGTAACATCATGAATTACGATGACCGCGCCTCGGACTTGACCCTGTCCACTGAGGATTGGGTTGATTTGACTTTGAACCGTCCTTTGAGCAATATGGGTTTCCCGGGTGGCCGTAAGTTGCTGCCCTGAAAGTACCTTACGGATTAAATGCTCTAATTCGGAATCATAGGTTAGTTCCAATAGATACTTTAATTCTCTATTCGTGCCTTGACGTTCAAAAATCCTCTCGGCCGCTGAATTCACCAAAACCACTCGTCCCACCTGATCCACTGCCACTACGCCTTCTTGCATTCCCGCTAAAATGGTCTCCATCTTGTGCGCTTCCTGGGTTCCATTTTGTACCATCATTTCAACATGACGGGAAAGGCTATTCAGTTCGGTTGTAAATTGCCCAAGTTCATCGGTTGAATCCGATAAGTGAATATGTTCAAAATCTCCTCTGGCAATCCTTTGGGTGGCAAAGTATAGCTTTTCCATCCGACGCGATAATTGTCTAGTGTATAAATAAACAACCCCGGCAGGCAGACACACCGCAAAAACTATAACTCCAAAATCAATCCGATGGGTGTTAGCGGCTATCCTCACGCTCTCTCCAACCCAAAACAAAAGCAGAGAAAGCCCCGTCATCACAATAAAAAGCCCCGTTAATCGCCATTTTATACTCATCGTCATCCTATCCTTTGAAGCGGTAACCAATCCCGCGTAGTGTCTCAATATATTCGGGATTGGAAGGATCCCGTTCTACTTTCAGTCGTAGATGACGTACATGGACATCAACCGTTCGAGTATCGCCATCATATTCATACCCCCAAATTCGTTCCAACAACTCGTCCCGGGAATATACCTTCCCCGGGTGAGCCACCAAAACGCGAAGCAGTTCGAATTCTTTGGGCGTTAACTCAGTTTCTTCTCCACGTACATGAACACGAAACCCTGTAACGTCGACTCGTAACTCCCCACGAATAATAATCTGAGCATCAGCCTCCTCCTGCGAATTGATGCGTCGCAAGCGGGCTTTAATTCTTGCTAACAGTTCACGGGGACTGAACGGTTTGGTCATGTAATCGTCGGCGCCAAGCTCCAGTCCTAGAACCTTATCGATCTCCTCACCCTTAGCGGTTAACATAATGATGGGAATTTGCTGGAATTTCGGATTAGAACGAAGTTTCCGACAAACCTCTAAGCCATCCATACCCGGCAGCATCAGATCAAGCACAATGAGGTCCGGTTGATCCTTCATCACCTGATTTAATGCGTCCTGACCATCCTTCGCTACACACACAAGGTACCCATCCTTCTCCAAATTGAATCTGAGAAGTTCTTGGATTGGTTCCTCGTCATCGACTACTAATATGGTTGCCATCTTATCCCCCCCCTTAATCGATGCTCGATGCTCGAAGTTCGAATATTACATACCACTCGTGCCTCGTTCATCGCGACTCGTACCTTCACTCATCGTTCCTCGGCTTCATATATCGTGCTTCGCGCATCGTGCTTCGCGCCTCGCTTACGGATCCACCCAGCCATCCGTCCAGTACATGCTCCATCCCGCCTATGAGAATAGAACCATTCAGGATTATCTGCAGTACAAGTCGCTACCACGTCAATATTTTCCGGTAGAACGCCTTTTCCCAAAAGTGTGGTCTTGTTCGCCTCCCATAAATCCAGAAGGTAATGTCCATCCTCTTGCTTAGTCAGAAACGGTGTCTCGCTAAAATTTGCACGAAACTGCGCCGCTACTCTTTCATCCACAAGGTAACAACACGGGCCTATGCTTGGTCCGATCGCAACCCAGGCATTTTTTGTTAGTCCGCCTGCCTTTTCTACACATTCTAGGACTTTATGCCCTATCTTATGAGCAGTTCCTTTCCAACCAGCGTGCGATATCCCAATCACCTGAATATCTGGGAAATAGAAGAAAAGAGGGACACAATCCGCGAAAAAACTCATTAATCCTATTGTACTTTGAGTCATTAATCCATCAACGGCTGGGATTGCAGTCTCTAATTCGCGAATCCCCCTACCTCCGTCTTCCTCACCCACCCATAACACGTTAGTACCATGGACCTGTTCGCCTACGATTGCCTTCGACCAGGGAACCTTCCATTGATCTAACCAAAGCCTTCGATTTTCCAAAACGGCAGTTGGGTCATCACCCACATGGAACCCTAAATTGAACGTATCGTAAGGAAATTGGCTTACTCCCCCAACCCGAGTCGAGAATCCTAAGTCGATCCCTTCCGCTTGCCATTTTGGCAGGGTTAGGTAGTATAAACTTCCTCTTGTTTGCCATTCCCAGCTCATCCCTCTAACTCCTTCGACTTCCTTTGATTTCCTTTTAAATATACCATTTAATATTCCAGAGGACAAACCTGCCATTAGTCCTAATTTTTGTGTTTGAAAACAAATAAGCCCCTGTTCTCTAAAACAGCGGGCTTATTCTCTAGAAATCCTAAGTATTTATTAGCGACGATCATCATGGTCTGTATTAAATTCTGGCAAATCATTGGCATCAACTAAGATAACGTCAACTCCAATTTTTTTCACACGGTCCCATGGGACAATATAATCCTCCGACTTACCACTGCCAAAAAACCCCCAACTTCGCGTGGGACCGGGCACAATAATCCCTTTAACGACACCTCGTTCGAGATCCAACTCAAGATCTTTAATGGATCCTAACCTTCGTCCATCTTTAACATTAACAACATCCAATAATCGCAAATCCGAGATCCGCATTGTTAGACCACCCCCTAGTCGAGGTTCGATGCACGAGGCTCGAAGTTCGAAACCAAAGCTCGACTACCCTTCATCGCGCATCGTATATCTCATCATATGAGGGAGTGACTTAAAATAGCCCTAATCGATGCTCGATGCACGTGGCGCAAGGTCCGAATATTTTTAATTCGAACATCTGTCGCGCCTCACCCACACCTGCCTCGAAGTACGTACTTTGAGTTTCTACTTCGTGTTTCATCATTCTCAAATCATGAGGTACTCCTCATTCGTGCTTCGTGCTTCGCGCCTGTGCTTCGAGCTTCGCGCATCTCTAGACGTACTTGCGCATGTGTTGCATAGCAGCTTTCTCAAGACGTGATACCTGAGCCTGGGAGATTCCAATCTCATCGGCCACTTCCATTTGAGTCTTGCCATTAAAGAAGCGCAATGACAAAATGAGCTTTTCCCGTTCACTAAGGCGTCGCAATGCTTCTCTTACAGCTAATCCCTCTATCCACCCAGTATCGGATTGTTTATCATCCCCTATCTGATCCATGACAAAGATAGGATCTCCACCATCATGATAAATAGGTTCAAATAACGAAATAGGTTCTTGAATAGCATCTAAGGCAAAGATGACATCTTCTCTCGGAAGAGCAAGTTTAGCCGCTATCTCTGACACTGTTGGTTCACGTGAACATTCACAGACTAACTGATCTCTTACCTGGAGCGCCTTGTAAGCGATATCCCGCAGGGATCGACTCACGCGTATTGGATTGTTGTCTCTCAAATAACGACGGATTTCCCCAATGATCATGGGGACAGCATAGGTAGAAAACTTAACGTTTTGTCCAAGATCAAAATTGTCGATCGCTTTCATCAGACCAATACACCCGACCTGAAAAAGGTCATCCACATACTCTCCACGATTTGTAAACCGCTGAATCACACTGAGAACTAGACGTAGATTTCCATGGATAAGTTTGTCCCGAGCACTGCGATCCCCAGCTTGGTAAATCACAAACAACTCTTTCATTTTAACA
>CAKMJS010000129.1 GCA_927405585.1 uncultured Desulfosporosinus sp.
AAAAAGCTCAACTAAATTCTATGAATTCCTAATTCAAAATAAATATTTCGGACCCATAATCAAGGACTGGAAGGAAAACCGAACTATTCCACCTAGTGCTAGAATTACTGCAGCAGTAATGATGAGTGTATCTATTCTTGCAATAATAGTCTATTTGTTTCAAAAATAAATGATAATTACCCACTAAACCTTTCAATTGTATTGAGCTTATCCAACACCGGATATGGTCTCCACTTCTATTTATCGATCTCGTAGGGATTAAGTAACAACCCCTGAGATAATAAGTAACCTTAGTTTGTGAAATATTTCTTGACGAATTTAGGCTTAAGGCGTATAGTGACAGACATCTATTCACTTGTTCCATCTTATTTTTGGAGGTATATTAATATGCGTGTCGTTATCGTGGGAGCAGGCAAATTAGGTTTTAGCCTCGCAGAGCGCTTAGCCCGAGAAGAGCACGAGGTAATCGTCATCGAGCAAGACGAAGAACGCCGTTTAATCGTGCAGAATAGTTTAGATGTCTTGGCTATCGTCGGAAATGGAGCAAACCCACAGTTTCTATCCAACTCAGTCGCTAAAGGTGCGGATCTACTGGTCGCTGTCACGGACAGTGATGAAGTGAATATGATTTCTTGCATGGCCGCCAAAAAAATAGGTATACCTCAGACGATTGCCAGGGTTCGCAACCAGGAGTATGCCGGCGCGGCTCAATTTAACTTTAATGAGTCCTTAGGTATCGATTTGGCGATTAATCCTGAGATGACAACCGCTATTGAAATTAGCCGAATTCTCCTGACGCCGGCAGCTTTAGCAGTCGAGGACTTTGCCGAGGGAAAGGTTCGTTTATTAGAGGTCAAAATTAGTCAGGAATCAAAACTTGTAAACATTCCCTTATTGAAACTAACCCTCCCACCTCAGATTCTAGTCGCCGGTATTTTACGACAAAATATCATGATCGTTCCCCACGGACAAGATTTTTTACTCCCTCAGGATAATGTGTTCTTCGTCGGGGAAGCTTCTGCCATAGAAACCTTCGGGAAACAGTTCGCCCATAAACGATCAAAGACAGAGCGAATCATGATCATCGGCGCTGGCCGAATAGGACGACATCTAGCCAAGATTCTGGTCAAAGTAGGCTTATCTGTAAAAGTCATTGACAAGAACCGAGACCGTTGTCGTGAATTAGCCGAGCATTTGGGTAAAGGACTCGTACTCTGCGGTGAAGGGACCGATGTCGATCTATTAGTTGAAGAAGGGGTTGGAGAGGCTGACGCCGTGGTTTGTCTGACCGATGACGATAAACTTAATTTACTCTTAGCCCTTTTAGCCAAGAATTTAGGCGCTCAGAAAACGGTAGTCCGGGTGGGGCGCGCTGACTATATGCCCTTAATGGGCAAAGTTGGAGTTGATGTCGTCTTATCTCCAAGGCTTCTAACCGCCGGTGTCATCTTGCGCCAAGTTCGTCGGGGCAACATCGTCGCTGTCGCTCTTCTGGAAGGTGCCAAGGCGGAGGCTATGGAAATATTAGTCCCCGACAATTGCCAAATAGCTGGTAAAAGACTCAAGGACCTAAAATTTCCTCGCAACTCCTTGGTCGGAGCCTTAATTCATGGCGAAGAGGTCAGTGTTCCGCATGGCGAAACCATCCTTCATGGAGGCGACAGGGTCGTTGTCTTTACGCTTCCGGACATGGTCAAGAAAGTCGGAAAATACTTCGAGAGCAGGAATTAAAAGTGAACTCGCTCAACTAAAGATGAACGTTCACTTGATAGAGAGCGCGCAGTATTCGTTAACCTTAAAAAGAGCCGTTACTCATTATAAAATTTAAATGATGAGTGAACGGCTCTTTTTCTGTATCTGCTATTGTATTGCTCTTAACTTATTGCTTTCGACTCTTGGAAGTGGAAATTTGATAAGTACTAAAACACGAATTGTCAAATTCCTTGAGCTAAATATTTTCTCCTTGAATTCAATCGTTGAATATGACATCTGTAGGAATTCCTCGACTTGGTCAATATATCTATCCATTCCTCATTTGAAAACAGTGTCTGCATCGATCGATTCTCAGACATTAAAAAATGTTGACAAGGATAATCCGTCTCAATCACCTCAAATATACCTTCTGGAAAATCCTGAATATACTTTTTTTTGAGATTTTTCCTTCTTTTATAGTCATTTAAATCATTCATTAAACACCTCACCATCAGGATGTATCTTTATCAAACAACTAATCTTTCAAGATAAACGCGTTTTGAAATCGTCATAACCAAATTGCCGGATAATCTTAATGCCTTCTTCTGCGTTGAAAAGTGCGATAGTCGGTAGATTCACACCATTAAACATATTGTTCTTGACCATAGTATAGTGGGCCATGTCGCAAAATACAAGCCTGTCCCCTGCTTTCAATGGCTGTTTGAAAGAGTAATCGCCTATGATATCTCCGGCAAGACAAGTAAGACCTCCAAGTCTGTAGGTGTAAGGGAACTGACTAGGCTCTCCTGCCTCAAGTATTGTCGGTCTGTAAGGCATTTCGAGTACGTCCGGCATGTGACAGGCAGCTGAAGTATCCAATATGGCAATTTTCATATCATTTTCTACTATGTCAAGAACACTGGCAACTAGAAACCCAGTATTCAAGGCCACAGCCTCACCCGGTTCAAGGAATATATCCACTCCATATTTATCCTGCAAAAACGTTATTGAACGGACTAAAGTTTCGATATCATAATCAGGTCGGGTAATATGATGACCGCCACCTAAATTGAGCCATTTCATTCCTTTGATAAATTGTCCAAACTTTTGGTCAACCACTTGTATCGTACGTTCGAGAGTATCAGAATTTTGCTCGCACATGGTATGAAAATGAAGCCCTTCAATACCCTCAAGTTCTTCAGGACGAAAATTTGACAATGTCACACCAAGTCTTGAATACTGATAGCAAGGATCATAAATAGGCGTCTCAATTTCTGAATACTCTGGATTGATACGGATGCCACAGCTTATTTTTTTTGTTGTAAGGTGGTTTACTTTGTCCTTAAATCGATGCCATTGATCAAAGGAATTAAAGGTAACATGGTCACAATTGTTAAGTATTTTCTCAAATTCCGCCTCAATGTAAGCTGGTGAATAAATATGAACTTCTTTTCCCAGTTCTTCATAACCCAGCTGAGCTTCGTACAATGAGCTTGCAGTGACTCCTTTAAGATATTGGGCCACAAGAGGAAATACGGAATACATTGAAAAGCCTTTTAGAGCAAGAAGAATGCTACAGCCTGTACGTTGTTGTACAGAATTCAGGATTTCAAGATTGCTAATAATAAGTCGTTCATCCACAATATAGCAGGGGGATGGAAGTGCACTAAAATCTATGTCCAATCTTTTCACCTCAGTCGAGTAGCGTTGGCGAGAAGCTTTCCTGCCAAGGTAAACCCCATTTATTTAACGCTTCCATAAATGGATCGGGATCAAATTCTTCAATATTAAATACACCAGGTTTTTTCCAGATACCTTGGAGCATTAACATTGCCCCGATCATAGCAGGAACCCCTGTTGTATACGAAATAGCTTGCGACCCCACCTCCGCAAAACATTCTTGATGATCACAGATGTTGTATACATAATAAGTTTTAGGCTTACCATCTTTAATCCCTTGGATAATACAACCGATATTTGTTTTTCCTTTTGTTCTCGGTCCGAGTGAGGCAGGATCAGGAAGCACCGCCTTCAAAAATTGTAACGGTATGATCTGTTGCCCTTCAAAATTAATGGGTTCAATCGATGTCATACCTACATTTTCGAGCACTCGTAAATGATTAAGATAATTGTCAGAGAACGTCATCCAAAATCGTATTCGCTTAACTCCTTTGATATTTTTAGCCAGAGATTCTAGTTCTTCATGGTACATAAGATAAATGTTTTTGGGGCCTATCTCTGGAAGATCATAAACCTTTTTCACAGAAAGAGGGTCAGTTTCGATCCAAGAACCGTTTTCATAATACCTTCCTGTTGCTGTAATTTCGCGAATATTAATTTCCGGGTTAAAATTAGTGGCGAAGGGATACCCATGGTCACCAGCATTTGCATCCACAATATCAATTGAATGAATTTCATCAAAATAATGTTTCTGGGCATAGGCACAAAAGACGCCCGTAACCCCGGGGTCAAAACCGCTTCCTAACAATGCAGTTAACCCTGCTTCAGCGAACTTTTCACGATACGCCCACTGCCATTTGTACTCAAATTTTGCGATATCTGGCGGCTCATAATTTGCTGTATCCAGATAATCAACTCCGGTAGCCAAGCAAGCATCCATGATCGTCAAGTCCTGATAAGGCAGCGCCAGGTTAATGACAATATCTGGCTGAAAGCTCTTAATCAAGTCGATGACCTGCTCGGTATTATCCGCGTCAAGCTGAGCGGTATGTATTATAGTGCGATTTCCTGCCAATTTATTTTTGATGGCTTCACATTTTTCAACAGTTCGACTTGCGATACATATCTCTTCAAATACCTCTGGATTTTGACAACATTTATGAATTGCAACACTGGCAACTCCACCAGCACCAATAATCAAAGCTTTTCCCATTTTCAGCATCCTCCTATCGCTTTTACAACAATGCAAATTATACCTAAACCACTCCAAATAATCAAATAAAACAAAAAAAGTGTATGCAAACAACCTAGGGGTAGGCCGATTCCGTGGCCTTCCTCTAGGTGTTAAGCGTTTCACTGACTTATTGGAGCTTGCCCAAGCTCCGGCGATAATCTGCCGCCTTCTACGTACATATTCAGCCACTGTAACGCCAGCTATCATATGATACATCCATACTACCTTTCCTTTCTACCTAAATAATATAATGGAATTTGATCTTCTTATCCTGTCTTTGCGTGCTCTTTTTGAATATGAAACTCGGGACGTGTCGAGTTTGAAATACTATAGTTTATCTCACCCGGTAACACTTTTGATAATCACTTTTTAAGTAAGACAGTTTATATGGGCATCTTTGAGTGTATATTACTAACATTATTCAAACCACTTTTCCTTTTCAGAAACTTCTCCCACAGGTATGCGATGTTCATTTGCATTAATCTTACAAGATATCTCCGCAAGGACTGCAATAACCTTAGGGAACTTCTTACAATCAGCCATAATTTTTTTTGCGATTTGAAAAGGTATAGTATCAGAAGCAATTCGTCGTCGTCTAAGTAAATAATTTAATCTATGATCATATATCTCGATTTTATTATACATGTTCTGGATTTCTGACAAAACTGATTCGTCGGAAGTATTAGACAAATATTTCTTTATTAAAAACTCTAATTTCAATTTAGTTGTCTCTTCTGATACTCGTGGATCATCATTAATATTTTCAAAGATAAAGAGTTCTTTATTATGCTGATCAAATCTTAGACTTAACAAATATTTTAATGAGTTATTTAGGTTACTCTTATTGATTTGAGTAATAATTTGTTTCTGGCGAATTTTATTAAAAACGGAATTGATACTAGCTTTTTTGATTCCATCAGCTAATTGCAAGAACTCATTCTTTTTTAATGAATCGATTATTGGAGTAAGTGTTTCGAGTAATTGTACAATAGTTTTAGGAGTTGCCCATGTAAAAAGCATTAATAGTTTAAACTGCAAATTCCTACAATCTTGTATTTGATCATTCCAATATTTCACATTACCCGATTTCATTCTTGCGCATCGAGCCCTTTTGCATAAAGACAATGTTGGGTCACTTAGGTCATAATACTCCTCATAACTCTCCACCTTAGATTTGATTCCTGCGGATATAGCCGCAATAATAGAAAGGCTCCAGCCGTCATTTAAGAATTTCCTTCCATTTTCCACTATTACGTCCCATGGTTCGATACTCTCACGCCACCTTGACAAATCGCTATCTAATGCCAATTGTATTGAGTTAGAAAAGCTATTGATAATAAGATCAATTGAATCGTTGACGATAAATTCTGTAATTGGCTTTTCAGTATTTTCTCCATAATTTAAATGATAGGTTCTATGAAGAAAACTCATAAATGACATGTTAGAATCATCAGAACTTAAAATTTTAGACAAACCATAATAATTAGTACTTAACATAAGAAATTGAAGGCTATTATTATTGGTATTTCTTTTTAAAACACTCATCTTACTAGCTAATATTCCATCCAGAACAATCTTTTTAAATTCCGGAAATTTTTCAATGATATCTAGTCGGTTACCATTGATTAATATTTGAAGCCTTTTCTCAGCGTATACATAATTATCACTAATTATAATACCAACTAAAATACATTCATCAATTCGATGAATTATTTGAAGTCTATATGCATATTCCAACCATAACGACAATTGGTCTTCCTTTAATACTGTTACATATTCACTCCAATTTTCTATAATTTCATATGGGTTGTTATTTATTAGTCCAATTAATTCAGAAGCGTAATCGCTCGCCGGAAATGTTTTTAGTTGATTAAAACATTCCTTTACTATTTCCATTCTTCCACATTCTTCTGGCAAAATAATACATTCATTACTTGAACTACTCCCCTCTTGATGATTAATGATGTTACCGATATTTATACCCTCAACAATTATTTTCACTACATCCTTTAATAGCAGTGGATATTGAGTAAAAACATAATCAGACATAATTTGGGAAGTAAGTATACGTGGGTAATTTGTGTATTTTAAATTGCAGTCATCTACCAACTCTCTAAGCTTCTGAATAAGCATTGATAATTCACCCTTACTAAAACACCCAGCAAAAAAGCGCACTACATTTTGCCAATATGAGTTACGTGATATTGTCTCAAATCTATCGGGCAAAGTTCCAGTCCTTTCTGCCCCAACTGGTGAATATGGCGATGTTTTATAAAGGTATTTTGCACAAAAATATTCTCTTAAAGGTTGTACTTCGAATTCAAAGGTTCCTTGCACTCTCGAAACTAAAGCACAAACTCTCTCTTTGACAACTTGAAATAATTTATCAGTTATATCAGTTTGATGTCCCTCTTTCATTAGATACATATTTAACCTTTTTTTCAAATCTTCAATATGTATGGTTCCACTATTTTTATATAACTCAGCTTCCGAATGTAATATCCATGCTAAGTACTCATGAATATCTATAATAAGGTCTCTATAGTCTCTAATTATTAAACTCTTCTCAGATTCTCTATTGAAAAACAACTCAACATAGCTATCATAAAGCGCAGTCCTTTTATTTGGCAAAGAATCGCCTCTTGTTCTAAGTAAACTAATAAAAATTGCAAGTTGCATGGGACTTTTTGCCAAGTCTCTTAAATGAGGCATTTCCAATTTTTCTTTAACAAGTCTTCTGATTTCTGAGGCCTCTCTACCATCAAGTCTACTTGCTTTTATCCATCTTCCAACATATTCTTCAGTAATTGCAGGAGTAATATCAGTTAGTTCAAAATGCGGGTAAGTATTTACAGAAAAGCCTAATGAGTCTGAGAATGCTGAGGGTCTGCTTGTTATAATGACTTGCATTGATTTGGAATTCTCAGATATTCTATTTATTCCTTTATTTATAAACTCGATTACTTCTTCCCTAACTTTGAGATTTCCTATTTCATCAAAACCGTCAAAAACCAATAAAATTGGACTTAACCTGAATATTGCAACTAAATCACCTGTGTTGAAATTTTCAATTTTAGAATGGAAATAGATGTGGCCAACTAAAAATGATTCTAATGATTTTTGCCATATCTTTTGGAAGTACTCATCACTTAATAGATATGGATTTTTATTCTCAACCCAATCTGCTATGTGACGCATATCCATTTTAAATGGTAGCCTAACAGGGGCACATTTTATTGTTTCAGGCAGTAATTCTAAATCAGAAGTCTTATTAAGCAGTCTTGCTCTGTGTACCTGACTAACATATTGTGAAATGGTTGATTTACCTTGTCCAGGACCTCCTTCCAGCAGTATTTTTCCTATTCCATCTTGAACTTTTGGATGCAATAAAAAAGCAGCAGCGCCCATTTTACTAGGTTCTTCAAATATGAAAAAGTCTTCAATTTGTGATTTGTGTTGGTAACCGGCTCCATTGACTTCTAAAGATTTCAATCTTCCCAATGTATGTTTTAATATTTTGTTCTTTTCATCCATTTTTTTGATTTGGATAGGAACATCTGTGTATAGATCAAACAGTCCATTTTGAAGGTCAATTTGTCTGAACTTTACTTCATTATCCATATCGTATTGATCAGCGAGATATGCTTTAATAACGTTTTCACGTCTTTCCGTATTCTCATTTAGGTTGTGAAATAAAACGGAATTCAATATATCTTGACCATTCAATATTTCTGGAAACGACCATTTAAAGACGGGATCTTTTTCAAACAACATAGATAAATCTTCTCTCCACCAACAAATGGCTGGGATCTTAATTTTATCTTCCAATATCTTGTTTACTTTATCTATTGAACCAACATCTAAATGAGCTGTTCCCTTCACATTTGTCATCAAATAATATCGACTAGCACCTTTTGGAATAAGTTTATCTATCTTTTCGGCTTCGCCTTCTATAGTTTCTGTCAACCATTTATGCACTTCTTTAATATGGTTCGCGTTCCTAACAAATTTGACTTGGAAAACAATAAACTCTTTCTGAGCTGTAGTCAATATATATGCTAAAGAATCTCTGCCTCCATCCGGTTGACCGACTGGAAAAGCTTGTACATTTGGAAATTCTTTACTAACTAAACAATTGCAAAATTCTTGAAATCTTTCATCTCCTAGATTTTCATATTGGTAATCCATATTTTATCCTCTCCAATTCGTATTCAAAATCTTCAGATATAATCTATTTCTACTTCTTTCTACATTTTCCCGTCATATCCTTTCACGATAGAGAAAATAATCCAAGATAAACCAAAAAAGCCAGACCTTACGATCTGGCAATACCAATAAAATATGTTCCCCACACACTCCGTCACTATAAAAAGACTATACGCCTTCTCAAACCCGCTCATATCAAGGCTTTCACTCAGACCCGATATAGCACTATTATCGTCTCCACGAGCGTTGATGTTACTTCAATGTAAGTTCTACTCAATATTGCCTAAGTGCGCGGCGCTGCCACATAGGTTCATGTAATGGGAAAAATATTATGTATTGATAAATCTTTTAGGATATTCAGCTAGACAAACTGTAATTTGGTTTAAGTATTTGCCGTTACCGATACTCTAGTACGTATACTAGTTGTAACTCCAGTATAAATATCCATGTCTACACCTTCTGCAACTTCAAAAGTTACAAACAACCCATATTCTATCGGCACAGTAAGGTTATTAGCGTCTTGTTTACAATTAACTTTAATTTCTAGCGGTTCTTCGATGTTCCAGTATTTCGCTTCGCCGCCAGTAAATATCTCATGCTGTAAAGTACCTCGACAGACAGCACGCCAATCAGTATTTTGCCTATTCGGAACAATATCACTATTATTCAGAGTAAACCATAATTGAGCGGAACGATACTTTTGCACTGTTGGTACAATAGGGGTAAAGTATGCTAGAGTAACTGTCAGTCTGCGGAATATTCTCTGTGAAAACTCAAAGGGAAGTGGCAATTGGTAAACGTGAGCCTTTTCTTTCGCAAGAGATCCATATCCAATAAGTGTAACTCTATTTCTAGCACATTGTTCTACACGTGACATATTTGGAATTCCGTTACCTAGCCATTTTTGTACTCGTTTCTGTGAATCTCCTAATACACTAGCAATCACACTTGCAATATTATCCCAAGATGCACCATGCGCGAGCATAGCTTTAATTAATATCGCTGAATAATTATTAGGGATTGGATCCCCAGTTTCTTGTCGAAAAATCTCATCTAAAATTTCGTATCCCTTAGCCCCGAGATGGGTAATCTGAGCAGCTGAATCACTTGTCCCAAAGGTATAACCAGTGCCCGACGCAGTGCCATCCGGGCAAGGAAGAGCAACCAAACTTCCTGGAGGTCGTGTCGATGTCGTCCACATCATTTTGGTTCCTCCATACCGTTCGAAAAGAAATTTTCGTCCTCCTTTATAGAAAAGATCCGGTTTAATAGCTCGATTATGACCTAGTCCTATAGCAGATATTGGACTCGTTAACTTATTCACTAATGGTAATATTTGTCTTTCATTTTCTTCAACAGATGATGAATCATCAAAAGTCGCACCAATAGTTAATGCATTTATACTTTCGGAAGGGCTTAGTAGCCTTGTAAGTCTAGATTGTTGCTCCATCATTTCCAATACTGCCTTTTCACGTTCATAAATTGGTAATCTTGCAAAATTTTCGAATGTCTCCCCTAAATCAATACCATCTAAATTGTGGTTTCCAGCACTTATAATAAATAATACTTTGTATTTAAAACTTAGCCAATCAAGTAAACGTGCAAGAGGACTCATAATATTAATATATGGTCTGTAACGATCGCCTAAAGAAAGATTAATAATTTTTACTGTGGGTGCAACTTCAGGAACTTCGCCTTCACCTTCAAAAAGCCGTTTCACCGATCGATGTATTAAATCAACAAGAATAATGTTATTTGGGATTTCTTCATATGTATTATCAACAAAAGAATTAGGCCTAAGTATTGGTCGAATATATACTTTTCTAGTAAGGACAGAGTTTCTATCACTTAAATCTCCATAGAGAACAAGGGATGCCATCGCTGTACCATGTATTCTATCCTTAACTATATACCCGTTTGCCCAATTGTCTGGATCATCGATAATTAATTTACCAGCAAGCAGATCATGATTTTGCATAGGAAATCCGTCAAAAATTGCTGCTATTGGCTCTCCAGTTTGTGTAATATCTTGTATTAATGAAGAATCTATCTGTGCCGATTCATTATTCGTATTATAAATAATCTGACCTACTGGCCTAAAAAACATAATATCATCAACTTTTACAATATTGACCTCTTCGTAGTTGTTAACAAGGTTTTCGATTTGGGTTCGAGGCAATGCTGCTAAAATGCAATGATAACAAATTCCATCTATTATACACTCATCAACAACACGGCCATTTAAGTCTGAAATAGCTCGCCTAATTGTATTTGAAGCATTAGAACGTTTATCAGAACTGTTCCGAAAAAACAATTCAATTTCAAACTTTACTTCATTTTCACCATCAATCTGCAACCTTTCTCTCCAATATTCTATTGAATGTGTTTCGTTAATACGATCGATAGCGTTCCAAAGACGAATATCCTTAAGATGAATAAATACATCACGCAACCCAGAGTAACCTCGATCAAAGCTCATATGTTCATCTCTACTATATCGTTGCCAAAGAGATAACAACTGAGTTATTGCAGCTTGATTAGACATAACACAGTATAATTTTCCAGAAAGGACGTCTTCTGTTCTTTCGTTTTCATCATTCAAACTATAAAAATCATCATTTCCCTCAATATTGTCAAGCGGTATGTCAAATAGCCATTCTAAACCATCAACCCTCCTAACGGCGGTTAGAAATGAGTCGACTGAACCAATGACTTCGAAAACAAGCGCTAATTCTGGATTCAGTCCGATAGGTGATTGCTGTACTAAGATAGTTTTATGCTGAATTGCAGTTTGGAGTTCAGTGAATTTAGGACTTAATCGCTCATACTGTCGGCTAATTGATGGTTTATGAAAACTGCTTGGAAAGCCTGTTCCTTTGGCACGCTCAGATTCTTCCGGGGAAGGAAATAGAATCAGGGGCCGCTCCGTCATACTTCACTCTCCTCATTTTCAGGAAGATGGCTTTTCACCTTATATTGCCCATCCCAAAGTTTTATGGTTTTTTCAGTTATTTCTTTCGGGTTCCCATCTGGTAAACGCAGCACATATTGGCGATAAATAGACAATGCTAGTTCTTCTGCCTCAGAAAAACTGTAACCTAGAGCCTTCTTTGCCAATGAACTAGGTGCTAATCCAAAATCAAATTTCATACGTTTATTGAACTGAATAAACCACTTTTCAAGGTTAATTCGAGTAGGCCGAGGCAATTCAAGCTTCAACTGAAATCTCCGCCATGCAGCTTTATCTAATAATCCTTCATGATTTGTAGCACCAATAACAATTACATGACTTGGCAAGGAATCTATGTGCAAAAGAAGAGAACTAACAACTCGTTTAATCTCTCCAGTCTCATGAATATCCCCACGTTCTTTTCCCAATGTTTCAAACTCGTCGAAAAAAACTACGCATTGTCTAGTTCTTGCATAATCCATTAACTTAGACAATCTACTGGCTGTTTCACCAAGATAAGCACCAACAATGCTCTCGTACCTAACTGTAAGCAATGGAATCATTAACGACTCGGCAATTGCTTCAGCCAAAGATGTTTTCCCATTTCCAGGAGGACCAATCAATAGTATTTTATTTCGAGGTTCCAATCCATAAGAGCGAAGTAAATCAACACGCATTTGTTCCTCTATTAGTTGCTTGCAAGTTACAAGAACTGCATCCGGTAAAATTAATTGTTCCAATCTCTTTTGAGGAGTCTTTTCGTGAAAAAATGATTGCTCCCCACTTCCATTTCTCAGAAGTGGATATTGATTTAGCTCTTTTCTATTAACACGTTCTGAATTCTTAAGGAGTTCCTCAATTTTCGATGCCAATACACCATGTTGTTTTGCTCGTTCTTCAGCACAGACTGCCTCAACAGCACGTCGTAAATTGGCATTATCTCCAGCAAGCCCATGTTTAATTATTTCAAATAGCAAATCTGCTCTTGCCATAAATGTTCTCCTTTCCAAATATCGCATTGCTTGTTAGAGGCTACAATTCCCTAAGATATAGAATAATAGCCTCATCAATATCACTTTGTATGCAATACTCTACAAGTCGCATTTTTGCCAATTTGCTAGGGATAGTCCGACCATTTTCCCAACGGTTTAATGTTGAAAAACTAATATTCAAACCACGTGCTAGCTGTTCCTGTGTCATTTTAAGCTGAACTCTTACTGCTTTTATAATTTCATCAAAACCCATATGTATACCTCCAATAAAATTAATATAGCATACGCTATAGCACATATCAATTTCCGATTATAAAATACTACTACCTGGCCCAAAATAATTATATTTCTCCCCTGGCGCTATACTCTCTGTTTTAACCTAAACCCGAGCTTCAGCATCACTTTATCTTAACTTTATCGATTCCTCCCAACTTCACTTTCATCCAAAAAAAAACAAAATGCGTTGGCGAGAAATTTCTATCTCAACCAACGCATTGCTCACTTACCTCCATAAAAAGCGTATTCCAAACAACCTCTATATCAAGCCGCTCACCTTCATGCTCATATACCACAATCTTGTCAATAAGCATGGCCAAATCCACGTGGGTAAGTTCCTTCTTATCAACGGTCTCCTTCAAGATATCCATTGCGCTTGCTACCTTTTCTTTCTCGTTATCCCTGAGTTCCCGAACAACCCCGGTGCCTGACACCAACTTATAAACTTATTGTTTAGCTTGTGAAAAGGTGAGGACAGGTGCTCGGGTCAGAATAGGCCTTCGAAGTTAGTCTTCGGGGGGCATATTTCCTCCCATAGGGATAATGGAAGATGAAAGGGAACACAAGGTTGTTGATACTGCGCCTGGCAGTCTCAGCAATTGTACCCCTATATCCCCAAGCTATTGTTGGCTAATTACACTTAACTCGTCAAGGATAGAGAGAACCTTACTTTGCAAAGTCAAAGAAGCCAAAAACTCCTCTTTGGTTTCGTCATAGCTCTATTGTTCTATACAATTAAATAATACTTTCAGAGCATGGGCTTCTATCATTTCAATCACATGGTTTCTCAATTTTAACAATGGTCAGTTAAGTCGGGCAGACAAGTCCCTGTCCGTCTCTTGTCCGTCTCCCTTAAACGATTTGTAGATCTCCATTACCAATAAAATAGGTAATGCAAGGATAAACACCTGCAACCATTCGGAAAATGTAATAGGCCCAACCCGTAAAATTTGTTGCATGAAAGGTAGATGCATGCTTAGAATATGGATCCCTTGAGCGATCAATATTCCAAATATTAATATGTAATTACGACTGATTGGAACCTTGAACGCAGAGACGAATTCAGAACGACAGTTCAAGGCATGGACGTTTTGCAATAGTACCATAAGTAAAAGGATGATATTTCTGGCATGGGTTTCATCCATCCTCTGCACTTCAATAAGGTAATACCAGAACCCAAAGGCTATCATACCCATCGTTAGCCCAGAAATCAGTGTCTGCCTAATCATCTGAGGGTTAAATATTTTCTCATTCGTTTTTCTAGGCTTTCGTTTCATGGCACCAGGCTCTCCCCCTTCAAAAGCAAGGGCAACATCCTGGATTCCGTTAGTGACCAAGTTGAGCCAGAGCAGTTGCACCGCAAGTAAGGGCAGTGGTAACCCAGCAAAGATCGAAGCAGTGAACATTGCTACTTCGCCAGCACCTGTGGATATCAACAAATAGATCACTTTACGCACATTGTCATAAGCGAATCGTCCTTCTTCTACCCCGGACACTATGGACGAAAAATTGTCATCAGTAACGATCATTGAGCTAATCTCTTTGGCAACATCTGTTCCAGATCCCATCGCCACCCCAATATTAGCCCGTCGCATGGCAGGTGCATCATTGACGCCGTCTCCGGTAACTGCTACGAATTCGCCCTGGTTAATCAGCACCTCCACAATCTCCAGCTTCTGAGTAGGAGAAACCCTAGCAAAGACATGGGTAGAAGAAACTAATCTCATGAATTCCTGACTATCTGTTGTACCAGCCTTACTCAATTGTTGGCCTGTAACTGCTAATTCATCTTTCTCTGCTATACCCAATTCTCTAGCAATAGCTTGAGCTGTGCTGGGATGATCCCCTGTAATCATGATGACTTTTATCCCTGCATCCTTACACTTATTCACAGAGTCGATGACCTCAGGGCGTAAGGGATCGATAAAGCCTACCAAGCCATAAAAAACCATTTTCGGAAGATCCTCATCTTCGTACACATCTTTTTTCTCGAATCCCAGATATTGAGATCCCGCAACTGCCAAAACCCTGTACCCTTGAGTGGCTAACTCTTCCGCCTGTTGCTCAATCTGAGCCCGATTAATGTCAACCGTTCTATCTTCATACTGCATCAGATTGCATAAGCCCAGGATTGTCTCCACAGCCCCTTTAGTCGCTATGAATGTTAAGTCTTCTTCCCTATAAATCGCAGCTGAAAATTTGCGTTCCGACTCATAAGGTATCGTGTCCATAAGTTGGATTTCTGATTTCAAAGCTTGAGGAACGATGCCCAGTTTATACCCCATGGCCAGAAAGGCTACATCCATTGCATCGCCATAATGCGCCCACTTCCCGTTCTCTTCAATTAAGGATCCTTCATTGGCCAGCATGGACAACTTTGATAATTTGACAAGTCGATCCCGGGCTTGTTCTGAGACTTCCGCCTGGTTATGAGCGGTGACTTCACCTTCCCCATTGTATCCCTGACCTGAAATACTAAAACCTTGACCATCTGCAAGTGCTACCTGACGGGCTGTTTGTTGGTTCACAGTCAGTGTTCCTGTCTTATCGCTGGCAATCACCGTGCAGCTACCAAGGCTTTCAACAGCCGGTAATTTCCTGACGATGACATTACGTTTGGACATCCTCGATACCGCGATAGAAAGCGCTACCGTCAATGCAACAGGTAGCCCTTCAGGTATGGCTGAAACCGCAAGGGCTACCACGAAGAAAAAAATAGCTGTTGCATCAAGACCCTGTAAACGCAGCATGATTGCCAAACCAATACTAATCAACACAACCAGTAAACTGATCTGTCTGGTGAATCTCTCCATTCTTAGCACCAGCGGAGGCTTGGCACTTTCAGACTCATTAACATGCTCCGCTATCTGGCCAACTTCAGTCTTCATGCCCGTACCGACAACAATGCCCAATCCTCGACCAGCTGTAATCGTTGAACCAGCAAACGCTAAATTGGTACGTTCACTTACCCCGATAGTTTCCGGTAAAGTTCCGGGCCGTTTCGTTGCTGCATTAGATTCTCCCGTTAAAAAACTTTCGTCCGAAGAGAGATTATTGGTCTCCAAGAGACGCAGATCTGTAGGAACTTTGTTGCCTGATTCTAGCAGTATGATATCTCCAGGAACGAGCTCTTCGGAGGGGATCTCAAATTCTTTATTACCTCGTCTTACCCTAGCCCTAATTTTAAGCAGATTCTGTAGGCTTGCTGCACTCTTTTCAGCACTGTACTCCTGGTATGCTCCCAGTCCGCTGTTTAAAGCGATGACAATAATGATGAACATCGCATCGGTCGCTTCACCAATCGCTAATGATGCTATGGCTGCTGCTATCAGAATAAAAATTAGGGGATTCTTTATCTGGTGAAATAATATATTCCAGATTGTGGGTGGTTCTTTAAGTGGCAAAGTGTTTAGTCCAAAAGTTTTATGACGAACCGCCACTTCCTTAGAATCAAGTCCGTCTATACTGCTCCTTAGCTCTTCAAAGACAGTATCCACTTCAAGTGCATGCCAGTTGTTTTCTCTCATAAAATGTTTACCGTCCTAACGTTATAAGTTGTGTTCACTTCGACCGTCGCTACCCCGGCGGGTTTCGCCATAGATATAGGCCCTAAACATTATCCTACGGGTCGAGTCATGAACCTAGATTCAACTCTTTCAAAACCAAATTGTTCATACAATCCATGCGCATCTCTGGTTGCCAAAATTCCTCTTAGATTTTTGAACTCCGGGGTTTCTGTTATATATTCTATTAGTTTCTTCCCGAGTCCTTTTCCTCTATGACTCTTGTCAATATAAACATCGCAAGTCCAAAACATAGTTGCATAATCTGACACGACCCGAGCAAAACCAACCAATTCATCATCATGATATACACCATAACAAAATGAATTCTCTATTGTTTTCTTAATAAGCTCGATTGATCTATCCCTTGCCCAGTAGCTATCTGACAAAAAATCCTTAACTCGATCTACATATACCAATACCAAGGCTTTATCAGTATTTATTGTATAGCCTTCAAATTCACATTTCATTTTTCATCCCCCGATTGTCATTATAAATCCATATAAACCTAGTCTCTCAGCCACTGGATTAAATAATCTGCCCTGGCAGGATGCCCGTAACCATTCATATATAGAAACGCACAAATATAGAAAGACAGCCACCCCGGCGGGTTATGACGTGGCAAGCTTGAGTGGTGGAAGGATGGTTAGTGAAAATCCAGTTTATTTGGTGTCACTTACCCCGATGCTTTTCTCAAAAACCATGACCTGTTTAGACAAGTTCGGTCGCATCTGAGTTCTTACTTCTTCAGTGCTAGTATAACCCATGCTTTTCCAAAATCTCAAACCCTTTTCATTTCCAAACAAAACACCCAATCGCACTTTATTGAATTGTTTATAAATTGCCCACTCTTCCAAGAGATTGTATGCTTTATTTCCAATGCCTTGCCTACGGCTGACAGGATCAATCAGCATTAATCCTAAACTTAAAGTTCTTTGACCGGAGAAACTCTTGATTAAATCAAATACGCCAACCAATTGTTTCTGATCATTAAAAATACCAAAAATAACTTTGTCCTTATCCACAACTCCATCAGGCCTAGCTTTAAATAAGTCCTGAGCTTCGCTCAGTTTTACAGGTTCCTCATCTTGGAAAGTAAGATAATCTGAACATTTTTCCAACAATACCTGAAGCATTAACAAATCATCATTTGTAAGAATTTCTATGGTTATTTCCATTTCCAATCCCTCTTTTTCTTGATGTCAGGAATATTTTACGTTGAATAACGAACACGTTTCTAGACTACCACCCTGGCGGGGTTCGCCAGATAATACATAAGAGCATGGTATTACAGTGATAAGATGACCCTTGCAAGTCAGGAATACATTGGATTATCAAGGCGGTATTTCTTCTTAAGCTCAACATGCGCAAGCAGCGAGGTGATTTGCCCTCGCTGCAGTGTCCGGATGTTGCCGCACCTATTCCACTCTAACTTCTACATTTTGCTCTCACATCCTTCCACGATATCAAAAACATTCCACTAGTAAACAAAAAACCAGATCGTTCAATGAACGATCTGGCGCCAATATTCCCGCACTCACTACACCACTCTAATAAGACCTACAACTGTACAACCCGCTAATACCAAGGCTTTCATCTCACCTCAAATATTCAACTATTAATCACACTACACGTGCCCTGTCACGATAAAAGAGCTATATTTTTTATTGTCGTATTACCGTCATAAGGGCGCTCTGTCTCTGAGATAGACCTTCAGAACTCATTCTCTACTTTTTGACCACTTCTCAACCATAGCATAGAATTTAGAAGCATCAATTGGTTTAGACAGGTAATGAAGTCCTTAAGATTAAACACTAAATTAACAATTATAATATATATTCTGCTAATTGTTCAATAATCGTGTCAGGTACCACCGAAGAACCCCCAAGTAGAAAGACCTCTTTACATCCTCTTGCACGACCAAAAAGATAACCGGATACCTCTTGAGTGAGCTTTTGATCAACAAGTATTATAGGACTATTAGTCCGGGCAGCTAGAACGGAACCTGCTAGAGCATCAGGAAAGTTATTCCCGGTTGCCACGAAGATATTAAATAAATCTGCGGATAAACCTTCAGCAATTTTAACGGCAGTTTCGTAACGATCCTTTCCGCCAAAACGAATTGGCTTAGGAACTTGTTTTTCGATTTCAGCACTCACTGCTCCCTGTCCACCAACAATGATAGTTTCGCTTACCTGTAGCTCCAGTAGAACTTCCTGAGTTGTTGCCGATAAGGTGTTGGGTTCGGTTAATAAAATAGGAATATATTGATGAGCTGCCATTGAGGAGACGGCTAAAGCATCGGGGAAATTCACTCCGCTTGCTATAACAGCTTTATTTGTTTTGAGATATCCATTTTCCGATAAATACTTGGCAATAGCTGCTGAAGTTGCATAACGATCACTTCCTCCTAAACGCGTTACAGTGTATTTCTTCTTTAATTGTGATTCGATATCGCTTGAGACAGCTCCCAAGGAGCCCAAAACAAACACGTTCCGAGGATTAAGTCTGTTGAGTTGCTCTGCTGTTTCGGGAGTTAGAGTGTTACTATTCGTTAGTAATATCGGGGCATTAAGACTATAGGCCAATGGAGTCCCTGTTAATGCATCCGGGAAATCGTCATCTCTTGCGAGAATAACTGTATCGCTGCCGTAATTCCACCCTGTTTCAGCGATTATATTTGCTGTCTCAGTTCGACCACTACCGGCAAGTCTGAATGAAATAGGGTCATTTTCAACCTTGACCGGAGTTGGAATATGCGTAAATGTCCCGTTTCCGACTTGTCCAGTAGCATTATAGCCCCAACCCCATACCTCATTCTCAGTGCCACGTATTACCAATCCATGAAATCCTCCTGCACCTATCGCTTTAACATCCTGCCAATCGTTTAATTGTATTGGACTGTATAAAGCTAAACGTTCAGTCTCCGTCCCTAGTTCAGAGAGACGATTATCTCCCCAAAGCCAAGCCGAGCCGTCATTTTTTAATGCCAGGTTAAAAAAGTAACCTGAAGATACTTCTTTAATAGAGCTAATTCCCTGTACCTGAACAGGGGTTAACCTATTTTCATTGGTCTCATCCCCTAATTCGCCTTCAGCATTATTACCCCAGGCCCAAACAGTGCCGTCATATTTTAAGGCAATACTGTGTTCCCAACCGGCGGAAATTTTGTAAACATTATTAAGCCCTACGACCTGGACAGGTTTTGTTTGATGCTCAAGATCACTGTTACCTAATTGACCATTGGTGTTTTCTCCCCAACTCCAGACTGTGCCATCATTTTTTAAAGCTAGGCTATGATTTCCCCCGGCAGCAATACCAATAACACCGCTTAAACCGTCACCTTGGACAGGAGAGTACTTGTCTTTCAAAGAACCAATGCCAAGCTGGCCTTTGCTGTTATCTCCCCAAGCCCAAACTGTACCATCATCTTTTAAAGTTAAAGAATGTTGATTACCGGCTGCAACAGCCACAACGTGGTCAAGCCCTGGTATTTTAGAAGCATATAATTGTGAGTTAGTATTACCGTTACCTATTTGCCCCTTGTTGTTTGCTCCCCACGTATAGACTGCACCTTCTGAAGTCGCCACAAGAGTATGATTGAACCCTACTGCAAGGTCTATCGATCCAGTCGTTCCAGTGTTTTTAGGCATATAACGTGGGATGGTAGTGTTATCTCCGATTTGCCCCTCTTGATTGGAACCCCAAGCCATAATCCATCCATAATCGGTCATGAGAACACTGTGGTTAGCTCCAGCCCGAATTTTACTACCATTATCTACGAAACGAAAGCCTTCATTAAAGTTAAAGCTATAGGGAGCTTCCATCAATCTACCAGCAATACCTGAGACATTTTCTACAACAACGGTATACTTTACACCACCATTTAAATTTAGGTTTGGGAGCAGTCTGACTTCTCGAGAATTTGACGGATTTATTCTTAATTCTGCCGGTATTTGCATTCCCCCGCCATCCAGTAAGCGAAAGTTATTGCTGTTTATCGTTGATGAATCGACAGCTGAATTAAATTGTATGACAACTTCAATTTGAATCCCTTTGCGCTGACTAACCGCTGTTGCATGATTAAGCGTATCAAGATTCCAAAAATTCACTTGTAGTGAACCATCATCGCGTGCTGCATTGGAATAATTTGATCCTGCACTTATATCGGTTACCGGGAAATTTTCTTGTGCGGCTTGAACCGTTTGTACACTGCCCGGAAAAGTTGGAAAGAAGTTAACAAGGATCATAACCAAAAGAAAAAAGACCTTAATTAAATGAAAGATTTTCCTTTTACTAACCGAAATAGACAAACGGAATACTACCTCCCTCTGAAACGTATAGCTTACGTAAAAATGAATGCTAGGCAAATGATACCTTGATACTATTCGTTTAATGTTTTGAAAATCATTTTACCTTGGTAGTTGAAATTTATGGAAGTCTGCATAAATTCAATGTCAAAGTATTCCGCTAAACCATAACATGAAAGCCAGGTTTCCTGTACACTCAGGAAATCTGGCTTCATAGTTGATTAAAACTATCAAACAGCCTATCATAGAGGGATTTGGATGAAAACGAAGAATATAGTAGTTTTATGAACTCGTTATCTGGGAGTATTTTCATCAATCTACTCAGCATATCTAATTTTCTCGAGTTAAAGTTAGATATTCGGATTTTGGAGGATTAGGATATGAAACTAAGAAAGATTACATTTATGGTTTTGATAATAGCCTTATCTATTTTAGTAGGATGTGATGAGAAGAAATATCCTGAAAATTAGTTGCATTAGTTAATGGAGTAATCATAAAAGAACAAGAAATCGAAAAAGAAATAACTGAAAGAAAGATGGCCCTAGCGATTGGGGAAAAGAAGCCCCGGTGCCTAGACACCGACTTATAAACTTATTGTTTAGCTTGTGAAAAGGTATGAATATCAAAGTATACAAACAACCCAGAGGTAGGCCGATGAACGTGGCCTTCCTCTGGGTTGTTAAGCGTTTGACTGACTTATTATTGGAGCTTGAGCAAGCACTGGCGATAATCTGTTATTTTTTAATAGGTCCTATTCGACTCTTGTCACAGGGCCATTTGTCCATCCTTGGACATCGCTCTAATTCTGCTTTCAGACGTTTCCCCCGGCCATGCAAGCTCAAGAACCGTCCCGAAAACTTGCATACCCACCCTCTTCCCGACGCTTTTACCGTTAGGCGGTAAACAGGCCGTCGTCCCCAACTCTCTCTCCCGCGCCCCAAATCCAGAGGGTCCGTGATCACACGCTCCGACGCCTATGTGGTCGTCGTAGCCAAACTCGGCTTTAATCCGCTTTCCTAAAGCAGAACGGGAAACAAGGACGTTTCCCGCCGGCAACCGGCCAAGGATGGCCGATTTGCCGGGTATTCTGCTTGCTTGCATTACGGATTAAAGCCCTTGTTTGGCACGATGAACGCATGGTCGAGGACGTGTCTCGCGGACTCTCCTCTCCGTCGACCCAAACCAGAGGGTCCACGATCACACGCTCCGACGCTTATGTGGTCGTCGTAGTCAAACTCGGCTTTAATCCCCTTTCATCGGCAGGGCGGGAAACATGGACGTTTCCCGCCGGCACTGCGACAAGGATGTCGCATCTGCCACGAAACACATGTGTTTCGCCCAACCTCTTGCATCAAGGATTAAAGCCCTAGTTTGACACGATGAACACATAGCTGAGGACGTGTGTCGCGGACCCTTTTAAAACAAGCTAAACTGATTCGTCTCCGCTAATCCTTCAAAACACCCATGTGCCTTCAGTACTTCAATAATAGTTTTGCTAAGCTTCAAATCTTCAATCGATTTGATCCCTTGTTCCTCACGCAAAGCGACAATATTTCGAGCGGCAGTTTCTCCTAAGCCTTGGACCGATGTGAAAGGCGGTAAAAGCCCTGTGGGAGTTAGTAAGAAATCTGTCGCCACAGATTCCCAGAGATCGACTTTCCTTAGAGTGATTCCCCTAGAATACATCTCAATCGCCAGTTCAAGAATCGTAACCATATTCTTTTCTTTAGCAGTCGCTTCTTTTCCCTTTTTTTCGATTTCTTCAATTGCTTGGCGGCAGGCATCTTTTCCTTGAATGACGATTTCAATATCAAACTCATCGGCACGAACGGTAAAAAATGTCGCATAGAAGGCTTCCGGGTAGTTAAGCTTAAACCAGGCAATTCTGAAAGCCATCGTCACGTAGGCAACTGCATGTGCTTTAGGAAACATATATTTAATTTTTTGGCAGGATTCGATGTACCAGTCAGGCACACTGTTAGCTCGCATTTCCTCAATTTGCTCTGGTTTTAGCCCATATCCCTTTCGAACACCTTCCATTATTTTAAAGGCGTGCGAGGGTTCTAACCCTTTATAAATTAGATAGACCATGATGTCATCACGACAGGCAATTATCTCAGAAATAGTGGCTGTTCCGCCTTTAACAAGTTCTTGAGCATTTCCAATCCAGACATCAGTCCCGTGTGACAACCCGGAAATACGCACTAAGTCTGAAAATCCCTTGGGTTGGGTGTCCTCCAGCATTTGCCTCACAAACTTAGTTCCAAACTCGGGAATACCGAAGGTCCCTGTTTTAGAATAGATCTCCTCCGGAGTTACGCCTAAGGCCTCTGGGCTAGAAAACAACGACATTGTCAACTGATCATCTAGTTGAATAGCTAAGGCATCGACTCCAGTTAAATCCTCCAGCATTTTAATCGCTGTGGGATCGTCATGACCAAGGATATCGAGCTTAACTAAGCGACCGGAAATCGAGTGATAGTCAAAATGGGTAGTGATGATATCGGACTTCTGATCATCTGCTGGTCTCTGTAATGGGGTAAAATCAAAAATATCACACTCTTTTGGAACCACCATTTGTCCTCCAGGATGTTGTCCTGTAGTTCGCTTAACCCCAGTGCATCCCCTGATTAATCGCGACATTTCAGCGGGTCGCACTTGAAGTTTCCGCTCATCTAAATAATTTTTAACATACCCAAAAGCCGTTTTATCGGCGATTGTCGCAATAGTACCAGCCTTAAAGACATTATCTTTGCCAAATAAATCTTCCGTAAAGTGATGGGCTCGTGCCTGATAATCTCCCGAGAAGTTTAAATCAATATCTGGCACTTTATCTCCTTTAAAGCCCAAGAACGTCTCAAAGGGGATATCATGACCATCTTTGGCCATCTGTTGCCCGCATTTCCGGCACTCCTTATCCTGTAAATCCGCTCCTGATCCAACGCTCCCGTCGTCAACCCAAATAGAATGCAAACACTCCTGATTTACACAACGATAATGGGGAGGCAATGGGTTGACCTCGGTAATACCAGTCATTGTGGCCACAAACGACGATCCAACCGACCCTCGAGAACCCACTAGATACCCGTCTTCGTTCGATTTTTTGACCAGCAAGTGAGCGATTAAGTAGAGCACGGAGAAACCATTTCCGATAATGGCCTTTAGTTCTTTCTCTAAGCGTTTTATAACAACCTCGGGTAATGGGTCACCGTACAAAGCACGAGCCCTTTCCCAGGACATCGTCTCAATTTTTTCCTCTGCACCCGGTATACTTGGCGTGAAAAGTTCATCCGGGAACGGTTTTAACGCTTCAATCTCGTCAGAAATACGTTTAGGTGCACGAACAACCACTTCCAAGGTCTCTTCTTCGCCTAGGTAAGAAAACTCCTGGAGCATCTCCTCCGTCGTTTTATAAAACAAGGGAGCTTGGTCATCGGCATCGCTAAATCCTTTTCCTGCCATGATAATTCGACGATAGGCCTCATCCGCCGGATCCAGAAAGTGAACGTCGCCTGTTGCTACGACTGGCTTATTAATTTCTCGTCCTATGGAGAGTACAGTACGATTGATTTCTCGGAGTCCATCCTCTGAAGGCACTTGACCGTTACGTAGCAAAAAGGAGTTATTCCCAATCGGTTGAATTTCCAAATAATCATAAAAAGCGGCTATCTCATGTAATTTTTGTCGAGATTCTTTATGCATAATGGCTTGGATAAGTTCACCCGCTTCACAAGCAGAACCGATAATCAGCCCTTCCCGATGAGTCTGGAGCAATGATTTTGGTATCCGTGGTCGCCGATGAAAGTACTCCAGATGGGACGCTGTAATTAATCGATATAAATTTTTTAACCCAATTTTATTTTTAACCAATAGAATAATATGTCGGCTCTTCAGTTGATTTAAAGGAGGAGTCCCTGGTGCGTCATCGATCAAGTACCCCTCGACACCGAAGATTATTTTAACTCCATATTTAGCCCCTGCCTCAACAGCTTCCGGAAACGCTTGCACCACTCCGTGGTCAGTAATCGCCATTGCCTCATGACCCCAGTGGCTTGCCCTTTCAATCAGTTCTTCTGCTGAAGTCATGCCATCCATCGTTGACATGCGTGTATGACAATGTAATTCAATCCGTTTTTCCATTGCCAGATCCTTACGTATTGCCGGGGACGTCCGTTGCATGTCTTTCGGCATTAAGGTCAGCACAGAATCGTAACGATCATATTGAACACTTCCCCGAACTTTTACCCATTCTCCTATTTTAAGGTCCAGGCTCTGTTGCTCTTTTTCTAGAAAAACCTTGGCAGAAATCGAATCTGATTTATCTGAAATCGTAAAGGTGAGTAGTACTCGTCCCGATTTTAATTTTCGATACTCAATCCCAAAGACTTGCCCCAAAACGATAACCTGACGTTCTTCGTCTTGAACTTCTTGCAATGAAACGGATTCTCCATTAAATTCTTTCCCTAACAAGCACATAACTCGCTTTTTATCCGGTGCTACCCCCGGCTTAGACGGAGAGGAAAGAAGTTGCTGTAAATGCTGCAACTCCACCGTTTCAGTTTGCTGGGCATGGTAAGCATAATCTACGCTGGTGTCCAGTTCACATATAATCTGCGGATTTAAGCGATAACGTGTCTGAAAGTATTTCTCAACAACGTGTTGTTTGGTATTGAAATATTCAATCCCTAAAGCATTCGGCACGAAGAGCCGCAGTTCTTCGTTGGACACTTCATAACGCGCTTCGCCAAGCCAACCTTTCATGGAAGGGAGCTGATTCGTAATATCCTGGACAATTTCTCCCCAGTGATTCTCACAAAGGGATTTTAAGGAAGCGGCTTGTAGCGCGCACTCAACACACATTTCAACCTGCTTAATCTCTGGAACTTGCCCCATAAGTAACTCTTTCAAGGCTTTCAAACTGGCTTCCTCCAGCTCATACGACGAAGAAAGGTGGAGGACCCATCTCCCTTGTTTGGGAAAGACCTCCACCCGAATGAGCTCTACCGTCATTAGATCGCTTTGCCAAGGCCCAATTCGACTTGGAGGAAGTTTTAATATGAATGGAACTTCCATTAATGGAAGGGTCCTAACCATGTATGTTCCCCCCACCTTACTCAAATGTTCGAACTTCTATATTGCATTTCAATGAGTAGAGTTATTTCTTTATCGTTTTTAACTTTTTAAGTAGAAATTAGAAGGATAAAGCTTGCTCTATCATGGTCTTAACCTGCTTGACAACTTCTTCAACAAGTATTAGCTGTGTTTCGCCTGTTTTCCGTTCTCTAAGTTCGACCTGACCATTGGCTAGGGTTTTACTTCCTATCGTCACCCTTAGTGGATAGCCGACCAGATCTGCGTCCTTGAATTTCACACCAGCGCGTTCATCCCGGTCGTCAAGCACTACTTCCACCCCAAGGCGTTTAAGTTCCAGGTAAAGCTTTTCTGCGGTCTCCACGACGAGTTCATCCTTAGTGCTGACTGGTACAATGATACATTGATAGGGGGCAATCGGCATCGGCCAGATAATTCCATAGTCATCATGATTTTGTTCGATTGAAGCAGCTATGGAACGACTTACCCCAACTCCATAACAACCCATGACACAGAATTTTTCTTCTCCATTTAAGTCTAAATAGGTTGCCCCAAAGGCTTTACTATACTTTGTTCCTAGCTTAAAAACTTGTCCTACTTCTATACCTCTTGCTTCTTTAAGAGGAGTACCACATTTTAGACAGGCTTCTCCCGGTTCCATCATTCTCAAATCAAGCACCTGATCAATCCGAAAATCCACACTTGGAACGGCATCCACAAAATGATAATCCGCCTTGTTCGCTCCACACACGCTCTTTTTCATCAAAGGAACTTCTTCATCGGCGACCACCATCAACCCCTCAGGCACATCGACTGGGCCCACTGAGCCTGGCTCACACCCTAAAACTTTCTCAACATCCTCCGGTGAGGCAAGTTGAAGGGAAACAAAACCACCTAAAGCGTTATTCAATTTTATTTCGTTCAAGGCGCGGTCTCCCCGTATCAGCACCAGAAATAACTTTTCATCCCCTTGATAAAGCAACGACTTAACCAAGGTCGTCTTTGGTACTGACAAAAACTCTGAGAGGGCCTCGATGGTCTTCACTTTCGGCGTAAACACCAACGTCCGCTGTCCTTTCGGTGAGACATCCTCGATAACCTGCGGACGGCACTCCGCCTTTTCCACATTGGCAGCATAACTACACCCCGGACAATAGACTACAGCATTTTCACCCGAATCAGCTAACACCATAAATTCATGGGTCCCACCCGTTCCACCGATAGCTCCGGCGTCTGCTTCAACTGCCCGGTAAGCTAAACCACATCTTGCAAAGATCCGGCAATAGGCATCGTACATTTTCTGATAACTCTCTGCGAGCCCAGCCTCATCCCGGTCAAACGAATACAGGTCTTTCATGACGAACTCTCGTCCACGCATCAGACCAAAACGCGGGCGTCGTTCATCTCTGTACTTATTTTGGATCTGATAAAGAAGAAGTGGCAGTTGCTTATATGAACGAACTTCTCCTCGAATAAGATCTGTAATAATTTCTTCGTGAGTCGGACCTAGGCAGAACTCTCGATTATGACGGTCTTTTAAGCGCATCAGCTCATCCCCGTATACGTCCCAACGCCCGCTCTCTTTCCATAACTCGGCTGGTTGCATGATTGGCATAAGCAGTTCTTGCCCACCTGTGTTATCCATTTCTTCCCGAACAATGGTTTCAATCTTCCTTAATACTCGTAACCCCAACGGTAAATAAGTGTAAAAACCAGATGCAGATTTACGTATTAAACCCGCCCGAACCATTAGTTGATGACTAATAACTTCAGCCTCAGCTGGAACCTCGCGAAGTGTAGGATTTAAAAGTTGGCTGACACGCATAATGTCCATTCCTTTCCTTTGCACGGGCAATTATGAATTGCCCCTAAATTATTTCGCTATCTGTGTGGGCAATTCGTGAATTGCCCCTACTACGTATTTTGTACCCATTGTACGGGCAATTCATGAATTGCCCACACCTTTATCCTTGACCATGATCACGAACATAATCTTCGATTTCGCGGAGTAACGCCGGTAGCAATTCGTTTTCCGGAAGACGGGCTACAATCTCTCCTTTTCGGAAAAGAAGTCCCATTCCTTTTCCTCCGGCGATTCCGAAATCAGCTTCGCGGGCTTCGCCCGGTCCATTGACGGCACATCCCATGACCGCAACTTTTAAGGGCTTGTCCAGGGCAGGTAGGTGTGCTAACCGCTCTTCAACATTTTCCGCTAATAAGGCTAGATCAACTTGCGTGCGTCCGCAAGTAGGACAACTGATTAACTCTACGCTCCGCTGTCTTAAGCCGAGAACACGAAGGATCTCAAGTGCCACAGGAATCTCTCGAACTGGATCACCGGTGAGGGACACTCGAATCGTATCTCCGATCCCTTCGGAAAGCAGCGTCCCGATTCCTATCGCTGATTTCACCACACCCGAACGTACCGTCCCAGCCTCAGTCACCCCTAAATGCAACGGGTAATCGAGGACTTCATATATCTTGCGATAGGCCTCAAGCATCAGAGGAACGGACGAGGCTTTAAGCGAGACCTTTATATTATTATACCCTTCTTCTTCAAGTAATCGAATATGTCCTAAAGCACTCTCGATCATCCCTGCGGCGGTAGGCCCTCCATATTTATCTAAGAGTTCTTTCTCCAGTGACCCAGCATTCACTCCGATTCGAATAGGAATTTGCTGTTCCTTGACTGCACGCACGACCTCTTGGACTTTCCAGCGAGCCCCAATATTCCCGGGGTTTAGTCGCAAACCATGAACTCCTTGTTCGACAGCACGAATTGCTAATCGATAGTCGAAGTGAATGTCTGCAATCACTGGAAGTGGACTGTTCGAGGCAATATTCTTTAAAGCCGTCGCAGCCTCATTGTCCAAGACTGCAAGACGGACAATTTCACACCCGGCATCAGCCAAGGCCTGAATCTGTGCTAAAGTTGCCCCTATATCACGAGTATCTGTATTGGTCATTGATTGTACGACAATCGGAGCTCCGCCACCGATCGTCACAGATCCTACTGAAACCGGTTTTGTCGATTTTCTCTGCACCACGTCTGCCTCCTGACCCAGGTCTCACATACACTACCTAGGGCAATTCATGAATTGCCCCTACAGGGAATAACGATTACGTAGGGGCAATTCATGAATTGCCCATCGTTCTATGCTTTATCAAATAAGCGCAGGATATCTTTATAAGTAACAGCGATCATTAAAGCCATCAGCAAAACGAAACCCACTAAATGAATCATATTCTCTTTTTCTGGTTTTAGTGGTTTTCCTCTTACCCCCTCGATCAGTAAGAAGATGAGCCTGCTTCCATCCAGCGCAGGGATAGGAAATAAATTAATGAGTCCTAATTGAATACTTAAAACTCCCGTTAAACCCAATAAGTTAGCAAAACCCTGCTGAGCCCCTTCCCCAATAGCCTGAGCAATCATGACAGGCCCACCTACATCGGCGGGTATCTTCCCTGTAATCATCTGGACTAACAACACCACGATTGTTTTCGTAAAATCTAGCGTTCGTTCTAATCCGTAACGGGTCGACTGCAGAATTGAGGCATGCGTATAGACGATTTCTGGTGCAATACCAATTAAACCGTGCCCCGTTTGAGCATCTTTTTCCGTCTTCACGGAAACTGTTTGTTGCTTTCCTGCGTCTCTTTCAACCGTTAAGCTTAACACTTGGTCCGGCTTGGACCAGATAACTTCTGTCAATCGTGTCCAATTTGGCGTTAACTCATTGTTCACTGCTAAAATTTTATCTCCCGGTAGAATTCCTGCGCTGGCTGCTGGTTTTCCCGAGATGAGTGAGCCAATCATATTTGTGTTCCCTGGTGATGGAACCCCGAGATAGGCAAAAACACTTATAAATAGAACGATGGCCAACACAAAGTTCATGATTGATCCAGCCACAATCACCGCCATACGCTGCCAAACTGGTTTATTCATGAAACTCCGTGGATCGTGGGTAGAGGCAATCACAGCATGGCCATTGGCATCGACTTCTGCATCCATACCATGAAGTTTGACAAACCCCCCTAAAGGAATAAGCCGCAGAGCATAAAGCGTTTCCTTACCTTGATAACCCACTAGTTTCGGACCAAAACCAAAACTAAATTCAATAACCTTAATCCCACACCATTTTGCGACCGTATAGTGCCCGAGTTCATGAATCATGACCATGCTTCCAAAAACAAAAACAATGGCGAGTGTTGTTAACACTTTAAGCCCCCCCTTTTATCGATGCTCGAGGTTCGATGCTCGAGGCTCGAAGATCAAAAACAGAATGTCACATATTGAGCATGTGGCCGAAATCTCCTCTTTTTCAATCTCGTGGTTCGGCCTCGAACCTCGTGCATCGAACCTCGCGCATCTCACTTCGCAATTAGTTCTGCGGCACGTCGACGCGCCCAGTTGTCTGCATCGAGTATGCTTTCCAAATCCATGTTATCTAAAACATCATGTTCAGCGCAGACCTTTTCCACGATGTCTTGAATTCCAAGATAAGTGACCTTCTTTTGAAGGAAAGCCATCACTGCAATTTCGTTGGCGGCATTCATCACGGCTGGCAACGTTCCGCCACGCCGTCCTACCTGGTAAGCCATTCCAAGCGCAGGAAATGCTAACAGATCCGGTTCATGAAAGGTTAATGTCTTCCCACGAAAGTCTAAACGCTCAAAGGAATTCTTCCAGCGAGTAGGATAACTTAGGGCATACTGGATGGGCAAGCGCATATCTGGCCTACCTAACTGGGCGAGCACTGAACCATCTCGATATTCGACCATAGAATGAACCACGCTCTGAGGATGAATAAGAACCTCTATCTGATCATACTCCATATTAAATAAATAATGCGCTTCAATCACTTCGAGCCCCTTGTTCATCATCGTAGCTGAATCAATCGTAATTTTAGCACCCATATCCCAATTGGGATGTTGTAAGGCTTTCTCTAAAGTGACAGTTGCTAATTGTTCCTTAGCCCAACCAAAAAAAGGGCCACCCGATGCCGTCAGGATAATCTTTTCAACCGTGTCAGGATTTTCCTCCAGACACTGAAAAATTGCAGAGTGTTCACTATCCACGGGGAGGATCGGGCACTTCATCTTCTTAGCCGTAGACATGACCAAGTCTCCGCCAGCGACCAGTGTTTCTTTATTCGCTAGAGCAATATTCTTGCCCGCTTTAATGGCTGCAAGCGTTGGTACTAAGCCAATTCTACCGGAAAGCGCCGTGACAACGGTATCCACTAGTGGCGCGGTAACAGCGTTTATTATCCCAGCCATACCCTGATCTACCTTAATTGGCAAATCCTTAAGGCGACCACGCAGTTCACGGGCGGCCATTTCATCCATCATGACAACCACTTCAGGATGGAATTGTCGAGCCTGTTGTTCCATAAGTTGGATACTTCTATCTGCTACTAAGGCATAAATCTTGAGTTGCTCTCCAGCACAGCGGACGACATCTAGTGTTTGACGCCCAATAGAGCCTGTTGATCCCAATAGGGTCAGAGTTTTCAACCGTATCATCTCTTCCTACTTTTAGTAATATTATCATCCATTTGTTAGACATCCACTTCTCCATGTGAGAGTGGTAACCCAGCTTTGAGAAGCATCGATGTTCAACTTTACTTGAACGAGTTCACTTACTTTGGAGAGCCAAAAAAACCAACTTTACGTAAGGCTTCATAACAAATAACCATTGCAGGTCCTACAATAAGACCGCTAGCGCCTATGAGCTGAAGTCCTACATACATCGAAATGAGCGTTGGCAGAGGATGTATCCCGATACCATTTGACAAAACTTTGGGCTCCAGAAATTGCCTTACAGTAACGGTAATGATCCACAACACCAACAACTTCACACCTTCTCCAATCGATCCCATAATAAAAAGTCCGACGATCCAAGGCAGAAAAAGAATACCTGTCCCCACAATCGGCATTATATCCAAAAGCCCTGCCAGTACACCTAACGTAACGGCATAAGGATTTCCCATCAGAAGCAGTCCGGCGATGGTTGAAAAGGCAGTGACGGAGATCAAAATTGTTTGGGCCCGCAAATATCCTACTATGGCTGCTCCCAAATCATCGCTGATCGCCTGTGCACCATCGTGCCAACGGTTGGGAAATAACCTAGAAATAAACTCTTTTACATTTGGATAAGTTGAGCTCATCAGTAAGGTAGCCACAAGGGATACCACCAGAATAATAAATACACGCGGTAAAGCGGTTAGAAAACCAAGTAAAAATGCGCTCCCCGATTTGGCCCATTCCTGCAGCGCCCTCGCCAAGCTTTCAGTCGATGCAAACAGAGTATTTTGAATTTGGGGGTTCACTTTAACGAACCTTTCAATCGTATCGACTTGCTTAGTCACGATATCGACGAGATAACCATAATTAGGTAAGGTGACGGCTAACTCCGATAATTCTGTATAAAGACGCGCTACAATTAAAAAAATGAATAGGCTCAATCCGGCAAGTGCCAAAATAAGGGTAAGTACCGAGGCATAGGCTCGTCGAATTTTTATCCCTCTCATAAGTCGCACAACAAGCGGTTCAAGTAAGAAAGCCAGTAAGAGCGCGATAACAAAGGGGAAGAATGCACTGAACGTTTTAGAAACGACGTCACCAAATACAGGCAAAAAGTCTTGGAAAAAGTATGTAAAGACTTTCAACAGGATTAGGCCAGTCGTTACTACCGCAAGCCTGTTTAAATTTGTCCATATAGGGTGTTTCTGAATGCTCAACGCTTTCACCTCACGAAAGTAATTTTACACCGTAATACATTAAGGGCAGCGCAAAAATGAGACTATCGAAGCGGTCTAAGATCCCACCATGCCCTGGTATAAGCTTTCCGGAATCTTTAACCCCTGCGCTGCGCTTCAAGGCTGACTCGAATAAATCACCAATTTGAGCGCTGATTCCAATAATAAGAGCCAAGATCATATACGTAATCAAGGAGGTTCCGCCGACAAAGCGCCAGAACATTAAGGCTACTAAAATACTACCCAATAATCCTCCCAGTGAACCTTCCACAGTTTTCTTAGGACTAACCTGAGGGGCCAAAAGATGTCTTCCAAATTGTCTCCCTATAAGGTATGCACCCGTATCCGTCGCCCATACCAAAAAAATCGTAAGTAACGTCCATTCAATTCCATTCGGAAGCTGACGGAGTAAATAAAGATGGGATAATAAGACCACGGAATAAAAAACCGCCAATAAATTAAAATTTGCTTCTGCCAGCGACGTCTTTGGATAAGTCAAGGCCAGTCGTCCAAGTCCGATCAGAAGCCAGAAGACAAGGATTGGCAACATCCATTCTGCTCCGCCGATTAACAGACTAAGCAGCCAAATAATTGTGACAAAAATGGTCAGTTTAAACCAAGGGCGAATACCCATTTGTTCACCAATTTGCAAAAATTCCTGTAATGCTAATAACGTTAACACAGCCACCAAAAAAGCAATATACTGCCCACCCATATAGATAAGTCCCAAGAAAAGTGGTGCACCAATCAAGGCACTAACTGTTCGTTTTACCATGTGCTCTCCTCAATTTGTATGTATTCCCCCGAAACGACGATCACGCTTCTGGTAAGCCTTGATCGCTTCAAGTAAAGCCGCTTGACCAAAATCTGGCCAAAGTTCTTCTACTACAACTATTTCTGTATAAGCCAACTGCCAAAGCAGGAAGTTACTTAACCTCATTTCCCCTGAGGTTCGAATCAGCAGATCTGGATCCGGTAATCCTCGAGTGTAGAGTCTTTCGCTAAACCGTTGTTCATCAATTTCTTCAATGCGTTGCTTTCCGCTTAAAACCTCTTGGCTCAAACTCCTCACAGCCTCGATAATCTCTGATCGGCCGCCATAATTTAGAGCCAAGTTAAGAATGAGACCTGTATTATCTCGAGTACTCTCCATTGAGTGAGCTAATTCGTGTTGTGCTTCCAGCGGAAGGTCACTAATTTTCCCCATAGTCCGAATGACGACCTTGTTTTGATGAAGCTCCAGGAGTTCCTTTCTCAGGTACTCCGTGAGAAGTGTCATCAGCACTCCCACTTCATCCTTCGGCCTTTTCCAATTTTCTGTAGAGAACGCATAAACAGTCAACACCTGAATCTCAAGTTTAGAACACGCCTTAACGATCTTTCGTAAGGCCTCGACACCTGCCCGATGTCCCATGGAACGAGGAAGGCCTCGTTTCTGAGCCCAACGTCCATTACCGTCCATGATAATGGCAATATGACGCGGGAGGCGGTCCATAGCAACCTGATCTTTTGGTTCCACTTTATTTTGTTTCCAAGGTTTGAACCACATCATTCCACCCCCTTAATCGAGGTTCGAGGTTCGAGGTTCGAACTACGAACTTTGAACTACAGACTTAGAACTACGGACTACGGGTTTTGACCTTCAAACCATAGTATTCGAACATCGAATATCGTACAAAAAAAACCTATTCGAAGTTCGTGGTACGTGCTTTTCGTGGTTCGGAGTCTGAATATCGAACCTCGAGCACCTAACATCGAACATCGATTAAAAGATCCCCTATTCGAAATTCGTGCCTTCGTGGGTTCGTAGTTAGAATATCGAACCACGCTATTCAAACAGCGTACTACGAAAAAGACCCCTATCCGTAGTTTGAAGTTCATGCTTTCGTGGTTCTTAGATCGAACCTCGAACCTCGAACCTCGAACCTCGAGTAAAGGTCTATGGCTGCCTTGGCGAGAATTTTTCATACGCTAAGACAACCTCTACACGATCATCCAATTCTCTGACGCGAACAACACGGCAGCTTCCCCACGCATCCATTTTACCATGAGGGCGCGAGATCTGAAAAGCGTAAGGTCTACCCATACCTTCTAGTTCAAGCTTTACTTCGCTCCAATTTCGGCCGAGTAAACCTTGCATCATACCTCAGTGATTTCGCTTTCCTTGGTTTCCATGACATGTTCGATTTCTTTAATGAACTTGTCGGTTAATTTTTGAACATCTTCTTGGGCTCTCTTGATTTCGTCTTCGGAAGCCTCATGCTCTTTTTCAAGTCTCTTAAGCTTATCATTGACATCACGGCGTACGTTACGAATTGCAACACGTGCTTCTTCAGCCTCTTTTTTGACTTTTTTGACCAGTTCCAGGCGCCGCTCAGCTGTAAGTTGAGGAATGATCAAGCGAATCACAGTACCATCACTTGATGGATTTAGCCCTAGATCTGATTTCATGATGGCCTTTTCAATAGTTGGAAGAACGGTTCTGTCCCAAGCCTGGATAACTAGCATTCTTGGTTCAGGCGCAGAGATATTAGCAAGCTGATTAATTGGAGTGGGAGACCCATAATAGTCAACCATAACCTTGTCCAAAACACTCGGATTAGCGCGGCCTGCCCTGATTGTGGAATACTCCCTGCGTAACGCGTCAACTCCCTTATGCATCCGTTCTCCTGCGTCTTTAATCACCTCGGAGATCATTTACTATCCCTCCCCACATAAGTTCCAATGGCTTCACCCATAATAACCTTACGAATATTACCCGGTGCCGTAAGGTCAAAAACTATCACAGGAATATTATTGTCCATACACAGTGAAGTGGCTGTGGAATCCATCACACCGAGTTCTTTGCTGAGGACATCGAGATAACTTAAACGGTCGAACTTCTTAGCATTAGGATTTTTAACCGGATCAGAATCGTAAACTCCATCGACCTTCTTGGCCATCAAAATGACGTCAGCTTCGAGCTCAGCCGCCCGCAAAGCTGCCGTAGTATCAGTCGAAAAGTAGGGGTTACCTGTTCCAGCTGCAAAAATCACAATGCGTCCTTTTTCCATATGCCGAATCGCTCGTCGCCGAATATAGGGTTCAGCAACTTGACGCATTTCGATCGCCGACAAGACACGGGTGACTGTCCCAGCCTTTTCTAAGGCATCCTGCAAAGCCAGGGCGTTCATCACTGTTGCCAGCATGCCCATATAATCAGCCGTCGCGCGATCCATCCCTTGGGCACTTCCCGCAATGCCACGCCATATGTTTCCGCCACCAACAACAAGGCTTACTTCAACTCCCATATCTCGAATTTCCGCCACCTGAGTTGCTACGGAAACCAACATATCGTGTTCAAGGCCAAATCCTTGCCTGCCCGCTAGCGCTTCGCCGCTAATCTTAAGGACCACTCGACTATACCGTGGTTTTTCCATGGATTAACCTCCATCAATCTAATTCTACACCTAGAGAGGGAAATCCTCTCACATTCTAAAAAAAGAGAACACCGGGGTGTTCTCTCAATAGATTGTCTCGGTTGTGTTAGCGATTCATTTCTTTCATAACTTCTGCAGCAAAATCATCTTGTCGTTTTTCAAGTCCGGCACCTAACTCATAGCGAGTAAAACGACGAATAACAATACGCTCCCCGATTTTAGCGATCTTATCCATCACTAAGTCACGCACATTTTTATCAGGGTCTTTGACGAAAGCTTGATCCATTAAACAAACTTCTTTATAGAATTTTTCGATTCGGCCTTCGACCATTTTTTCTATGATCTTTTCAGGCTTTCCTTCATTAAGAGCTTGGGCTTTCAAAATATCTCTCTCGTGCTGAAGTACGTCTGCAGGCACATCTTCTTTATTCAAATATTGTGGGTTGGCTGCAGCAATATGCAAGCCAAGATCGCGAACTAATGTTCTGAATTCATCCCCACGAGCTACAAAATCCGTTTCACAGTTCACTTCGAGTAGCACGCCAATGCGCCCACCGCCATGAATATAGGCTTCAACCGTCCCTTCAGCCGCAACACGCCCTTCTTTTTTGGCGGCGGCTGCAAGACCTTTCTCCCGTAAAAAATCACAGGCCTTATCAACCTGACAATTACACTGTATCAGGGCTTTCTTACAATCCATCATACCTGCCCCTGTACGCTCCCGAAGCTCCTTTACTTGTGCTGCGCTTACGTCTGCCATGGATATCCCTCCTAAATTCGCTGCTCGAGGCAAATTCGAGGCATGATGCTCGATGCTCGAGGCACGATTGTTATGTTTTACAGTTTATGTTTAATTTACAATGCACGAGGGCCAGACTCAGTATTCGAGCCTCGCGCCTCGTGCATCGAACCTCGATTTTAGCCTTCGGCGACTTCTCCAGCTTCCTCTTCGCTATCGTCATTACTATGTTGTCCTTCGATAATCGCATCAGCCATCTTCGAAGTGAGTAACTTGACTGCACGAATTGCATCATCGTTAGCAGGAATGACAACATCGATTTCATCCGGATCGCAGTTTGTATCAACAATTGCAACAATAGGAATCTTCAAACGGCGTGCCTCTGCGACCGCAATCCGCTCTTTACGGGGATCTACGATAAACAAGGCATCCGGAAGTTTTTTCATATTTTTGATGCCGCCTAAAAAGCGTTCTAATTTCTCCATCTCGTGACGCAGTGCTGAAACTTCTTTCTTCGTAAGCACATCGAAAACGCCTTCAGCTTCCATTCGTTCCAAAACACGTAAACGATCGACACGTCTTTGAATCGTTTGGAAGTTTGTGAGCATACCACCAAGCCAACGCTCATTCACAAAATACATACCGCAACGCTCTGCTTCATCTTTGACAGACTCTTGAGCTTGTTTCTTAGTACCCACGAACAACATGGTACCACCCTCAGTAGCAAGGTTCCGAACAAAGTTATAAGCTTCATCCACTTTTTTAACGGTTTTTTGTAGATCAATGATATAGATACCATTGCGCTCAGTAAAGATATAACGAGCCATTTTCGGATTCCAGCGCCGAGTTTGATGTCCGAAGTGGACACCCGCTTCCAATAATTGTTTCATAGAAATTACAGCCATGTTTAAACCAACTTTCTTTTGTTTTTTCGTCCGCAGGTTCATCTCAAAACGCCCCCTGTCTCCCGACAGGGACTGACGCCCTAATCCCTCTGCGTGTTTCATTAAATCACACTACCAATAGATAGATTAGCACATTCTGCAATCCATTACAAGTAGTTGCCAAATGCATCGTGCCTTGCCTAATTTCATGCGAGACAGGTCACGATGTATCGTCTCCCTAATCAATTAAACCAGCATAGCTCTCAAGATTAGAACGCAAACCATACTTTAATATGAAATTCTCTAAGTCACTCATCAACTCGGGAAAGGGGAAATAGAATTCGCTCACATAATAAACCTCACCTTTGGTGCTGATCTGAGCAACCTCTCGTCCTTTTCCATCAAAATAAAAAGCCACCCGTCGAATATGCTGCGGTTCTATGATGTGTTTACCCAGTATCGACCGAAAGACAATGTGCCGATCTTTGATTTGAACACGTTTACTCATTCCAACGATCCATAAAAATAATATTCCCAGCATGGCTGTGACATAGATCCCTGTGAGAACTTTTAGTTCTAGAATGGGTAGCTTACTAAAGAAGTTCAAACCACTTATAACCATGGGATAAAGGATTAGAAACACAACGCCAGGAACGATAAGTGGTCTTAGTTGGTAAACATAATCATGCTCATCCATCAAATTACCCTCCTGTGAATACAGAAGTCAGAGGTCAGAGGCCGGATGAGTCAGACCGGGGTATTCCCCTTCTGATCCTTGGCTTCTGATCCCTGGCCTCTGGCTTCTGCCTCTGATTTCTGTCTTACTTTATGTGTTTCACATGCTTATTCAATTCGTCTAACAAATAATCATTGAGCACTCGAATATAGGTACCTTTCATGCCTAACGACTTCGACTCAATCACACCGGCTGACTCAAATTTACGCAAAGCATTGACAATGACTGAGCGGGTTATCCCCACTCGATCGGCAATTTTACTGGCAACTAAAAGTCCTTCTCCACCACCTAGTTCGGCAAAGATGTGTTCCACGGCTTCAAGCTCAGAGTAAGACAGCGTCCCTACGGCGATTTGGACCGCTGCTTTTTTACGAGCTTCTTCTTCTGCTCGCTCTGCTTTAACCCGTAATATTTCCATACCCACAACTGTTGCTCCGTATTCAGCAAGGATTAGGTCTTCTTCTTCAAATTCTTCATCATATTTGGCGAGCACAAGCGTCCCAACTCGTTCTCCTCCGCCTAAGATAGGAACGACTGTAGTCAACTTATTTGTGAAATGGCACGGTTCATTACAATTAAAGACACAGCCATTAGCAACCTGCGCGGTGTTGGTTTTTGTCTCGCTAACTTTCATCAGACCTTCATTATAACTTTCCGGGAAACGCTCGGAATGAACGACAATATCTTCCATTGTCCCACACACAAAATCGTCCATAAAACTATAGCCAAGGATCTTTCCTCGACGGCCAACTATATAAATGTTGGCAATGACCATTTTACTAAGTACCTTAGCCATTTCCTCAAAATCTACCGGATTCCCAGCAGCACGTTGAATTAATTTATTAATGGTTCTAGTTTTCTCTAATAATGTTGTTTTCATAAGTTACATTATCCTCCTTAAGTTTATTATTGTTAAGTCGATTTTATATTTTACAAAATGTAGCGCGCCAAATCCTGATTTTGCACCACATCGCCCAAACGCTGTTGAACATATTCTCGGTTAATAGTTACTGTGTAGTCGTCGGGTAATTCGGAAGCTTCGAAAGACAATTCCTCGAGCACTTTTTCCACTATCGTGTGAAGACGTCTAGCCCCAATATTTTCTGTGCTGGAATTTACTTTGTAGGCAACCTCTGCTAATTCATCAATAGCATTCTCTGTAAAATCTACCATTATCCCTTCCGCTCCCAATAATGCGCTGTACTGTTTAATCAACGACGATTGGGGTTCGGTAAGAATACTTTTGAAATCAGCCACACTTAACGATTGAAGTTCCACTCGAATAGGGAACCGTCCCTGAAGTTCTGGAATAAGATCCGAGGGCTTGCTGAGATGGAAGGCACCCGCTGCAATAAAGAGTATGTGATCGGTTTTAACGGGACCATACTTTGTAACAACTGTAGAACCTTCTACAATTGGGAGGATATCACGTTGTACTCCTCCCCTAGAAACGTCCGGACCACCCGCACCATCGCGGCCAGCAATTTTATCGATTTCATCTAGGAAAACGATTCCCTCATGTTCTGTTCTCCGAATGGCCTCTTGAACTGCTTCATCTTGATCAATTAAATTTTGAGTCTCTTCATGGACCAAGATCTTACGCGCTTCGCGAACGGTTACCTTTCTCTTCTTATGCCGCTTAGGGAGTAGCCCTGACATCATATCTTGGATATTCATACCCATTTCCATCATGTTATTGTTACCCAGCATATCAGAAAGAGGCGTAGCTTCTTCAACTGCAATTTCGATAATCAGCTCCTCAAGCTCCCCAAGCCGCAAGCGTTCAGCGACTAACTTACGTTCTTTCTCCATTTCGGGCGTCACATCAATGTCTTTTTCTGGGTCTGGCGTTTGACCGAATAGCATCTGAAAGGGATTGTTTGATGTACTCTCGGAGCGTTTTTCCGGGACTAATAGTTCGATCAAACGCTTTTCGGCATTGATGGCTGCTTGAACTTGTACCTGGTCTGCGCGCTCCACCTTCACCATACGTAAGGCAATCTCGATTAAGTCTCGAATAATCGCTTCCACATCCCGGCCTACATATCCAACTTCCGTAAATTTCGTCGCTTCGATCTTAATGAAAGGTGCGCGAACAAGCTTTGCTAAGCGCCGGGCAATTTCCGTCTTACCGACACCTGTTGGGCCAATCATTAAAATATTTTTGGGTATAATTTCTTCTTGTAATTGCTCTGATAAACATGAACGACGGTAACGATTACGCAAGGCAACCGCAACTGCACGTTTTGCCGCATCTTGTCCAACGATAAACCGGTCCAATTCGCGGACAATTTCTCGAGGTGTCAAGCTGTCCATAGTCTGTCTCACCTCCTATAACTCTTCCACATTAATTTGCTCATTCGTATAAACACAAATAGAAGCAGCTACGAGCATTGCTTCTCGAACGATTTCCGTGGTCGGCAAATCGGTATGTTTCACTAAAGCACGTGCGGCGGCCAAAGCATAGTTTCCGCCTGAGCCAATGGCGGCGATCCCATCGTCCGGTTCAATCACTTCACCGGAACCCGATACAATCAAGAGATTTTGGGTATCCGCGACTAATAGCAGTGCTTCTAGGTTACGCAACATTTTGTCAGTTCGCCATTCCTTCGCTAACTCGACAGCCGCCCGCTGAAGATTCCCATGGTACTCTTCGAGTTTTTGTTCAAACTTATCAAAAAGTGTAAAGGCGTCTGCTACAGATCCCGCAAACCCAGCAATCACTTTGCCATGGAATAAACGACGGACTTTTCGCGCTTTATGTTTCATTACGGTTGCTTGCCCAAAAGTCACTTGACCGTCACCCGCTATGGCTACGTGTTCCCCTTTTTTCACTGCGACAATGGTCGTTGCATGAAACATGGCTAACACCCCCTTCTTTAAAGTTTACTAGGGCATTTTCAGTGTGTCAAGTAAATTGTAGACAATTTGCAACTTTTTGTGAAAATTCACTCTGTTAAAGATAAAAAGAGTTATCCGATCTCGTCAACGGCTCTGCGCCTTCGGCATAAGTCTATCCTCAGCGCTATAGTATTCGTTACGGGCCGTGCGCTTTCGGCGATACTCTCCACTGGAGACTATCGCACTGGAGACTATCGCACTGGAGACTTACGTCACCGAAGACTCGATGTTCAGCTTTAGCTGGACGAGTTCACTTTGCTCGAGGATGAGCCTGCGTATAGACCTTTTTAAGCCGTTCTCGAGTTAGATGCGTATATATTTGAGTTGATGAAAGCTTAAGGTGGCCTAGTAACTCTTGTACACTTCTAAGATCTGCTCCGCCATCCAACATATGCGTGGCAAAAGAATGGCGGAGCATATGTGGATTCACATGTTGCTCTAGACTAATTCTCGCAACCAGTTTGTCCAAAATTCGCCGTACCGACCTGGCCGATAAGCGAGTCCCCTGGTAATTGAGTAGCAAAGTTTTATTGTTATCTACCCGCATCCTGAGATACCTCTCGATGGCCTGAATCGCATAGTTCGTGATAGGGACAACCCGTTCCTTGCTCCCCTTCCCGAGCACTCGAATCAGTCCGATCTCTAAATCAAGCTTGTCTCGATCTAAGCCAACGAGTTCACTCACCCTAAGTCCAGACCCATAGAGCAACTCGATAATCACTTGATCGCGAGAACCTAGTAGATTCGTACAATCCGATGCACGGAGTAACCCTTCCATCTGGTCTAAATATAAAAAATTCGGGAGTTTTCGTCCAAGCTTCGGACTCGCTACCCGTTGTACTGGATTTACTTGCAATATTTCCTTACGGCATAAAAACTTAAAAAACGACCGTAGTGCGGCAAGTTTGCGAGCCATGCTTTTTCTCGTCAATCCGTATTCTGCTAAGATGCCTAAAAAACCGCGCACAGTATAGACATCGATCAGATCGACCGTGAGTGTTTCAGCTTCTAGACCGTGTTCCAGTGCCGCAAACCTAAAAAACTGGCCCAGATCAGTCTGATAAGCGGCAACCGTGAGTTCCGATCGATTTTGAGAATATTGATGTCCCGCGAATAAACTTAAGGCCTCATCCACTAGCAAGACTTACTACCTCCCCAAATCCTCCCACGCACAAAACTCGTTTAATGTCTCCAAAGCTCGTTCAGAAATCCTGGCGTTCTTTTCACGCTTATCCCGTATCCGTTCTGTCAAGGGTGGCAATAGCCCGAAGTTAATGTTCATCGGTTGAAAATTTACACTGGGAGACCCTTCTAAATGACGCGCCAGTCCACCTAAGGTCGTCACGGCTGGGAACACGAGGGGTTTCATTTGACAAAGCCGTCGCCAAGCATTAAGGCCTGCCAAAAGTCCGCTGGCGGCAGATTCAACATATCCTTCGACCCCTGTCATTTGACCAGCAAAGAAGATCTCTGGTTTAAGCTTTAAACTAAAGTCAGCAGAGAGTACTTTTGGAGCATTGAGAAACGTATTGCGGTGCATCACACCATAACGCACAAATTCGGCCTTCTCTAAGCCAGGAATTAATGAAAAAACTCTTTTTTGTTCTCCCCATTTTAGATGGGTTTGAAAGCCTACCAAATTAAAGAGTGTCCCAGCTTGATTTTCCTTGCGAAGCTGGACAACGGCATAGGACTTACGCCCAGTTCTTGAATCCAGCAACCCAACTGGTTTCAAAGGACCAAACGTCAGTGTCTGAGGACCACGCTTGGCCATCACTTCGACAGGCAGACAGCCTTCGAAAACGTTTCCTTCTTCAAAACCAAGGACTTCTGCACCCTCCGCCTGAACTAAGGCCTCATGAAACACCTCATACTCTTCCCTCGTCATCGGACAGTTCAGATAGTCCGCTTCACCCTTGTCATAGCGCGAAGCCCAAAAAGCCTTGCGCAAATCGATGGATTCAAGCGTAACGATCGGAGCCGCCGCATCATAAAAGGCCAGTCTTTCTTCGCCAGTTAACCTCATAATATCTTCCGCCAGATCATCGGAGGTCAACGGACCACTGGCAATAATGGTTATCCCTTCATTCTGCGGAACCCTTTTAATTTCCTGCCGATGAATCACGATATTCGAATGGTCTTCCAACCGCTTGGTAACCTCACTAGAAAAAAGTTCCCGATCGACAGCTAAAGCGCCGCCAGCGGGAACCGCGTTATGATCTGCAGCACTCATGATGAGGGACCCTAAGCGACGCATTTCTTCCTTTAATAACCCCACCGCATTTTCTAAACCCGCTCCTCGAAGCGAGTTGCTGCAGACGAGCTCTGCAAATCGGTCCGTATGATGCGCAGGGGTATATTTAGTGGGACGCATTTCATATAAATCAACCTTCACACCGCGTTCAGCGAGTTGCCAAGCAGCCTCGGAACCTGCGAGACCTGCTCCGATAACAGTTATCGGTTGCTGCATGTATTTATTCTCTCCTTACCCCAGTGTAGGGGCAATTTATGAATTGCCCCTACAATCTAGCTTTCTTCGATTACCAAAGTATGACGGCATTCTGGATTTGTGCAGACATATTTTTTTTGTCGTTTCGAAGATTTAATCACCATTAGCTGCTGACACTCTGGGCATGGGTCTGGGGCTGGCATTTCCCATGACACAAAATCACATTCTGGATAGCCACTACAGCCATAAAACTTCCGGCCTTTCTTGGAGCGGCGTACCACGAGTGGTTTTGTACATTTCGGGCAATTCGTGCCCACTTCTTCAAAGAGAGGTTTAGTATTTCGACACTCAGGAAAGCCTGGACAGGCCAAAAATTTACCGTAGCGCCCCATCTTAATCACCATATTGCGCCCACATAGATCACAAAGCTCTTCGGAAACTTGATCCTCGATTTTGACTTTCCCAATCTTCTCTTCTGCCTCAGCTAACGTCACGGAGAACGGCGTATAATAGTCTTCAACCACCGACTTCCATGGAGCACTTCCTTCTTCAATAAGATCGAGCTTCTCCTCCAAATTAGCTGTAAACTCCAGATTTAAAATATCTGGGAAATGTTCTTTAAGTAAGGTAATCACGATTTCGCCAAGTTCCGTAGGCAGGAGTTGTTTTTCTTCCTTAACAACATACCCTCGTGATTGAATTGTTTCGATCGTTGGCGCATATGTACTAGGTCTTCCGATCCCTTCCTCTTCCATCTTGCGAACGAGAGAGGCCTCAGTGTAGCGAGGCGGTGGTTCTGTAAAATGTTGTTTGTCTTGAAGTTTAATAAGCTTTAGTTTTTCTCCGGGAGAGACTGAAAGTGTCAAGGAGTTTTGTTCTTCATCGACTGGCTCAGCTTCGTCTTTGCCTTCTTCATAGACCGCCAAAAATCCAGGAAAACGAACTGTTGACGCATTCGCTCGAAATAAATACTCACCCACAAGCACATCGACCGTCAACGTATCCATGATAGCCACACTCATCTGACTCGCAATAAAGCGCTCCCATAACAAGCGGTATAACCGTAACTGATCTCGTGATAAAATCCCCTTCAGTAAATCCGGTGTTCGCTTAGCCACTGTGGGACGGATCGCTTCATGCGCTTCCTGAGCCCGGCCTTTATTGGCAAACTGACGTGGTTCAGGGGGATAGTAATCGTTCCCGTATTGGGACAGAATCCATTCTTTGGCCTCCGCTTGGGCAGTTTCGGCAATCTTGACAGAATCTGTACGCATGTAGGTAATTAAACCTACAGTACCTTCTTTACCAAGGTCGAGTCCCTCATACAATTGCTGAGCTAACATCATGGTACGCTTCGGAGAAAAACCCAATTTCCGATGGGCTTCTTGCTGCAAGCTACTCGTTATGAAGGGAGGTGCAGGGAGCCTCTTCTTTTCTTTTGTGCGAACATCCGATACTTGAAAGTCTTTCCCCGATAAATCGTCTAAGACAACTTCCATTTCTGCTTTAGAGACAATGGCAACTTTTTGCCCAGATTTTTTTAATAGCTTCGCATGAAATTTTCCCCCAGCGAATTGAAGGTCTGCTGTTAGACTCCAGTACTCATCCGAAACAAAAGCCCTAATTTGCTCTTCTCGGTCGTCCACTAATCGAACGGCCACGGATTGAACTCGACCGGCACTTAAGCCCTTCTTGATTTTACGCCAGAGCAAAGGACTTAGTTGATAGCCAACCAAACGATCCAAAACCCGCCGAGCTTGCTGGGCATCCACCCGATTGGGATCAATCTGACGTGGATGCTTAAGTGCAGCCTGTATGGCTGTTTTGGTAATTTCGTGAAATTCAATACGATTTTTGTTGTTCAAGTCAAGACCTAATAAAAACGAAAGATGCCAAGCAATTGCTTCCCCCTCACGATCAGGGTCAGAAGCCAGTAGCACTTTGTCTACTCCTTTAGCTGCTAGACGTAACTCCTTAATCAAAGCTCCCCGCCCACGAATCGCAATATATTTAGGTTCAAAGTCGTGATCAACATCCACACCCAATTGACTCTTAGGTAGGTCTCGCAAATGACCCATGGAGGCTTTGACCGTATAACGGCTTCCCAAAAATTTGCTGATTGACTTTGCCTTGGCTGGGGACTCAACAATAACAAGCGTTTTAGACATAATTTCACCTCAAATAAACTTTAAGAAAACTCTTAATTAACCTTTATCGAATAATCCATCCCTATGATCAATAATTAAGGTTATCCATTTTTTTTAGTTTCTTACTACACTTATACCCAAATTGGATTATTCTAAGTACTCAGGTTAACGTTGGTAAAACTAAGCCCTATCTTAACGCCTTTTTCCTAGTATGTCTAGCACTCTCGAGCTAATACATAATGTTGCCCTGGTAATTGTATGACTTTTCCGCCTAATTGGAGTTCTAATAAGGCCAGAGAAATACTGGACACAGCCTGTGTCGAGTGAATTGTAAGTTGATCAATATGCAGTGGAACGTCGCTTAACTTCTGAAGAATTGACTCATGGTCCATTTCTAGAAGAAGCTCTTTTTTCTCCGGCAGCAATTTTGTGTTTATTGAAGGATAGGCGCTCTGATTAGACCAGGCAGGCACTTCCTGGCAGATGTCTTCGATCCCCTCTACAATTTTTGCGCCTTGACGCAGTAAATGATGGGCGCCACGGCTCATTGGACTGAAAATCGGCCCTGGTACGGCAAATACTTCACGCCCTTGTTCCAAAGCAAAATCTACCGTAATCAGAGCACCACTCTTTACGGCTGCCTCCACCACCAGAACCCCCTGAGAACATCCGCTTATTAAGCGATTTCGTGCAGGGAAATTTAGAGCATTGGGGGGAGTACCCGGTATAAACTCACTCAATAATGCCCCTTTATCTACAATATCTTCGGCAAGACGTTGATTTTCCAATGGATAAACTCGGTCAAGACCGCAGCCGAGAAAAGCCCAGGTCACTCCTCCACCATCCAAAGCCCCTTGGTGGGCAGCAGTATCAATCCCTCGTGCTAGACCGCTAGCAATCACCAGCCCTTTAGCTGCTGCGTCGCGGGCCAACACTCGTGCAGCAGCTTTTCCATATGCAGTGGCTTGGCGGGAACCGACAATAGCTAAGACCTCCGAATTTCTGTGTAAATGCCCACGGTAGTATAGAAGTGGGGGCGCATCCGCCAACTCAGCTAGTAGCGGGGGGTAATCAGGTTCATCAGGTGTGATGATCAGTATCCCCTGTTTGCGTAAGGACTCTCCAATCTCGTCAGGGTCAATGTTTTTTCGTTCCTTTATAACTTCCCCGATCCATTTTTCCCAATTTGGGAATTGAAGATAGTTTCTTTGAGGTGCCTCCCACGCTTTTAATGCACTTCCGAAATAAGCGATAAGTTGACGTAAATGTTGGCTTCCAACGCCCTTAATTGTCCGTAAAGCTGCTCGAACTAGTTTTTCCCGTTCCATATCCAATGCGCTCCCCTCCTATGCCCTCCATTTCTGGACACACAGACTCTTCTCCTGCGCAGAATATTGACGAATATCCACTTTTTAGGCGAAATAGTGAAGGATTGATGAGAAATAATTTTTCTGATTCATCACCTTACTAAGATCTCCGACACTTTTTAGCCTTATATCAAACGTAGATGAAAATCATCCGGATAAACTCCGTTTATTACTTTCTCCCAAAGAAGAGGGGTCGAGACATGTCCTAAACGTGTAGGCCGAACACTATAAATGCCGGCCATAGTTCTCCCGCTTCCATGACTTTGATCGGAAATTGGGCGTCAGTCACTACTATGCTCCTTTCGCACGTCGGGTTGTCCGTTTGCGAGGAGTCAACGAAGATTTTGGTTTTTCTGAGCTAGCTTGATTCACTTCCAAGCCTTTATCATGGTTTTCTACTGCATCGTCATTAGCCTTTGTTTTAGTTTCTGCGGTATCGTTAGCTTCAACCTGTCCTTTAACTTTTACCTGCCCTTTAGCTTGATCTTTTAACTGACCTTTTCCCTTTTCTGTCAATGCAATACTAGCCCTCAAGGCTTCCATCAGATCAACCACCTTGCGGCCCTTTGTCGGAGCTTCAACTTTAAAGGTCTCCCCTGACACTCTGCTTTCGATTAGTTGAGCCATTTGTTCGTGTAACTCATCGCGATACTTATCTGGTTCAAACGGACGGGCTAAATTATCAATTAATTGACGTGCCATGTTCATCTCCGCTTCTGTCAGATCTACCCGATCCCACGACGCATCCATATGACGTATTTCCTTCGGGTAATGCATCGTTTCCATCACAAGGCCTTGCTCAAAAACTCGTAGACAGGCCAAATGCTGTTTAGAGCGCATAGTCACACGTGCCAAGGCAACTTTACCACTCTCTTCCATCGCCTGACATAGTAAACGATAAGCCTTCTGGGCTGTTTCTTCAGGAGACAGATAATACGACTTCTCATAATATATCGGATCGACTTCTTGCAGATCAATAAAATCAAGAATGTCAATCGAGCGACTCATCGGTTGTTCCAACGATGCAAGGTCCTCATCCTTTAATACAACATACCGATCTTTTTCATATTCATAGCCCTTGACTAAATCACCCGTACTGACCTCCATATCACAGGTAGGGCATTTTTTGATCGATCGTATCCGATTCTGGCATTCCTTATGCAGGTAGTTAAATTTAAACTCCTGAGATTCTGTAGCAGCATGCATTTTTACTGGAACATTTATTAAACCAAAACTAATAGATCCTTTCCAAAGTGTATGCATTTGACATCCCTCCTCAGCTTAGTGTGAGCATCAAATGCGTTATTAATGCAAACACAACTCAAGAAGTTATGACAGGGGGACGTGGTTATTGACAACTTTTAATGTTGTCAGTAAACCCGTCCCCCTGTCAACCCAACCCCCCTGTCAACCTACCCGTCAAACCCTTAACCTCCCCGTCCCCTCGTCAAACTTACTGGACTAACTTAAAGTCCGATACGTCTCCTGTAAGAGCAGGGCATCTTCCTCAAGGTTTGGACTTTCACAGATAGCCAACCCTTCCACGCCAAAGGTCAGACATGCTTTCATTAATTCTTCATACTTTAAGTCGGATTCCTTTAAGACAAGGTGTCGCTTCTCGCCCTTCAATCCATATTCGATACCTGAAATATGGAAGTGGACATTCTTAACCCAGCGATCCCCTAAGTCCTCGGCAAGTTTATTCAGTATCTCACAAAATTCGTCATAGGAATTATATCGTCCATTGCTCCGGGCATGAAGATGACTAAAGTCTATACAAGGCAATACACCTGAAACCTCTTGAGCAATCCGAATCGTTTCCGCTAAATCGCCAAACTGTGATCCTTTACCTGTCGTTTCTGGACGAAGAATTACGTCATTTCCCTCTGCGTCGAGAATTTCCCGTACCACGGTAAGTTCACGAACTACTCGAGCAAGCACTACTTCTGACGAATCGTCATGATTAAACGCGGGATGAAAAATTGCACTCCTCACACCTAGGATTTGAGAGATGCGTGCGGTATGCAGTATGCGATCTCGGCTTGCAGTAATTTTCTCTGGCTCACGAGAGTTGAGATTAATAAAGTAAGGGGCATGACAAGATAAAGCAACATTTTCCTCTAGCGCTGCGGCACCAACGGTTCTTGCTTTCTCCTCACCCATACGCACCCCTTGGACAAATTCTATTTCTAAGGCACCGAGATTTAATTCCCGAATACGTCGCACTCCACCTTCACTGGATCGATCCTTCGAGGAAAGTGGGACTCCGGCGGTTCCAAATAATAATGACAAAATGTCACCCCATCGCTTTTTTCCTCACATTATAACCTCTTTGCCTATAAAAGCAAAAAAATAGTTCAACAAAGTGGTGGAGATTCATTCTTCTTTTTCCAAGAACTAACGTGGTTTATTCTACATACTTATTCAAGGATAAAGTTATACTAAACATACTTTCATCAATAGTGTTGTTGAAAGAAACTGTCCAATCGAAAGGAGGATTCTCATGTCAAGACGACGTAACAGCATCATGTCTTACCAGTTAAAAGAACAAATTGCTCAAGAGTTAGGTTTTGCAGGGACTCTCCATCAAGAAGGATTTGGAGGAGTTTCTTCAAGAGATTGTGGTAATATGGTGAAAGCGGCTATTGAGTTAGCAGAACGCAATCTTCCGGGGAACAACACCATGTAACAATGTTGAATCGAATCTCTCGTAGAGAGCCGTGCAGAGAAACTCTTCTGCACGGCTCATTTTGTCATAAAAGATATTTATCTACATGGGGGCTGAGTTACTCTGCCTTGGTAAATTTATGTTAAGACTTATTAACATTGCTATTCTTGCTAATAAATACGTTTCCCAAAGGCTGAACAAATTAACCCTACCGCGAGTTCAGCTGTCTTGTTCTGGTAATCTAAAATTGGATTTACCTCAACCATATCCATACTTATGAGTAGGCCCGAATCCGCAATCATTTCCATCGCCAAATGTGCTTCACGATAGGTTATCCCTCCAGCAATCGGTGTCCCCACGCCTGGTGCTTCTGCTGGATCAATCACATCTATATCAAAACTAACATGGATTCCATCCGTTCCCTGAGACGCCAAGCGAATGGCTTCATTGACAACTTCCTTCATTCCTCTTTTATCAATATCGCTGATCGTAAAAACTGTAATTTTGGAGCGATGAAGCATTTCCCGCTCTTGTTCGTCCAAATCACGAGCTCCAATAATTACCGTGTTTTCTTCTCGAATTTTTTTCTGTTCTCCACCAATCGAGGTTAATTCCTTCGGACCGATTCCATTAGCCACTGCCAAGGGCATTCCATGAATATTGCCACTGCTCGTCGTCTCCAGTGAATTATAATCCCCATGCGTGTCAACCCATATCAAGCCAAAACGCCGACCACTTGAAGACAGTCCTGCCAGAGAACCGATCGATAAACTATGATCCCCACCTAGAATCAAGGGTACAACCCCGTCTTTGATAGCCTCCTCTACCTTGAGGTGCAGTTGCTCGCTTATCTTTACAATTTCGTCTAAATACTTAAGCCGTTTATCCATAATCTTGCGTGTTTCAGGGATCGGCACCTCGATATTGCCAGTATCCTCGACACTCCAGCCCAACTGTTCTAACTTAGCATTTAAACCAGCATAGCGCATAGCACTTGGCCCCATATCCACTCCACGCCGATCCGCTCCAAGGTCAATGGGTACTCCAATAATCCGAATGACAGGTTTACTCACTAAGATTCCCCCTGTTCAATTTTCTTGATCTGTTTAATATATATAGCGCTTATGAACATACGGAGAAGTCATCGCCCCCAGCAATCCCCCATAATTCAAATCAAATTCTACCACTGAACCTACCGTTACCTCCGGAGCTTCTGTGACATCCACAATTAAATGATCTGAACTCGACCCATAAATCTTAAGACGTGCATCCCTGATAATTAAGCCGTCAGTTGGAACATCCTGTCGTCCTAAAGCAATTATTCCTCGTTTCCGCCATCCTTTATCAAGAAACATCGGAATTTCTCCAAAAGCGTTCTGTCCAATTGAGCCTATGGGCATGGTTGGTTTATTATAAATTTCCAAAATCTCAGCTCTTAAGATAAATGCATCAGAAAATGCACCTGGTAGGCGATGACGGTTAACCGCCTCGGTCCCTTGTAGAATTCCTTCGCCGATCCGTAATTGATTAATTCGTGACGGTACGTTACCACTCTGAAGAAGAGCTAACGTAGCAGAATTCCCTCCAGAAATAACAGGTAAAGAAATCCCAAATTCTTTCTCCATCGCTGCAGACAGCTCAACAAGTTGTCCTAAGTTCTCGGTCGTGGGTATCACTCCACCATAGCAGGCTAAATTTACGCCTAATCCTTCCAGTATTAAACCCTTTAGGGGAAGGATCCGGGCAACTAATTGGGATAATTCATCTGGCCATACCCCTTCTCGTAAATCCCCCATATCCACCATCAGAATCACCCGATGTGTTTTGTGGCGTTTTAAGGCGGCTTGAGAAAGGGCCTGCAAGACTTCCCAAGTTGAATTTAAACTAACCTCTGTTAGAGCCACAGTATCATCGACCTGAGAAAGCCCCGGCAGTCGCAAAAGCATCAGAGGAGTCTCAGGAAAGGCCAGTTTTAAGCGCGCAAGATTTTCTAGCCGAGAATCTGCTAACATCCGTATTCCTCCAGCCAACATAGCTGCAGCAATCTTAGGATCACCCAAAAAGCCCTTGGTTACGCCGACTACATCCACGTTATAGGGTTCGGCTATCCGCCTTATCACTTCCACATTCTTGGTGATTTTAGTAAGGTCAACAACTATTTCGGGCAAACTCACGCCTATCCGCTCCCTTTAATTTTCTACTCCAAGTGATTGACGCAAAAGTTGCCAAGCCCCTTGGCGAAACGTTGTCGTTAACACCCCTAATGATGCCATAATATAATCTTTGTCTAGCATCAAGGCTACACCCTGCTTCGGAAGCAAGGCATCCCCCGCGTGTTGAAGACTTTCATGCATCATTTTTAGACCATTCGGAAGCCGGGTAAGCGCCCCACCTGTTCCCACAATCCAGCGAATCCGCGTGAGATCCCGTCCATCAACGCGCGTAACCCGACCGCTCGTCCCATAATAATGACGATACCGACCACTGTGCCTTAGGAGTGCGATTCTTAGCGCTGCAGCGGTTAACTCCGCACTTAGGGTTATTTCTTCTGGTGTTTCAGGAACAGACTTTATATATTTTAACCAATCCGGCCCATGATGCTCCACTATTTTTTCGTTCCCCATGATTTCCACTAGGATTTTTGCATTAATATAAACTCCAAGATCCCCTTCAACCGTTCGTTTTGCTAAAGGTTCTGGACCAAGAGCTAATTTTTGATTTTCCTCCGCCCCCAGAGTTATCGAATGGACATCCGTCGTAGCTCCTCCGACATCAAACACCATGACATCTCCCACTTCGTCATAAATCAGGTGAGCTGCTTGCATCACAGCGCCAGGCGTTGGCATGATTTTGCCATTGACAATTTCCCGAATTCCTTGCATTCCCGGAGCTTCGGTGATGTGTTGTTCAAAGACTTCCTGAATGGCGCGCCTAGTTGGTTCAATGTTCAGCTGGTCAATCTCAGGGTAAACATTCGGTACAACTCGAACATCGAGATTTGCTTCTGCAAGAGCTTTTTGCACACCCGCTGTTGCAGTGACATTGCCAGCATAAATGATTGGACTTCGCCAAGAGACTTTACTAAACCAAGCCGCAAGTTTCTTAGCGTTTTCGAGAACAACACGCCGATCTCCATGATCCACTCCACCCGCCAAAAGCATGATATTCGGACGAATGCGAACAATTTCTTCCCAATCTTCCTCAGTTAGTTCTCCAGCCGTTTGATAACGAACCACCGCTCCCGCTCCTAAGGCAGCTTCCCGGGCTGCACGAGCAGTCATCGCAGGCACGAGACCGTGCACCGTCATTTTCAGTCCACCAGCTGCCGAACTCGTCGCGTAAAAAGGAATATCGCTTAGAGATCCCACTGGTCCGATCGCTTTCTCAAGATCTGCTACAGCTCTCCTCAACCCAATCCCCACATCCCCATCAAGCACGGTCGTAGGAGAGAGGCCTTGCCCAAGCAGCCGCGGATTATTGGTATCCAAATCACCGAAAGCATTCACCACAGTTGTTGTGCTACCGATTTCAGCCACTAAAACCTTTTTCATCGGCTAATCCCTCTCTTTGTTCGAGAAATGCTCCTCCCGATACTTAATCAGAAAGCTGGCCACATCAATTCCTTTGGTCCCCCTTCCAAATCCGGCATCCATACCCCATTCCTTAGCCATCTCATTGGTAACTTGGGTTCCACCACCTACAAGAATTAAACGATCGCGAACTCCCCGTTCGACACACAAATCGTGTAATTTCTGCATATTGAGACGGTGCATATCTCCGTGTGAAATAATCGTGCTAATCAAAATAACCTCGGCTCCCGTTTCCAGTGCAGCATCTACAACCTTCGAGATCGGCACGGAAGTTCCTAAGTAGTGAAACTTCATTCCGAAAGCTTCTAGGCCGCCATGCTTAATATCAAGGATTTCCCGCAGTCCCACGGAATGTTCATCTTGACCGACGGTAGCAGCCACTCCTAGCATTGGGCGTTCCTTGACTTTCTGTCGAATAACCTCTGCGCTAAGTCGTTCCTCTACTTCTGGCATTTCAAGGGTCGCCGGATCAATCGAGACTTTCATTTTACCCTTGACCTCTAAAACAGTTCCCTCGGCGGGATGCATGACTTGTTTATGAGTAACCTCAGTTTCTTCCCAGCCCATTTGTTTTGCTATCTCTAAAGCAGCAAAATGAGCTGTTCGAATATCTGTCGGCAAAAACAGGGTCATACTTAAAATCCCATCCCCTGCCCACTGGACTTCAGGCGTTAACTTTTCCTCACGGAAAGGACGACTTTTCTCTAACCGTTGATTGACATTATCCTCTTCATCAAGCTCATCAATCCACTGAATTTTTTCAGGGACGCACAGAGTGCACCCGCCTATCTTATCACACGTATGGTTTACCCCTTCTTGTCTGAGATTATTGCCAAAGTGTCCACATACCGGGGCATAATAATCATGGGCTCGGAGTAGAACCTCTGTCCCTACTCCCCCTTTAATATCTCTGGCAATCCCGTCACCATTGCGCTCTGGATACATTCCTGAATCCACGAAGAACCCTTGTTGAACCGCTTCGAAATAACCGCCTGTATCAATGATTTCTTCTAAAAATAAAACGGCACGTTCTTTGAGTTCGCGCACTCGGTCTCCCAAGACCCCATCCCGTTTAATCTCGACCATCTCTTGTAAACCGTCCATCCCCACCAAGGCCTGCTTAGCTGTGTTGACGCCATTCACTGTATTATAGTGCCATGGAACGTTGCGCCCTTCATCTGGAGTGATGGTACTTTGAATATCCGCAGAAGTAAGGCGAGAAAGCAAAACATTTAAGGTATGGGTGACGGTCACTTCCCGTGTATCTGACTCCATATATTTCGTGTTCATCTGTGCCCGCATCCGATACCCCACAAATAATTCTCGCAAAGCCACGGCATAGGGCAAATCCAAGCGGAGTGCTGGAGCTGGAGGCGCCGTTGGAGGTACAGTCGAAAGGCAAATACGATCCTTAGTCATCCCAACTTTGACAGAGTAGGCACTGTTGATAGCGTGTTGAACAAGGAGCTCCGGCATCACCTTCCAAGCTTCGCGGGCCGTGGCATTTGCATTGTGCGCCCCGTCAATCTGAGCAATTTCAGCCCAATCCATGACCTTTTTTGCTTCAGCGGCATCGACAAACGAACGAACGGCGTTGATATTGCGATATAAGACATTATATTGAGGGTCTTGGTGTGCCCCATTGACCCCTTCCTCCGATAACAAAACAGCGACTTCTGGACCTGCCACGCCACTAACATAAGAATGCAAATTAATCTCCCGACCCACTTCATCCTCAATCAGATCCAATGCTTTACGTGTGGCCCGCAGTTGTTTTCGACTAATCGGAACCCCACCAATGCCTTCTGGAGTCCCTTCCAGCAAACCATCAAAATGACTTTGTCCAGCAGTTCGAATGACCATCATATGATCGGCTCCATGATAAGCTGACATCCTCATTCGTCTTAAGTCATCTTCAAATCGCCCAGAAGCAATCTCCGAGCTTATGGTACATTCTGGTTGAGGATCAATTCCGCCAAAAAAACCTGCAGCAGGGAGAGGCTGACTGGCTTTTAAACCTTTCGAGGTCTGAGAATACGTAAAGGGTCCTAACTCCTGACGAGGTATCAGTTTACGCCAAGTCCATCCTCTCCGCCTTGGTCGATAGTCTTCCAGATTCTCCATGATTTTTTCAATATTCATTTTACTGTGTGGATCAAGTGAATAATCAGGCATTATTTTTCCCCTCTCCAAAAAGCCCTTTAACTTTCTCCCAGCCCTCTCCGCGAGCTAACCTTTCCGCTGCTTGAGGGATCTCTAGTCCGGATATTACCGCAAATCGCCAGACACAATGGCCTGCCCCATGCTCCAAAACTCCATTCAGTAATGCTTTATCCACGATGGACTTAGCCATAAGGCTATCCAAGCCCATCCTCAAGAGAACAGAGCGCTCAATAGAGGGAGTCGTATGGGTGCGAGCCAAGTCTATCAAAGGATCTACAATTTGATTGGCTAACTGCCAAAAACGTTCTTCTAATTCTTTTTCACTTAATTCCGAGAGATGTCCACGCCGTGCTTCATAGTCATCTATTCGTTGCATACTCATTGCGTACTCTCCTTTTTAACATTTAAGGCTGTTTGGATTCGAGCTTGACTCCAGCGAGTTTCAGCCGCCAAATATTCCCTGTCCTTTTCTAGCAAACTAGCATACGGTATTTCACCCACCACATTTTTTAAGTAGCTAAGTCGTATATGATCGAGCTCAATATCTTTAATCTGAATTTGAGCGGGATGAGTTGGAATAATAATACTTTTCCCTGGAATGCTCTCTCTCGGATCCCCACGCCGCACTTCAATTCCATTTTCTTTAGCAAACGTTAACTGAGCTTGAGGATGTTTACCTGCTCCGGTATACTCTGTCTCTTGTACTACGATGACTTCATCTTCTCCCATTTCCTGTGCCAAAGCAAATGCAGCCGCTAACGACGTATTTCCTGCGGGGCCACGTTCTAGACCTTCCAACTGCGCCAGAGCTTCTGTAATATAAAAGGCGTCCCCCTGGGTCACCGTGATATAGCGATCTAAATAGCGCAACGGCCGAGCAGCATTACGGGGAACATCCGAACGGTCCGGCCAGACAGCAAAGGGGATGCCAAAACCAGTATGCCCAGTCGTAAATGATTTGCGGTTAAAAGCTTGGTCACTGGCCATATGTAGCCCTTTAAGGTCAATACTTGCCCCGATAATCTGAGCTGAACACCCGGCTTTTTCTAACCCTCGCGCCGTACCCGTGACATTTCCTCCACCAGCATGGGTGATGACCACGGCGTCTGGGTCTTTACCCGTTAACTGACGGGTTTGCTCCACGAGTTCATACCCTAAGGTTTCCACACCCGCAATTCCAAACGGTGTATAGAGAGACGCATTGAAAAACCCGGTTTCCTCTAATAGTTGCAAGAAGATATAAAAGAGTTCCGGACCAACCGACAGCTGAAGTACCTCTGCCCCATAAGCCTCACACGCCCGACTCTTTTCAATGATTTCCGGTTGTCCCTGTCCTCGGGAGTCAAAGGCTTCTTGAACAATTAAACAAGGAATTCCAAGCATCGCTGCTTGGGAAGCAACCGCCGCCCCATAGTTTCCGGAAGTAGCTGCAATCACACCTGCATACCCACGTTTTTTCGCTTCATAAACTGATAAAGCTGCTCTACGAGCTTTAAAACTACCCGAAGGATTAGCGGCTTCATCTTTGACGAAAATTCTCGCCCCTTTCCCCTGAGGAGCGACTCGGCGAGCCAAGTCTGTAAGCTGTCGAAGCTCCAACAGGGGCGTGTTCCCTACCCCAGTTGCTCGTTGAATGCGGCTTGTTTCCTCCAGAGAGTAAGCCACTGAGCCCATCATGCCTTCATAATCAAAACCTAATTTACCAAACTCAAACACGGCATAATCAATCCCAATGGCCTTGCGCATAATCTCCCCCTTACGAGCCATGACTGCCTCATAAGACTGATCCAATAGTTTACTCATCTCCAACCCTCCCTTTCTTGAGAAAGGTCCGTAGTTCTTGCCCAATATCTAATAGCACCTTTTGCGGTTCTCCGAACGAATGGCTATACCGGGGATGAAGCGAGACCAATTTCCCTTCCACCACTCGCCCGATCCGAGTGCGGACAGAGACAATTTCGCCAAGTCTGGCTTTATCATTGACGAGAAAACCTCGCAAACGCATCTCTAAGGGTACCTTTTGTGTATCCTCTGGAACTTGAGGAGCCCGTTTTCCTGATTCCATAATCACGTTCCAAATTTCGACCCAATCACCACTCACCACATGCTCTTGTAGGCTGCTCTTATGATCTGAACTCATTTGTTTACTCCCCCTTTCGCCAAGCCAGAAGCGCCCGTACGTCTCCCATCAGAGCGGCAGGAACCGGTAATTCGGCCATGCTTAAAAGTCCTGGGCGAGCCGCTAAAACTTGGGGTATCATGTTCACTGCCATCGCCATGGTTCCAAGGCCGCCTGGGATTTCCGGTTTAATCGCTAAATGAATATCTGGCTGTCCGCTGATGTCGATATAATCTCCCGTCTCAATCCCTTCCAACTGAGGCAAAACCTGCTGTGGATGAATTAATTCGATCTTGGGAACTCCATCAACATACCCGATCGCGGAATGTTTGCACCCCGCCACATGACCAGGTTCCACTTTCACATGCGCTGTTTCTCTATACACCTTTGAAATAATCGGAAATCGAGTTTCCTCAATTCTATCCAATTTCCAGCCCAAGGTTTTTGCTAAGAGATGAATGGATTCCTTAAACCCAACATGTCCTACAATTTCTCCGCTTTGCAACCCTGCTTCAAACGCTTCCACGCTCACTCCCACGCCCTGCGTCTGCATAACCGTAGGACCAAATGGAGAAAGATCATTAATTCGGGTAGCTTTAATATGATCTACCTCTAGACAGGGACCGGTCATGGCTAGTATTAAAGTATCCAGTACAAATCCCGGATTAATCCCTGTTCCTAGGACGCTTACACCATACTCTTTGGCTAAACCATCAATATGTTTCGCTAGCTCTGGTTCTTGAGCCCATGGGTAAGCCATTTCCTCCGCGATGCTAATGACATTTAAGGAATGTTTGAGCGCTATCTCAATTTGGGGAGCAACATCCTTCGTAAAGGAGGAGGTTGCCAGGACGACAAGATCTGCTTGTTCTAAACTCATTTCTCCCACATTGGGTGGCTGTTGAATCCTCACGCCATTCTCTGCCCCCCCTAAAAAATCCCCTAAATCCTGCCCAACCTTCTGTGGATCTTGATCATATGCACCGACGATCTTGAGCCCTGTTTTAGACTCCATTAAACGAGCCATTCCACTCCCCATGGCACCTAAACCCCATTGAATCACACGTATGTCAGACATATTGAACCCTCCTCATCTTTATCATCCAAAGTTGATGCAAATTTCTTGCATTGTTTATATTAATGCAAAAGTTATGCCATAAACCTCCCCTACAATCCATGAATATTATTGTGCCTTATCTTGCGTAAAACTACTTCTTTTAATAATTAACATAGTTAAAAAGCAAGATATTTTGCCCTCCTGCAAAATATCTTGCTTTTTTAAATATTCTTTCTGTTATAAATTTCGCAGCTTATACTGAAGTAATTGACGGGAAATCCCTAATTGTTTAGCAGCTTGCGTTATATTCCCTTGGGACTTACCCAAAGCCGCCTGAATCAGGCTCACTTCTAACTGATGAAGGCTCTCCGGAAGGGTTAGGTCAGATATTTCCTCTCGGCTACTCTGCTGTTCGTGAGCTGGGACTTTCGTCTGCAAATAATTCGGCAACTCGTTAACACCAAATACCTGATCTGATGTTACCAGTCCCCCTTCGACAATATGTGCAAGCTCTCTCACATTACCAGGCCAGTCATGCTTTTTCAAGGTGAGAAGTACATCAGGATTAATCGTTGGAATGCTTCGCTGATGCTTATGTGCCAGTTGCTTTAGAAAATGATGAGCTAAAAGTTCGATATCTTCCTGACGTTCCTTCAAGGGAGGGAGAGGGATCTCTAAAACATTAATGCGATAATAGAGGTCTGGCCGAATTCGACCTTGACGTATGCTCTCATCCGTGGGCTGATTAGTGGTTGCCAAAACTCGAACATCAATCACTTTTTCCCGCACGTCTCCCAAGCGACGAACTCTTCCTTCTTGTAAAACCCGCAGTAATTTTGCCTGTAGGTTTAGCCCCATAGAATCAATTTCATCTAATAAAATGGTCCCTCCCTGAGCCTGTTCGAACAAGCCCGGTCGATCTATGGCCCCAGTAAAGCTTCCTCGTACCGTACCGAATAAAATCCCTTCTAGTAAGCTTTCCGGCAATGCAGCACAGTTCTGAGCAATAAATGGTCCACGAGCGCGTGAACTGTAGGTATGAATACTCTGGGCAACCATTTCTTTGCCAGTCCCAGTTTCTCCCGTAATTAACACACTTACTCCAGTATTCGCCGCACGTTTTGCCTTTTCTACTAGTTCGAGCATGGCTTTGCTTTGTGTCACAATATCCTTAAAAGTATAGAAAAGTGATCCCTTGCTAGCCTTATGGGGCAAGGGCGGATGGAGTTCACTCTGGAGCTGAACCACTTGCTCCGATAAGCGGACCACCCGGCTTAAGTCCTTAGACACCTCAAACGCCCCCACAAGCTCTCCTTCTATATATAACGGATATGTATTATTTACACTCGTTATCTTCTCTCCCCTAGGACTGAGATACGTCTGACTAACCTGTACTAAGGGTTTATGGGTCTGTAATACTTGCCAAAGCGTACTCGTTTCCTTAGACAAGGAAGGAAAATACCGCAATAAACTTTGCCCTAAAACATCCTTTGGCTCTATCCCTTCCATGCGCCCTATGGCCTTATTATAGTATATGGTGTTTCCCTGAAGGTCGACAACGTGCACTCCTTCATCTAGTTCATCTAGAATTGTCGCTAAGCTGACGTCATCCATATCATTACTCCATCTGCAAATATTTTTGCGTTTAAGATGGTATTCGTGAAAGAAAATGGTTTTCCTTCTAAGCAAATATTTTTTTTACTAAATATTAATCTAAGGACTTGCTGATTTTTGCCCCTTCAGTAAGCTATTTTAACGATAAATACTACAATATCGACAGAATAATAAAAACCTTGTTTTCTGGCATTATTTTTGCATTATTCAGAAGAATGGGGAAGGAAAATTAAATCTTTCCTTGAATAAGTATTAATCTGAAGAATAATACTTTATAATTTATTTAGTGAGGTTTGCGGAAATTATTTAATAAAGTTTTCGCAATAAATAAATAATAAATGGAGGAATTGTTTTGGCAAAGGAAATTCGAAAACCATATTTTTGGGAGGCTATGCTCGTTGTAATCTTTCTCATGTCGTCGTTGCTGTTCAATATTAAGGTTCTGGAAGGTGATGCACAGATCCCACTGGTGCTCTCAGCTGTTTTTGCAGGGCTCATGGGTCTAAGAACAGGGATGAAATGGACTGAGATCGAAGAGGGCATAACTACGGGAATCACTTCGGGTTTAAAAGCAATGATTATTTTAATGATTATCGGAATGGTTATTGGTTCATGGATTATTGGCGGAGTAGTACCCTCAATGATCTATTACGGTCTTTTAATTCTAAAGCCTTCAATATTTTTAGTTGCAGTCTGTGTGATAGCCAGTCTCACTTCCTTAGCGATCGGTAGCTCTTGGTCTACCGCAGGCACGATCGGTGTGGCTGCAATCGGGATAGGAACAGCCATGGGGATTCCCCTGCCGATGGTAGCAGGTGCCGTTGTGTCAGGTGCCTATTTTGGCGATAAGATGTCCCCTCTATCCGATACGACGAACATGGCTCCGGCGGTTACCGGTGCTGAATTATTTGAGCACATTCGTCATATGGTCTATACTACCTTGCCTGGGTGGATAATTGCCTTAATCTTGTATGCAATTTTAGGAGTCAAGTACGCTTCAGGCGCAGCAGAAACTGACAATATTAGCACAGTTCTTGCTACCTTAAGTGACTCCTTCTATATTAGCCCAATATTATTACTTCCTGCATTTTTAGTAATCTTAATGGTTTATTTCAAAATTCCTGCCATACCAGGGTTAATTGGTGGAATGATATTTGGTTGTATTTTTGCGGTTTTATTCCAAGGGGCAACCTTGGCAAGCGTCGTTTCAACCTTACATTATGGGTTTGCAGCTGAAACAGGCGTAGAGTTTGTAGACGAGTTACTTTCCAGAGGCGGTCTCGATTCAATGATGTGGACAATTTCGTTAGTTATGGCTGCCTTGACATTGGGTGGGATCATGGAAAAAACGAGAATGTTGGAAGCGATTGTTGAAAAAATATTGACTTTTGCTAAGTCAACCGGTTCGCTTGTACTAAGCACCGTCTTAACTGCTATCGCTGTAAACATGCTGGCAGCTGACCAGTACTTGTCTATAGTTCTCACAGGTAAGATGTATACCCCTGCGTTTAAGGCGCAAAACCTACATCCCAAAAACCTCTCTCGGATAATTGAAGACGCTGGAACAATGACATCACCGTTAATTCCCTGGAATTCATGTGGTGCCTTCATGTTCGCTACTTTAGGCGTTAGTCCGTTTGCCTATCTTCCGTACGCCTTCCTGAACTTACTATCTCCTGTTATATCAGTCATTTATGGTTACACAGGTTTCACCATGGAAAAGCTTAAGCCAGGTAATGAGCCAATAACAGTTGCCACAACGAATATCAGTAAATGATAATCTCATGAGTAGAAGTAGATGTTATTAAGCTTTGACTGAGTACTTCACTATTTACCCTATAGAGTTGACAAATAATTTAAGTCAACCCTATAGGGTATTTCTATGTAATCGCCAAAACAGTTATGGTAGACGAGATTCCTCCCTATGTTCACTTTTCTTTACACTTTATGCCTGTACCCTATCCAACGTTCGAAACTGTATCGCCTCCGCCAAATGCGCCGGAAGGATATCCGAAGCTCCTCCGAGGTCAGCAATCGTGCGGGCAACCCTTAAAATCCGATCATGCGCACGAGCACTGAGGCTTTGGCTGTCAAAGATACGATGTAAAAGAGACTCCCCACTCGGAGTTAGCGCTCCGTGCTCTTTAGTTTCCCTAGCGCTCATCTCCGCATTTGTCTTTGCGGGACCGAGACGTGCCCATTGCTTTCTACGGGCCGCCATAACCCGTTCTCTGACCACAATGGAATATTCCGCCCCATGACTACTCTTTAACTCCGTGTAACTCAACCTTGGCACCTCTACGTGCATGTCAAATCGATCTAAGAGTGGACCTGATATCCTACCACGATAATTTTGGATCTGCATCGGTGAACATGCACACACGCGACCTTGGTCTCCATAATATCCGCACGGGCAAGGATTCATACTAGCTATGACACTTACATGGGCAGGATAAGTTATACTCCCCGATTGACGGGTTATCGTTAATTCTCGATCTTCTAAAGGTTGCCTCAAACATTCCAAAACCTCACGTCCAAACTCTGGAAGCTCATCTAAGAACAAGACACCATGATTAGCAAAGCTTAATTCACCTGGGCGTAGCTCCCTTCCTCCACCAATCATTCCAGCCCTGGTTACGGAATGATGAGGATTACGAAAGGGGCGATGCTGAACCAAGGATCCATTGCAATTAAGTAGCCCTGAAACACTGTAAAGCTGAGTGACCTCGATACTTTCTTGGTCGCTTAATAAGGGAAGTATCCCGGCATAGGCTTTTGCCAGAAGCGTTTTGCCTGAGCCTGGGGGCCCCACAAGGACGACATTATGCCCTCCTGCAGCCGCAATTTCTAAGGCTCGTTTGGCATGCTGTTGCCCATGAACATCCGCGAAGTCCACTCTCAGACCGTTGCTTGAGTTTGCTGGAGGAATCCGAGCAATTACTTCTTCTTCGAAGTCGCTCCTTTTATCAATGATCCTCACTATTTGATCTAAATTGAAAGTACTATGGGTTGCTAACCGTGTCACAAGACGAGCTTCAGCTAAATTATCGGGAGGAACGATCAACCTTAATCGTTCGGCCTCCGGCCCTCCTTCAATTTCTACTCTCGTATTCTCATTATCCAAGGTTATTGCCATGGTAAGTACGCCAGGGACTGGGCGAAGGGTCCCCTCTAACGATAATTCGCCTGAGAAAACATATTGATCGAGATCAGGTGAACTGCATTGCCTAGTTGCAGCGAGTATCCCGATCGCTATCGGTAAATCAAGACCGGAACCTTCTTTACGTAAATCCGCAGGAGCTAAGTTGACGGTCACCCTCTGTAAGGGGAACAGATAACCTGAGTTTCGTATGGCTGATCGAACCCGATCTCGAGCTTCTCTAACAGCCGTGTTTGGCAAACCAACAATGTCAAAACTCGGCAAACCGTTCGCAACGTCAACTTCCACGCGAATCAGATGTGCTTGTAAT